>JADLBD010000175.1 GCA_020847975.1 Bryobacterales bacterium | reverse complement strand
TTGGGCCCAGTGGCGGCCCGGCGCCTTTTGCGCCGTCGGAAGGCGACAACGGAGATCTGTAATCACTAGGGAGGTATGAAGGAAACATGAGACATCGAGTGGGTGGTTACAAGATCAAGCGCGACGTCAGCGCGCGCAAGGCCTTGCTGCGGAACCTGGTGACCAGCGTCATCGAGAATGAGCGCGTAGTCACCACGGTGGTGAAGGCTAAGGCCGCCCGTCCGCTGGTGGACAAGATGATTACGCTGGCCAAGGCCGACACCCTGCATTCGCGGCGGCAGGCGGCCGGGTTCCTGCAAACGGCGGATTCGGTGAAGAAACTGTTCGATAAGCTCGGCGCGCGGTTCGGGCAGCGCAACGGCGGCTATACGCGAATTGTGCGGCTTGGGCCCCGCAAGGGCGATGGAGCCGAGCAGGCGATGCTCGAACTGGTCGGTTCGGAACTGGTGAAGCGCGCCGCCGAACGCGCCAGGCGCCGGGAAGAGCGGCTGAAGGCGATAAAGGAAGGGCGCGAAGAGGGCGGCGAAGAGCAGTCCTGAGGCAAGCCCCCCGGCCAGACTATCAACAGGGAGTGAATAGGCCGGCAGGCCGCCTGAAGGCGTTCTGCCGGCTCAAGCTTTTTGATGGCAACTGCCACCTGCCGGCGCTTTGGACTCTCTGAATAACGAAAGCGGTAAGCCGAACCCTGGAGCCCCTCGTCCGCATCCATGTACTCAGGAGGCTAAGAGGGTAAAATAAAGATAGCCGCCTGCGGTATTCCCAATGATTGCGACAGACACCATTACCGGCTAGATTCTTCACCTCAAACGGCAGAAAAAGGCAATCCTTCTCGCCCATCACTACCAGGAGCACGAAATCCAGGATCTCGCCGACGTAGTCGGCGACAGCCTCGAACTTGCGCGCAAGGCCCAGTCCTTCGAAGGCGAGGTGATCGCCTTTTGCGGCGTCTGGTTCATGGCCGAAACGGCTAAAATCCTCAATCCGCATCGCATCGTCGTCGTCCCGGACAGGGAAGCCGGCTGCAGTCTGGTGGATAGCTGCCCCGCCGATCAGGTCCGGGCGTACAAGAAACTCCATCCGGACGACGCCATCGTCAGCTACATCAACACCTCGGCGGAAGTAAAGGCGGAAAGCGACATCATCTGCACCTCCCGTAACGCTGTCCAGGTGGTCAACTCCATTCCCGCCGGGAAGCCTATCCTCTTCCTGCCCGATATCAATCTCGGTAACTACGTCAAGAAACAGACCGGACGCGAGAATATGAAAATCTGGCAGGGCGCCTGCGTCGTCCACGCTACGTTCTCGGCCCGCCGCCTGCTGTCCGCTCGCGCCCAGCACCCCGCCGCGCTCCTGGCCGCCCACCCGGAATGCCCTCCGGAAATCCTGAAATCGGCCGACTTCATCGGCTCCACCTCGGCCATCATCGATTGGTGCATTCATCACGACGCGGACGAGTTCATCATCATGACCGAAAGCGGCGTCTCTCACAGCCTCCAGCAGCGGGCGCCCCACAAGAAGTACCACTTCGTCCCCAACGAATACTGCAACTGTAGCGAGTGTCCCTACATGAAGCGCAATACGCTCGAGAAACTTCGCGATTGCCTCCGCTCGCTCGAACCTCGCGTTGAACTGAGTCCGGAAATCATGGAGCGCGCCCGCATTCCCATTGAACGCATGCTGGCCCTACGCTAGTCCCTGACAAGATGCCCCCTCTCGTCGATACCTTCGGCCGGCTGCACGACAACCTCCGCATCAGCGTCACCGATCGCTGTAACATTCGCTGCTTTTACTGCATGCCGGAGGACGCCACGAACTTCCAGTCGCGCGCTGAAATCCTGACCTTCGAGGAGGTGGAGCGCTTCGTGCGTGTCGCCGCCGGCCTCGGCGTCAACAAGATCCGCCTCACCGGTGGCGAACCGCTTCTGCGCAAGGACCTGCACATTCTCATTCAGAAGATCCTCTCCATCGGCGGCGTGCGGGATCTTGCCCTCACCACCAACGGCGTCCTGCTTCCCAAACTCGCCCAGCCGCTGTTCGATGCCGGCCTGCGCCGCATCAACGTCCACCTCGATACGCTCCGCCCGGAACGTTTTCGGCAGATCACGCGCCGCGATGACTTCGACAAGGTAGTCGAAGGGATTGAACTCTGCCGCTCACTGGGCTACGGGCCTATCAAGATCAATGCCGTCGCTGTCAAGAACCTCGTCGAGGATGACATCGTGCCCCTTGCCCGCTTCGGCCGGGAACGCGGCATCGAGGTTCGCTACATCGAGTTCATGCCCCTCGACAGCCAGGGGCTCTGGCAGCGCGACAAAGTCCTGCTGATGGACGACATGCTCGCCATGCTCGCGCGTGAAATCTGTCCCCTCGAACCAATCCCGAATCAGGACCCTCGCGCCCCAGCCACCGAGTTCCGCTTCGCCGATGGCATCGGCGGCGTCGGCTTCATCGCCAGCGTCAGTAAGCCTTTCTGCCTCAACTGCAACCGCATCCGCCTCACCGCCGACGGCCACCTCCGCTACTGCCTCTTCGCCATCGAGGAAATGAACGTCAAGGACCTGCTTCGCTCCGGCGCCGGCGATGAAGAAATCGCCGATCTCATCCGCGCCAACGTCCGCGCCAAGTGGATCGGACACGAAATCAATACGAAAGGTTTTGTTCCGCCCCCTCGGCCCATGTACGCCATCGGAGGCTGACCGCCGTGGTCTACGCAGTCTGGCTCTTCTGGATCTCGCTCGCCTTCGTCTTCGCCGAGCGTCTCTGTCCCTGGCGCAAGAATCAACCCCTCCTCCGCCCCCGCATCCTCTCAGACCTCGTCTACCTCGTCTTCAATGCCGAATATCTCGGCATCCTCATCGCCCTCGCCGCACAACGTCTGCTGAGCATCTATAACCCCGAGCCCTTCATTACACGGAACCTCATGGCGGATAAACCGAAATGGCTCCAGTTCCTGATCCTCCTCATCGTCTTCGATTTCCTTCAGTGGTGTGTCCACAACGCCCTTCATCGCATTCCCTTCCTGTGGCGCTTCCACAAGGTTCACCACAGCATCGTCGACATGGATTGGCTCGGCGACTGGCGTTTTCACTGGGGTGAGATCTTCGTCTACCGCTCCGTCCTTTACATGCCCGCGGTCATCTTTGGCTTCGCCCCCGCGGTCCTGTTCTCCTACGGCATCCTCAACACCGTCATCGGCCACTACGCCCACGCCAACCTTCGCCTCCGCCTCGGCCCCCTCAAATACCTCCTGAACAGCCCCCAGATGCACATCTGGCATCACAATCATCCCGATTCCGGACCCATCAACCGCAATTTCGGAATCACCCTCAGTCTATGGGACTGGCTCTTTCGCACCGCCTACATGCCCGCCAATCCACCCCTCCACCTCGGCTTCGAGGGCATCGAAACCTATCCCAAGTCCCTCCCCGGCCAATGGCTCGCCCCCTTCCGCGGCTAATCCCGCGGTTGAAACTCCGAATACCGGATGTCCACTTCCCGCCGCAGCGCCTTCACCAGCAGCACCCGCGCGTCGTACTTGATCTTCTGCGCCTCCACCACCCACCAGCCCGGCACAGCCTCCCGCCGCTCCATCCGGAACTCGGTCCCCTTCGCGATCCGCCCCAACACCCCGAAACCGATGTTCACGTCGTCGAAGACCACCGCATCCACCAGCATCAGTTCCCCCGTCTGTCTGTCGATCCAGCACTTTCCACGGACCTTCTCGAACATGCGGAATTTCAGTTTCTTCGGCTCGTAAGCCGGCCGCGGCTGGAACTCGTATACCACCGCCTCCCTGCCGGATCGCTTCTCTATACCCGCCAACCGGTAGTCCAGCGCATCCGGAAGTTCCCGTATGATCTCCGCTTCCTCGTTCTTCACCTTGGGCGCGGATTTCGGCGGCTGCCCCGCCATCGACGCCACCTGCGCCTGGATCTCCCCGTCCTGCCGCTTCTGCTCCTCGGCGCTCAACGCTTCCCCGTTCCGCGCGATCAGCCGCGTTATGACATGTCCGTCCACCACCTCCCGCCGGATCGTATGGGACTCGCTGAACTTCACTTGCCCGTCTGAGTCGAACTCCCGCACCTCCCGCCGCCGCACGAACAGGAACTTGCTCTGGTTGTCCTCGCCCTTCTCGAGCAGTTCAATAGTCTTGCGGATCGCCTTGCGGTTCTCTTCGATCGTCTGTCCGGACAGCAGCCCGCCGCCGATGAGACACAAAACGACAAGCCTCATATAAGGAGGAACGCGCTACCCCTGCCGGGGGTTCCCGGCTTTCAGCGCCGCCGGCTCTTCACGAACTCCCAGACCACCGGCATCACCGAAATCACAATGATTCCCAGAATTGCCTTTTCGAAATGCGCCCTCACGATGGGCACATTCCCCAATCCATACCCCAGCATCGTCATCAGAAAGACCCATCCGATGCCGCCGAAGATATTGAACGACAGGAATCGCCGGTATGTCATCCGCCCCACCCCAGCCACGAACGGCGCAAAGGTCCGCACGATGGGAACAAACCGCGCATAGATGATCGTCTTGCCGCCGTGCTTCTCGTAGAATTCGTGCGTTCGCTTCAGGTACTCCTGCTTGAACAGCAGCGAATCGGGCCTACGGAAAATCGCCGGTCCCGTCCGCATCCCCAGGTAGTACCCGGTCCCATCGCCGATAATAGCCGCCGCCATCAGCAGCACATTGATCAGCACGATATCCAACTCCCCCGCGCCCGCCACCACTCCCACCGTGAATAGCAGCGAATCACCCGGCAGAAACAAACCCACCAGCAGACCGGTCTCGGCAAACACTACCCCGAACAGCATCAGGTAGCCAAGCGGACCCCCGAGCACAGTCGATAACAGATGAATCAGTTTTTCCGGATTGGTGAGAATACGGAGAAACTCGAGCAGCGCTTCGATCATGCGCTAGGAGTTCTTGTAGCTGTCAATCAGCCGCTTCACCGTGTCCTGGTGGATCTTGATGACGCCCTTGCTCTTCAAATATTGCACCAGGCCGTCCTCGAAAAGATCTTTCCGTTCCTGCGCCTTGCGGCTCTTCAAGCGCAGCAGTGTGTCGTAGCGCTGCTCCGGCAGCTTGCTCATGTCGGCGGGAGTCTTTCCCGTCACCTTGCACACATAATTCACCCCAGTCACGTTCACCGGACCGAACACCGCGCCCACATCGCTCCGGAATGCCTGCTCCAGGTATTGCGCTGAGCCGATGCCCTCCGCCTGACCCTCGCGCCCGAACGCCGGAGCGCTCTTCACTTCCAGCTTCATCGCCGCCGCGGCCTTCTTCAAATCGCCGCCCATCTCCCGGACCTTCTTCAGCAGCTCATTCGAGCGTTCCGCCAGCAGCCGCTGCGCCCTCTCATTGACGATCGACTGCCGGATCTGTCCCTCCACTTCACTCAACTCCGCCTGCCGCGCCGGGATAATCTGATCGAGCACCGCCATCGCCAGTTTGTTCCCCTGCGTCGTGATGACGGGCGTCACACCGCCCGGCTTCGTCAACTCGAACAGGCTGTCGTCCATCTCCGTCGAGCCGCCGATCTGCGGATACACCGCCCCGCGCCCCATTGCCGGCACTTTCACGTACGAGATGTTCAACTGCTGCGCGATCTTCTCCGCCGCGGCCGGGTCTTTCAGCAGCGCCGCATGCGCCTGGTCCGCCAGCGTCTGCATCCGGTCATACACCAACTGCTTGGTGCGCTCCTTCTGAATCGTGTCCTTCACTTCCTCGAACGTCTTCAGGTGCGCATCTTCCTTTTCCAGGCATTGGATGATGTGGTAGCCGAACTCCGTCTTCACCAGCCCGCTGATCTCCTTCGGCTTCATCGCGAATGCCGTATCCTCGAAGGCTTTCACCATCTGCCCCTTGGTGAACCACCCCAGATCGCCGCCCTTCGAAGCGTTGCTCGTGTCGTCGGAGTACTTCTTCGCCAACTCAGCGAAATCGCCGCCGGCTTTCACCTGCTTCAGAACATCCTCCGCCTTCCTCTTTAACGCCTCATCCTGTTCCTTCGGCTTGTCCATCGTCTTGATCAGGATGTGCCGCGCGTGCACGCGCTCCGGAGTCCGGAACTGCTCTTTCTCGGATTCGTATACCTTCCGCAATTCCGCATCACTCATCTTCAGCGACTCGCCCACCTTGTTTTCATCCACCACAAGCAACTCGAACGCCCGCTTCTCGGGAACCCGGTAGCTGTTCTTCGACGTCGCCCAGTGCGCGTTGATCTCCTCCGGCGTCACCTTGATTTCGCTTTGCAGCTTCGCCGGGTCGATCTTCACGTAATCCACCGTGACCTTCTCGTTGCGCTCCCGGAACTCCTGCTCCACTTCCTGCGGCGTCACCACCATGCCTTCGAGTACCGCGCTCTGGAGCCGTCTCGTCTCAGCCCGCAGCCGCGCCTGTCTCTCGAATTCGCTGATGCTCGTATTGTTCGCCGCCAGGAACTGCGCATAGGCATCCTTACCCACGAACTTCCCGCCTTCGAACAGTTGCGGGATCATCAACTCGATCACCTGAGCCACGTCTGCGTCCGTCACCGTGTAGCCCAGCTTCTTCGAGTAGTACGCCATGGCATGGTCCACCACAATCTGGTTGACAATCTGTGGCGCATAGATCGAAATCAGCTCCGGCGGAATGTTCTTCCCGCGAAGCGTATCCTGCAGTCCCATCTGCACTTCGCGCATCGTGAGAACATCTTTCCCGATCTCCGCGATCACCGGATCATTAGCATCCGAACTCATGCCGCCGCCGAAGCCTGGAATGAGAGTCACCACCATCGAGATGGCGACAAGAGACAACAAACCGCCGAGCAGGTAACGCGTAGTCTTCTCTCGGCTTCGGAACAGATCAAACATTTCGTGGGTTCTCCTACGGGGTAATTCCCATTATATCAGGCAACCCGGACGGAGCCCCACTCTCCCCGCGCGCACTGCCGTTCCCTGCCGGTGGAACAGAAAACCGAAGTGGAAATGCTATATTGGAAGAGCCCGGTGAGGTGCGAGAGTGGTTGAATCGGGCGGTCTCGAAAACCGTTGAACCTTTACGGGTTCCGTGGGTTCGAATCCCACCCTCACCGCCACTTCCCGCTGATTCAGCGGGCAGGTGGTGCGCAGCTAAAACGCAAACACCTCGGATTGTTTTCCCGGCTCCGCCACCACCAACCGCGTCTCCAGCCCCCGCCCCTCGATCGCCTGCGCTGCCGTCAGCCGCACAATCTCCGGATGATTGTTGTGCTCGCTCAAGTGCCCCAGCACCAGCGTTGCCGTGCTCGAATCCATGCTCTGCTCGATGAACGTCGAGACCAGGTCGTTCGACAGGTGTCCCCGCCGGCTCATCACCCGTTGCTTCACGGACCACGGATACGGACCCACCTTCAGCATGTCCAGGTCATGATTCGATTCGAGCAGCAGGAAATCCGTCCCCTTCAAATGATGGCAGATCGATTCCGGCAAATACCCCAGATCCGTCACCACGCCCACCTTCACACCCTCCGCGCGGAAACAGAACCCTACCGGATCGATGGCATCGTGCGGAATGGTGAAGCTGCTCACCTCGATATCGCCAATCGTGAAACTCGATCCGGCCTGAAACGGTTCGAGGGCCGGCGAATAGTCCTCCCAATCGACGGCCGGAGCCGTCAGCCGGCTGAGAAACACGGGCAGTTGCCGCCGGCGCAGCGCCTCCACCTTCCGCAACAGCCGCAGCAACCCGCCGACATGGTCGGAGTGCTCGTGCGTCACCAGGATCGCATCCAGCTTCTCCGGGTCTTCCCCGATGTTCGCCAGACGCTGGAAGGTCTCCCTGCGGCTCAAGCCCGCGTCAATCAGAATGCGTGTCTTCTCCGTGCCGACAAATGTGGCGTTGCCGGAACTGCTGCTCGAAAGCGCACAGACTTTGACGATGAGACCGTTCCTCCTCTGCTTAGTCTACCCGCCGCCGGCGGATCAAATATCTATCGTCGCAATTTCCACGCGCGAGCGGCGCCCTTCCACAACCACCAGTCCGCTCTCGGTGACGTGATACAACTGCCGGTCGCGCGCCGCGTCATAGCCGATCTGCGTCGCCTGCGGCAGGCGCACGTTCTTATCCAATATGGCCCGCCGCACCCGGGAATGCCGCCCGATATCGCAATTGTCAAAGATGATCGAGTCCTCCACCACCGCGCCCGTGTGCACCTTGACGCCCCGCCCGATCACCGAATTCTTCACCAGCCCGCCGGAAAGAATCGACCCGCCGGCCACAATCGAATCGATCGCCTGCCCGCGCCGCCCGTCCTCGTCGAACGTGAACTTCGCCGGCGGATCATCGTAGCCCGCCGTGCGCAGCGGCCATTTTCTGTTGAACAGATTCAACTGCGGCGACACCGCCCGCAGGTCCATGCTCGCCTCATAATAGGCATCGAGCGTCCCTACATCGCGCCAGTATGCAATGGCGTCCTCCGGATCACCCGGAATCTTGTTCCTGCGGTAGTCATAGGCATACATATCCCCCCGCCCCACCAGCCGCGGCAGGATGTCGCGCCCGAAATCGTGCGCCGAATCTTCCCGTGCCGCGTCCGCGTACAACTCCCGCAGCAGCAGCCCGGTCGAGAAGATGTAGTTCCCCATCGAGGCATAAAACATTCCCGGGTCATCCGGCATCGGAGGCACTTCCGCCTTCTTCTCGTGAAACCCCTGGATCATCCCGTCCGCCGTCACCTCGATGGCTCCGAACTCCTTTGAATACCGCATCTCCACTGGAATCGCCGCCACCGACACCTGCGCCCGCTTCTGTTCGTGGAATTCCACCATGTCGCGGATATTCATCCGGTAGATGTGGTCCGCGCCGAAGATGCATACCAGGTGCGGATCCGCCTGCTCGATCAGGTTGATGTTCTGATAGATTGCGTCCGCCGTTCCCCGATACCAAACCTCTCCGTCGGACCGCATCTGCGCCGGCACCGGAATGATGAAATGATTCTTCAGCATCCCCGACGATTCCCACCCGTCGCGCAGGTGCTGCAACAGGGACTGGCTCTTGAACTGAATCAGCACGTAGATGGAGTAAATACCGGAATTCAGCAGGTTGCTCAAGACAAAATCGATGATTCGGTACTGCCCGCCAAAGGGCACCGCCGGTTTGGCGCGCTCCTTCGTCAGCGGGTATAGCCTTGTTCCCTTGCCGCCAGCCAGAACGAAGGCGAGTACGCGTAGCTGCATGGTTCGCTCCTCATGTGCAAAGACCGCGAGTGCTGCCGGTCCGCCGCCGGTTTCTCCGGTAGTCTTGAGATAAGGCTACATTAGCCCTGCTGTCTACGTAAAGCGGAAGGTTCCGTAGCGTTATGAAGCCCCCTTCTCAATGTTTCAACCACTTCCGGACGGCGGGCGCAATCGCATCCGCCATGCGGCGGAATCCCAGGTCGGTGGGATGAGTTCCGTCCACCGTGGCCTCGCCATCATTGCCGAGCAGCGCCGGCGCCTTCACATAGGAAAGACGCTTGTCCCCTTCCGCCACCAGTTTCTTGTAGATGGCGAGCAAAGCGGAGTTCTTGTCCGCCGCCGAGACGCGCCGTGATTCGACGAAGTCCGCATTCGTGTAGATCACGTTTTCAATCAGGACAATGGGCGTTTGCGGATGCGCCTTGCGCAGCGTGCGCAGAAACGGCTCCGTGCGCTCGCGCACCTGCTGCGGGCTGAGGTTCGGCAGGCTGTCGTAGACATACACCGCCGGATCGAGTTCGGCCAGCAACTGCGCCATTTCGGGCTCGGACAGTGCGTTCCCGGAGAAGCCGAGGTTGATGGTGGGCCAGTCGAGGATCCGCCCCACCAGCGCCGGGTACGCCATACCCGGACGCGAGGCGCAGCCGCCTTGCAGAATGGACGTCCCGTAGAAGACGATGGGGCGCTCGGACCTGGGCAACGGTGCGCCGCGCTCGAGTTTCGCTCCCGCGGGCACGCCCACCTCCACCGAATCGACGCCGTTGTAGAGCGGGAGGTAGAGCAGATAGTCACGCCGGCCGCCGGTCCAATCCTTCACCATCGCTTGCTCGTTGGTTTTATGTTCGGGGCGGCCATTCGCCAGCCATCGCCACTGATTGTTGTGGCGCACATACAGATCGACGCCGCTCACGCCCGTCGCCGGCATGTGCGGCAGCGCGAGCTTCTCGCGGCGCACCGTCCAGCGCACGGAGATGGTGGGCGAGGCTGTGGAGAAGCGCACGCTCATTCCCGCCGAATCATGCGACAGCCCCCAAACGGGCGGCCGCACCATCTTCTCCGCCTTTGCCGGCAGCCGGTCATAGGGATGCTCTACGTCGGTCCAGCCCTGTCCCTCGAGACCAAGCTGCCGGACTTCGGTCCATTCGAGCTCCTGTGCCAGGGCGGGAGCGAGCGCCAATACGAACACTAGCCGGGAAACACGCATATAGCTATTAGACAGGAATCACGGAGTTTCCATAAGGCCTGCCGGCTTTGATGGTGGCCACGGGCTTCAAGCGCCACTTGCCGGGGCGTTTTTCGCCCAACGAGTCCACCATCTGCCAGGGCGCTTCGCGCAACTCGAAGATGGCGACGTCCGCTGTCGAGCCCTCCTTGAGCGAGCCGGTTCCAAAGGGAAAACCGAGAGCCTTGGCGGGATTGGCTGTCGCGCGCCGGACCACGTCTTCGAGGCTCAATCCCATGTGCATGAATTTCGACAGTGTCGTCGCCAGATCGTACACGGGTCCATTCACGTTGTATTGATGAACGTCGCTCGAGATGGTGCCCGGCAGGACACCCTGGGAGAATGCCTTTTCGGCGATGCGGAAGGAGAAGCTGCCGGCGCCGTGTCCCACATCGAGCAGGATGCCGTTCTCCACCGCCTTCCGCACCTCGCTCAGAACCCGCCCGCGTTCGTCGAGGATGCCGCCCTCATGGCCGTGGAAGGTGTGGGTGATGAGGTCGCCCTTCTTCAGCATGGCGAGGATCTTCGGCAGCGGCGAGTAGGCTCCGCCGATGTGCACCATGAGCGGCAGATTGACGGCATCGGCAGCTTCGCGCGCCAGGGCGAGGGCTTGCAGATCGTGCTCGCCCGCAATGTTCCTGGTAAGCCGGATCTTCACCCCGAGGATCACGTCGCGGTTCTGCTCGATGGTGCGGATGGTGAGTTTCGGATTGGCGTATCGCAAATCCAGCAGCTCGCCGAACGGGTTGTCCGGGGATAGCGTGGATTGCCCGATGACGGAGATGTTGAGCAGCGCATAGACCCGGGTCTCGACGACGCGGATGACATATTGCCGTAGACCGGGGAACGTGTGCGCTCCGGCGGACCCGGCGTCGACCACGGTGGTAGCGCCTTTTGCGATGCAGTTCGGATCGGCGGGGATGCCGAGCGGGGCGACGCCGTCATACACATGGACGTGCACGTCGACCAGCCCCGGCGTGACGACCATCCGGCGGGCATCGAAGACGCGGCGCGCCTCCGATTCCGCGATGTTCGGGGCAATGCGCGCCACCTTGCCCTGGCGGATGGCCACATCGGTCTCCGCGGAGAGGTCCTGCGAAGGGTCCACCACGCGGCCGCCGCGGATGAGCAGATCATAGGTTGGCGCGCCGCCGGCCTGCGCGGCAAGCATGGGCTCCGCCTGTTCATGGAGCTTGCAGATGAGTGACGGCAGAAGGATGGTGCGCGTGAGGAATTGCCGGCGGTGTGACATGCATCTGAGCGTATTCCAGCGGCGCCCGCGCCGCAATGCCGAGAGGTCTGCGATATGATCGGGCCAAAGCTTCGTGACGAGAGCAACCGCCCCGCGGCGGCGCGGCTCGAAGCGTGTTCCAGCGGCGTGCGCGCCGCAACGCGGGGCGACGCCTGCGATATGATCGGTCCAAATGCGGCGAATGTGTCTTGGCGCCCTCATCTGCCTTGTTACCGCGTGCGCGGCGGAGTTGAGGATCGAGCTTCGTGACGAAAGCAACCGTCCCGTGGCGGCGCGGCTCGAAGTACACGGCGGAAGGCAAGAATCTGAGCGTGTTCCAGCGGCGTGCGCGCCGCAATGCCGGGGCGACGCCTGCGATATGATCGGGCCAAATGCGGCGAATGTGTTTTGGCGCCCTCATCTGCCTTGCCACCGCGTACGCGGCGGAGTTTAGGATCGAGATTCGTGACGAGAGCAACCGTCCCGCGGCGGCGAGGCTCGAAGTACACGGCGCGGATGGCAAGATGTATCAGGCGGAAGGCTCTATCCTGAGCCGCCGGCCGGGCCGGTCCGACGCGGGCTCTCCCTATCTGCGGTCGTTCGTCGTGAAGGGGGGCGCCGCGCTGTCCGTGCCTCCGGGACGCTACCGGATCATCGCCGAGCACGGCCTCGAATACGAACGGGTGACTCGCGAAGCCGAGGTGCGGGAGGCGTCGCCGTCGAAGGTGGAACTGCGGCTGCGGCCCTGGATCCGCATGCGCGAGCGAGGCTGGTGGAGCGGTGACATGCACGTCCATCGCCCGCCCGAAGACGCGCCTTTGCTGCTCGAAGCCGAGGACCTCAACCTCGGAGTAGTCTTCACGATGTGGAACCGGCAGAACCTGTATGCCGGGCGGGCGCTGCCGGCGGAGTGGACGGTGAAGACGGGCGATTGGAATTGGATGACCGTGACCAACGCCGAGGATGAGCGAGGCGGCGGGGCGTGGATGCTCCACGGGTTGCGGGAGGCGCTGGGGCTCGATGCGGTGGCCGCGCCGGGCATGCCAACCACGGAAAGCTGGGATCCGCCGGGGATGGACTTTGTCCGCAAGGCGCGCAGCCAGAGGCAGGGCTTGTTTCCCTGGTTCGACCTGGAGAAGCCGATCTGGTGGGAAGCTCCGGTGATGATGGCGCTGGAGCGGCCGGACTCGATCGGGCTGCTCCACAATCATTACGACCAGTACGGCATGTACGACAACGAGGCATGGGGACGGAAGCGGGATATGACTGCCTTCCCCGGTCCGCGAGGGTTTTCGGATTACTCGCTGCAACTCATCTACCGCTATTGGAATCTGGGGTGGTTAGTTCCTCCCAGCGCGGGCTCGGCGAGCGGAGTATTGCCGAACCCTGTGGGTTATAACCGGATGTATGTGAACTTACAGGGAGCCTTCCGTGTGGGTAAGTGGTATGAAGCTTTGAAGACGGGCCGCGTGGTGGTGTCCAACGGGCCGGTTCTGTTCTTCGATCCGAAGGTGGAAGGCGGGCGGCTGCGTGGGCGGATTGAGGTCATCTCGCGCGACGATCTGGACCGCGTGGAACTGGTCGCCAACGGGAAGGTGATTCAGAGATGGAAGCCCGCGGGGAAGCGGTTTCGAAGCGCACTCGACCTGGATGCGGCCTCTCATAGCTGGGTGGCGGCGCGGTGTTATGCAAAGAACGATACTACCGTGCGGATGGCGCACACGGGTCCGGCACAGTTGCCGGGTAAGTGGGACAACCGTAGGGACGCGACTTATTACCGGCAATGGATAGAGGAGTTACAGCGCAACCCGAAGACGCCAGCCGGAACGAGGGCCGCGGAGTTATACCGGCAGGCGCTCGAAGTATACCGTAAGCTGGAGCAGTAAGTGGCAATTGAGGATAGCGAGATCATCCTTCACATCACGGTCCTGCTGGACCAGCTTGGTCCTTTCACGGCCAATACTCTTCGCAAGGACAAGTGGCGGACCACCGAGCAGCTTGCTTACGAGCTGATACGTTCCGGGCTTTCCGTTACAGTAGATCAGGTCGACGGGGCGCTGCGGCGGTACGAGGCCGGTTACCGGGAGCGGATGAAACGGGGGCTGCCGCCAGAGGCAGACATCCGGCGGGCGACCTATCCGGACCGGACAACCGCGTTGCCGCTGTGGGGCAGCACGGCGCACCTTGGCGAGCCCTGGCTCGGGCAGCCATTGGAGGAGCGCCTCGACGCGCCTGACGACCTGGGCCTCCACCTTCCGGTGAGCGAAACGGACCCACGGGTCTTCCTGTCGCACACGCACCAGGACGCGGAGTTGTGCGGCCGCGTGGCGGAGCGCCTGGGGGAGTTGGGAATCAGAGCCTGGATGTTCGAAGTGGACATCGAGGAGCGGGGCGTGATCGCCAACTGTGTCCGCGAAGCCATCGCATCGTGCGCGTGTTGTGCCGGGCTGTTGACCCGGAACTCGATCGCCTCGTTGTGGGTGTTGACGGAGCTTCACACGGCGCTCGAGTCGAAAAAGCATGTGGCGCTTGTGGTGGATGCGCCGGATCGCCTGCTGCTGGCCCTGCTCGAATCCGTGCGCTTCCAGAGCCCCGAAGGGCCATTTGATCTCGGGGTCCAATATGATGCACAGGCGGCGGACAAGCTGCGGGAAGACTACAGCTTGCGGAACAGCCAAAGCCGCGCCGGGCGGTACCCGAACCAGCTACGAGACTTTCTTGCGACGCTGCCGGCATACCTCGGCGGCAAGGACATGCTGGCGTTTCCAGAGCCCCCGGCGGATTGGGCGGGAGTGTTCGGGCTCTGTGGAATGGAAGAATTGCGGAAGAGGCTGGCCTAGCGGTCACCGCCTTTCTCCGCGGCGCAGACGAAGTTGGCGGCGTCGTCCGTGCTGCCGGAGCCTTTATATTTGGCCACCTGCGGATAGGGGCACCAGGGGCGAGTGCGGTCGACGGTGTCATTGGTGCGGTGTGCGGCGATGATCTGGTCCGGGGCTGTGCCATGTTCCACCCATTGGTCGAGGGCAGTGAGGGCGTCGAACGTGTTCGGGCCTTCGCCGCCGGCGCAGTGGGCCATGCCGGGAGCCATGAAGAGGCGGATGGACTGGCCGACTTTCGCCGCGCCGCCCGATTTGGCAACCATGCTTTCGTAGTAATTCACGGTGTTTCGCGGGGCGATGAGCTGGTCATTCCAGCCGTGGTAGAGGATCATCTTTCCACCGTGGCCGAGGAACTTGCGCAGGTCCGGGTTGATGGCGTTGAGTGTGCCTTTGTCGATCTTGTCGGTGAGGGCAACGTGGGAATCGAGGTTCAGGGTCCTGAAATCCCAGTTGGGGTCTTTGAAGACAACGTACTTGAAATGGTCATCGGAGATCTGGAAGGGCTTCGGTCCGCCGGCCAAGGGGCTCCAGCCGAGTTCGCTTCCGGGTTCGAGGCCGGGGAAGATCTGTTTCTTCGTGCGCGGGTTGACAGGGCCGGAGTAGATCTTGCGGGCGGATTCGACCTGTGGTCCGGTGAGGCAGGTTGGGCCGTCGCCGTCCTTGCAGGCGAGGACGGCGGGATCGAAGCGGCAGCGCATGGGGTTTTCGATGAGGCCGTCAGTGACGCCGTCAAGGGCGTCGCAAGCGGCGAGTGCGGCTTTGTGGATGATAGGGTATTTTTCTTTGGGGATGTAGGCGGCAGGGTCCTTGAGTGTGGTTTGGGAGACCCAGAGGTCTCCTACCATGAGGTGGGTCCAGTAGTTGGCAGGGGCTCCGGCGAGGATGCCGTCATAGTCGGCGGGGTATTGCTGGGCTTCCTTGAGGCCTTGCTTTCCGCCTGAGGAGCAGCCGACCCAGTAAGAAAGGCGGGGACCGTTGCCGTAGTAGGCGGCGATGATGGCCTTGGCTTTGACGGTCATTTCATGGACGGCGCGGTAGCCGAAGTCGATCAATTTCTCGGGGTGGCCGAGGGCGAACTCGCCACGGCCGCCGGAGTGTCCGGTGTCAGTGCCGGCGGTGGCGTACCCAAGGGCGAGGGCACGGGCCAAAGCGCCGTGGTTAATGGCTCCGGACCAGCCGCCGTTGCCCGTAGCCTGGAACTTCCCGTTCCAGCCTTCGGCGGGCAGCCAGACTTCGATTTTGATATCGGAGTCGCTTGTCGGTTTCAAGGCGGCGGCGACGCGGCAGAACGCCGGGAGGCTCTTATAGGACGTTGGACCGGCGGGGGAAGTGGGCGGTTCGAAGCGGCCGGCGGGAACAGACTGCGCGGAGGTGATGGTGGTTTGGGGCAGCGCAAGGGAGCCCAGGCTCTCGCAGGAAGCGCCTTGCGCGGGCATCGAAAAGAATGCCGGAACAAGGAGCGAAATCGTCAACACAGCATATAATAGTTTCACGTCTGGTCTCCCCTTCTGGTTGTGTTTCGAATTCTCTAACTTATCGCACATTCTCATTGAAGCGGTTATTATAAAGATGAAAGTCTACAAAGCAGCGTTGCTCAGTCTTGGATGGTTGTTTGCCCTTTCGGGGGCAACACTTCCGAACGGGTTCACCGAGCAGGCGATTAATGGAATCAGCGTGCCGACGGCGATGGCGTTCGCGCCGGATGGACGGGTGTTCATCTGCCAGCAGGGCGGGCAGTTGCGCGTGATCAAGGATGGGGTATTGCTTTCCACACCGTTTCTGACGGTGCAGACGGACACGTCGATCGAGCGCGGGTTGGTGGGCGTGGTCGTGCCGGACAGCCAGTATGTGTATGTGTACTATACGGCGCCGGGCAATCCGGCGCATAACCGGTTGAGCCGCTTCACGCAGGCTGGCGACGTAGCCGCACAAGGCAGTGAAGTGATTCTCATGGAGTTCGAGGACCTGTATGCCTCGATTCATAACGGCGGCGCGATGCAGTTCGGGCCGGACGGGAAGTTGTACGTCGCCGTAGGGGAGAACGGGAACTCCGCGAACTCTCAGACCTTGAGCACTCGGTTGGGGAAGATGCTGCGGTTGAACGCGGATGGATCGATTCCCACGGACAATCCTTTCTACAACGCCGCCGGGGTGAGCGGAAACAACCGGGCGATTTGGGCTTTGGGGCTTCGCAATCCGTTCAACTTCGCTTTTCAGCCAGGGACGGGGCGCATGTACATCAACGATGTGGGGAAGGACTCGTACGAGGAGATCAACGAGGGGGCGGCGGGAGCGAATTACGGCTGGCCGGACACGGAGGGGCCGACGAGTAACCCGAACTATAAGAGCCCGATCTTTTCCTATGCCCATGCCGCCGACGGGACGCAAGGCGGATGCGCGATTGTAGGAGCGGCATTTTACAACCCGACGACGGGTAACTTCCCGAGCGTGTGGAATGGGAAGTACTTCTTCGCGGACTACTGCCGGGGTTGGATTCGAGCGCTGGATCCAGCGACCAAGCAGGCTGTGGATTTCGCCACGGGCATTGCGTCGCCGGTGGCGCTTGCGGTCAGCCCGACGGGGAGCCTCTATTACGCTTCGTGGAGCGGCAATGCCGTGTACAAGGTGGATTACACGGCGGGCCAGGCTCCGGCGATCACGCAGCATCCGCAGA
>JADLBD010000174.1 GCA_020847975.1 Bryobacterales bacterium | reverse complement strand
CTGATGTGGGAAGGTTTTTCGCAACTTCTACTCATGTGTGAAGGATTCGCACTTCGGAATTCCGATGATGCCGATGATGCCGAATGACATTTGCCCCGAGGCTGTTACGGGTAAAGGGCAGGGCTAGCCGGATCTCGCGACCTTGGGCGAGGCGCGCTGCGTAGGACAACGCCTCGCGGATATCTTCTTCTTCGAGATAGGGGAAGTCTGCCAGCAGATCCGGAACACTGCGCCCGGCGGCTATTGCTTCGACGATCATGCCCACGGTCACGCGCGTGCCACGAATGCATGGCTTTCCGCCCATCACACCTGGATTCATGGTTATTCGTCTGAGAGCTTCCACTCGGCCATCATACCTCAACACCGCGGTTCGAACGTGGAGTTTGGCTGGGCGTCGTGGACGCATTTCGTGCTCGAGGTATGAATCTCTGCTGGAATATCAATGGCTTACGAAGGTGTAAGAGTCAGTTGACTATGCGTGGCTGGGAGGCAGGGACTCGAACCCCGATACGCAGATCCAGAGTCTGCAGTCTTACCGTTAGACGACCTCCCAACAGCTTCCATCATCTTACCACGCCCCTATCCACACGAGACAACTACATGGGGGTGCGTCTTCCATGCAATCAGAGCCATCATAAGTGTATGGAGACAAGCGAGCAACTCTCTGTCCTCACCGGCCGCGAACTCGACACCATTGACGCCTACTGGCGTGCGGCCAATTATCTTTCCGTCGGTCAAATTTTTCTTCGTGACAATGCCCTGCTCAAGGAGCCTCTGCTCCCCCGGCACGTCAAATCCAGGCTGCTGGGCCACTGGGGCACCACCCCCGGATTGAATCTTCTCTACGCACATCTCAACCATCTCATCCGCAAGTACGACCTCAACATGATCTTCATCACCGGCCCCGGTCATGGGGGGCCGGCCGTCGTCGCGAACACCTACCTCGAAGGCACGTACTCCGAACTCTATCCCCACATCAGCCAGGACGAAGAAGGGCTGAACAAGCTGTTCACTCAGTTCTCCTTTCCGGGCGGCATTCCCAGTCACGCCGCGCCGGAGACCCCCGGTTCCATCCATGAAGGAGGCGAACTTGGCTATGCGCTGCTTCATGCCTATGGCGCCGTCTTCGACACCCCCGACCTCATCGCCTGCTGCGTCGTCGGTGATGGCGAGGCGGAAACCGGGCCTCTCGCCACCAGTTGGCATTCCAACAAGTTCCTCAACCCCGTAACAGATGGCGCGGTCCTTCCGGTCCTCCATCTCAACGGCTACAAGATTGCCGGCCCATCCTTCCTCGCCCGCATTCCCCGCGAAGAACTTACCAACCTTCTCAGCGGCTACGGCTATCAGCCCTATTACGTCGAAGGCGACGAGCCTGCCGCGGTTCATCAGCAGCTCGCCATCGCCCTCGAGACCGTTATTAGCGAGATTCGCGCCATCCAGGCGGACGCCCGCAATGGCGGTACGCCCGCGCGCCCTCGATGGCCGATGATCGTTCTGCAAACCCCCAAAGGCTGGACTGGCCCCAAGGAAGTGGACGGCAAGCCCGTGGAAGGCACCTTCCGCTCCCACCAGGTTCCGCTAGCCGACGTCCTCCACCACCCGGACCGCCTTGGGATGCTCGAGAAGTGGATGAAGAGCTACCGCCCAGAGGAACTCTTCGACAGCGCCGGGAGGCTGAAACCCGAACTTGCCGCCCTCGCGCCCTCGGGTCCGCGGCGCATGGGAGCCAATCCCCATGCCAACGGCGGCCTTCTCCTCAAGGACCTCATCCTGCCGGATTTCCGCAACTACGCCGTCGACGTGCCGCACCCCGGCGCGACGGAAGCCGAGGCCACCCGCCTGCTCGGCCATTTCCTGCGCGACGTGATGAAGCGCAACATGGCCTCGAAAAACTTCCGCGTGTTCGGACCCGACGAAACCGCATCCAACCGCCTCGAGGCCCTCTTCGAAATCACTAACCGCGTGCTCCAGGCGCGCATCGAACCAACCGACGACCACATCGCCCCCGACGGCCGCGTCCTCGAAGCCCTCAGCGAGCACATGTGCCAGGGCTGGCTCGAAGGATACCTCCTTACCGGCCGCCACGGCTTCTTCTCCTGCTACGAAGCCTTCATCCACATCGTCGATTCCATGTTCAACCAGCACGCCAAGTGGCTCAAAGTCACCCGCGATATCCCCTGGCGGCGCCCCATCGCCTCACTCAACTACCTGCTCACATCCCACGTCTGGCGCCAGGACCACAACGGCTTCAGTCACCAGGACCCTGGATTCATTGACCACGTCGTGAACAAGAAAGCCGACGTCGTGCGCGTCTACCTGCCGCCGGACGCGAATACCCTGCTCTCGGTGGCGAACCATTGCCTCAGCAGCCGCAACTATGTGAACGTCATCGTTGCCGGCAAGCAGCCCGCCCTTCAGTGGCTCGATATGGACGCCGCCATCCGTCATTGCTCCACTGGTCTCGGCATCTGGAGTTGGGCCAGTAACGACCAGGGTGTGGAGCCCGATGTCGTCATGGCATGCGCCGGCGATGTTCCCACGCTCGAAACCCTCGCCGCCGTCGATCTCCTCCGCCGTCACCTGCCCGATCTCAGGATCCGCGTCGTGAACGTCGTGAACCTGATGACGCTACAACCCGCCACGGAGCATCCCCATGGCCTGTCGGACCGCGAATTCGATTCCATCTTCACCACCGACAAGCCGATCGTCTTCGCCTTTCACGGCTACCCCTGGCTCATCCACCGCCTCACCTACCGCCGCACCAACCACGACAACCTACACGTGCGCGGGTACAAGGAAGAAGGCACCACCACCACCCCCTTCGACATGACCGTCCTGAACGACATCGACCGCTTCCACCTCGCCGGGGACGCCGTCGATCGCATCCCGCGGGTGCAGAAAATCGCCGCGCATTTCAAGCAGATGCTTCGCGAAAAGCTGGTGGAGCACAAGCTGTACATCCGCGAACACGGCGACGATATGCCGGAGATCAAGAACTGGAAGTGGAGCGGATCGGCGGCGCGGTAAGGCTTAAGGTGTCGTCGCTTGCCGGTCTCCGCACCTGCTTTCCGCTGGCAGGGGAGATGCGCTTGCGCATAGTCATTCTTGCAGCAATTGAGATAGATAGGCTAAAGTGCGTTGCTGCACCAAGACGACTTCATATGAGCAATCTCCCAGAACGCGTAGCGGAGCCAGAGGAATCCGCGACGGTATATAGTGGAGGAACGGATGGAAGCCATTATCATAGAATCCATTCCAATCGTCGTCGGTCGTGAAGAGGACGGCCGATGGTGGGCCGATATCGAGTCCATGCCGGGTGTGATGGCGTATGGAGTCTCCCGGGATTCGGCGATCGCCGCCGTACGGGCGCTTGCATTGCGCGTCGCCGCAGACTGCATTGAACACGGTGAGGCAGTACCCGAATCCTTCACTAAGGTCTTTTCCGTGGAATGAGCAGGTGGAAGTCCGTCAAGGCGAGGCAACTGCTTGCCGCCTTGCTACGGATCGGATGGATGGTTGCCTGGCAGAAAGGCTCCCACCGTCGACTAAGACGGGCAGGATGGCCGAACTATTCATTCGCGTTTCACGATACCGATGAGGTCGGCCCAGGGCTCCTCGCACAGATCGCCAAGAAGACGGGGCTCCGGCCGGAGGATTTGTAGCTCTACGGAATCATCGCGCAGCCGTGCCTCCAGGCCGCTCAACGGCCGACCTCTACGAAAAGAACACGCGCCACGCCGTATTCACCAGTGCGTGCGCCACTACCGCGCGCTCGCGTGCCGCCGAACAGGAGGTCGTGCTCGCTGAACCTGCTACCGAGACGCGTCCTGTCGTCATCGTTTCCCCCAAGACCCCCACCCGCCGAAGAGGATGATGCTTATTAGGGACCTGCTTGAGGGTATCGATGTCTCCTCCTCGGGTGAGGTGCTGATAGCGGGTCTGACCTTTTCGAAAGATGTGCCGATGCCCGCACGCGGGGTCCAGCGGATGTTGTCGAAGGTGGAAGTGGCCGGCAAAATTGTAAACGCAATGATGTTCGGCATCCGGGGCCTTCAACTCTGCCGGTAACCGTTCGGGGCGAAAGCTGTGGTCGGCTGTGGATGCCGCCACCGGGCAATGGTAGGCCTGTAATCCCTGGGCAGAATCATTGAGCCCGGAGCCTGATGTCCGCCCACCCTCTACGAAAAAAACACGCGCCACGCCGTATTCACCAGCGCATGCGTCACCATCGACGCGCGGATGCTCTTGCCGCGCGCGTACGCCAACCCGTAGAACACCCCCGCAATCATCGCCACCAGCGAGTAGCGCCAGTTGGGAAACCCCCTGGCTGTGATGTGCGCCGCACCGAAAATCAGCGCGGCCATCGCAAGGCCCACCGGAAAACTTCCCGTCCACCGCTGGAGCCACTGCTGCAGCAGTCCGCGAAAGAAGAACTCCTCACCCAGCGCCACCACCCACAGCATCCCGAGGAACGTCCCTGCCGCGGCAACCAGTGTCTTCGTGCCGAACACCACTTCCTTCGGATGCACGAATCCGATCCACCACGCGACGGGCAGCACAACCGGCATCAGCAGCAGAAAATGCGCCGTCCCCACGGCCCACTCTCTCCACTTCGGAAGAAATCCGAACTCCACCCCATCCACCTTCCGCACCAGCAGTACGGAGATGATCCCCAACCGCACCCACATCATCCGCCCCAGGATGTCGAACGGCGGCTTTCCCGACGGGTTCACATAGATCTCCACGAACACCCGGGTCAGATACACACCCGCCATGAACACCAGAAACAGCAGATCGAACGCCGGCAATCGCGGTGTAACCCGGAACCACAGCGTCACCATGCCGGCCAGCACGAGCAGGGCCCCCAGCCACTCCAGCCGGAAATTGCCAACTCCCACGCTCATCACCACATACGGAACCACGGCGCTCCCCGTAAGCGCCGGAGTGAGCCAGCCGCCAAGCCGTCCCAGCCGCTCCCGCACCGCCGCGAATCCCGGCGCAATGTACATCGCCGCCTCCAGCAGCAGCGCCGGCAAAACGGCCATCCAAATCCGCGCTGGGATATCCTGTTGTTTGGCGTAGAGTACGGCGCCAATGCTGCCCACCACCCACAGACCCGCCACCGTCCACGCAAAGGCGTTGAGGCTTTGCTTCATCTGCCTCATCGTATCATTCGCCTGCTCGCTGCCTCCCCTGCGGGCGACCGATCCTCCCGCGGACCTGCTCAAACAGGTCCTTCAACACGAAACCGAACTGGAGGCGGAACGCGGCCATTATGCCTACCGCCAGAATGTGCGTATCGAGGAACTCGACGTGAGCGGGCGCCGCCGCGGGGAGTATCGCGAAACCCGCGACATCATCTTCACCCCCGAAGGCAAGCGCCTCGAGCAGCCCGTCGGCAAGCCTTACCAAACCCTGGACAGGCTTCGCCTCACCGAGGAAGACTTTCGCGACATCCGTGAGGTGCAGCCCTTCCTGTTCACCAGCGATCAGCTCTTTATGTATCAGACCCGCTTCAAGGGAGAGGAAACCATGGACGGTATCCCCTGCTGGGTTCTCCAGGTGACGCCGCGCCAGATCCTCCAGGGGCAGCGCCTCTTCGAGGGGCTGGTATGGGTCAGCCAGGCGGAACTCACCGTCATCCGCCTCGAGGGTCAGGCAGTCCCGCAAATCCTCGGCCGCAAGCAGGAAAACCTCTTTCCGCGCTTCACCACCATTCGTAAAAAGGTGGACGGCAAGCACTGGTTCCCCGAACTCACCTTCGCCGATGACATCCTCCACTTTCGCACCGGCGACCTGCGCATTCGCATGCACATCGAGTACACGAAGTACGAGCGCTTCAACGTCGACTCGAAGATCACCTACAAGTAGCCGCCCGCCGGTCCAGCTTTCGTGACCGCTCGATCATCCGGTCCAGCCAGTCAATCCCCGAATCGGGAACGCGCAGTTGAATCGCCGCGTAAGCCCGCAGCGACAATGGCTCCGGCTCCGCCTCTTCATAAACCACCGGGATTGGAATCTCCGGTCCCAAGCCGGTCAAGGGGATCTCTTGAGGAAATATCACAACGCCCTCCTCAGCCCCAGAATAGCGCCACCAGTCCATGATGAGAACCACCGCCTCGGCTCAATCCGCCGCTCACCATTCCCTCCGCACGCTTTTTCACGCATATTCAGATGTTATTGTCCAATACAACAAGAACCCATCGGATCTGTTGTCATCCACGTCGATTTCTGATAAGAATTGGCCAATAAGTTCGTCACGAGGAGGCTCACGATGTCCGAAGGATGGAGACCCGCCAGACCAGCCGCTCTCGGCGGCCAGCCACAGCCCGCGGCCCCGCAGGGGAGAGCGAGATCGTACGCTTTCTATCAACCGCAACCCGCTTCCGCCGCGTCCGCTGCTGCTCCGCCTCTCTCCTTTGCTTTCGCCGAAGCGAGTGAGTACCGGAACGACCGGATCTTCGGCGATTTCGGCAGTCCGAAGCATGATGAAGGTTGGAAAATTCACGTCCCCTTCGCCGGGGACAGCTTCGATCCGTACGGAACCCTGCTCTCCCGCCTGCGCGAGGCGGGCGTCCCGCACAAGTACGTGCGAGAACCGGAGGCTCTTCAGAAAATGTCCGAAAACCCCACCCAAAAAGGGAAATTCCTCACCATCTATCCGGACGGCGCCGATCAATTCAAGCAGGTCGAGGGCATGGTGAAAGAAAGCTTACCCGAGCAGCTCCCCGCGCAACACCTCGCTCCCAACGACAGACCCCGCTACAACATGAGCTATCGCTACGGCGGACTCACTGGCCCCAAAATCCTCAAGAAGGAGGTCTTCGAAGGTAAAATCGATCCCACTGACGAGAAGGCTGCTTTCCAGGACGACGTTCGAGACGTTTACAAGCCCGAGCACATCAAGGACCCGTTCGACCCCGACGCTCCCGGCAGGTTCGACGGGGCATGCGACCACTACGATTACCGCAAAGCAAGATTTCTGGAAATGGAGTCAGGCGGCGCCTACAACAAGGAAACGCTCCGTTGGGAAAAGGCTGCACAACCGGCGGCAGCGGCAGCGGCAACGTCGTCTTCCTCATCGGATACGGCAAAGGCGGCTGCTGCGTCTGGCGACGCCACCTGAATCACAACTCCCGCAGCAACTCCCAATCCACGTTCCCGCCGCTCAAAATCACCCCCGCCGACCGCACATCCGGCGGCAACTTTCCGTGCAACAGCGCCGCCGCGGACACCGCTCCGCTTGGCTCCACCAGGATCTTCATCCGCAGCAGCAGGAACTTCATCGTCTCGATGATCTCCTCTTCCGTCACCAGCACAATCCGCTCGATCCGCGGTTGCGCCAAAGCAAACGTCAGCTTCCCCGGCTTCGGCGGACGTAGCCCGTCGGCAATGGTATCCGGCGGCGGAATCTCCACCGGACGCCCCGCTGCCATCGAGAGCGACCAATCGTTCGCCCGCTCCGGCTCCACCCCGAAAATCCGGATATCCGGCCGCAATGCCTTCGCCGCTACAGACGACCCCGAAAGCAGCCCGCCTCCGCCGACGCATACGCACAGCGCATCCAGATTCGGCGTATCCTCCAGCAACTCCAGCGCCGCCGTCCCCTGTCCGGCAATGATCCACGGATGATCGAACGGAGGCACCAGCGTCGCCCCGGTCTCCTCCGCGATCCGCCTCCCGATCGCCTCCCGGTCTTCCTTCAACCGGTCATAGCGTACAATCGACCCGCCATAGCCCTGCGTGGCCGCTACTTTCGACTTCGGCGCATCGGTAGGCATCACCAGCGTCGCTTTCGTTCCCCGGATTCCCGCCGCAATCGCCACCGCCTGCGCGTGATTGCCGGAAGAGAACGCCACCACGCCTTTCCCCACGTCGCTCTCTGGAATCGACAACAGAAAATTCGTAGCCCCGCGCAGCTTGAACGCGCCGCCGCGCTGAAGGTTCTCGCACTTGAAATACGTCTCCACGCCACCCGCCATGCGGTTGAACGTGCGCGAGGTCATCACCGGCGTGCGGTGAATGTGCGGCGCAATCCGCGCCGCCGCCTCGCGAATCTCTTTCACTTCTACTTCCGGCATCATCTCAATAGCCCAACCTCTTGTTCACCAGGTTCTGAAGCAGCTCTCCCTGCACGAAACGTCCGAAGTTCTCCACGAAGAACTGCATCGATTCATCGAGCCACCCCGGCGTGTGATCGGCGCAGTGTGGAGACAGCAGCACGTTATCCAACCGGTAGAAGGCGTGGCCTTCCGGCAATGGCTCCTGGTTGAAGACATCGAGCGCCGCCCCCTTGATGCGGCATTCCTCGAGCGCCGCGATCAGCGCCGCCTCGTCGATCACCGGTCCCCGGCCCAGGTTGATCAGCACCGCTTCCGGCTTCATCGCCCGCAGCTCCGCCTCGCCGATCATCCCCTTCGTCTCCGGCGTGTTCGGCGTCGCCACCAGCACGTAGTCGCACAAGGCAAGCATTTCGCGAACGTCGCCCGGCGCATACACGCCGTCAACCAGCGGATCCGACGCGGATTGCTCCGGATGGCGGCGGATCACCAGCACCTTCATGTCCATCGCCTTGGCCCGCCGCGCTGCCTCGCGGCCTATGCCGCCGTAACCCACAATTCCGAACGTCCGCCCGGTGAGTTCCTCCACGTCGAACGGATCCCACACTCCCGCCTGCTGGCTCCGGACCATGCGCCGGAAATCCTTGGCGAAGTACAGCGCTGATGCAATGGCGAACTCCCCCAACGATCGTCCGTAGACCCCCTTGGCGTTGCTCATCGTAATCGGGCTTTCCACCAGTTCCGGAAACAGGACGCTCTCGAGCCCCGCCGTCAGCGAGTGCAGCCAGCGCGCATTTTGAATGCGCGGCCAGAGCTTCCGCAGCAGTTTTGCCTTGCCGATACCGCACACCGCGACATCCGGGTCCGGAGCATTCTCGAACGCCTCTTCACTCTCTCCCACGACGATATGGGTCGAGCCGGGAAGGTGCTCCAACAGACGCAGATAGGGCGCCGTTGGGGGGGTCAATATCCACACTTTGACTTGACTCATGGAATCCTCGAACTTACCACAACCGATATACTGGTTTCGTGCCCACCCACTGTACTTGCGGCGCAGAACTGCCTCCGGATGCCCGGTTTTGCCACAAATGCGGCAAGCCGCAATACGATACAGCGCCGCACGCCGAGGAAGAGGAACCGCTTCCGCAACCCGCTGCCGCCGAGCCCGTACGGCAGGAAACGAAACCTCTCGAGATCAACTTCCATAACCCCCTGGCGGTACGCACCGCATTCCTCACCGCGCTCATCACTTCCGTCATCAGTTCGCTTCCCATTCCCCCCCAGGGACTGTGGCTCCTCGTGTCGCTCCTGCTTGCCGGCTTCCTCGCTGTATTCCTCTACACGCGCCGCACCGGCCAACCCCTTTCCATGGTGAGCGGCGCGCGCATGGGCTGGATCACGGGCATCTTCAGCTTCGCCATTGCCACCATCTTCTTTACCCTCAGCGTGGTGATGCTCTCGAACAAGGGTGGCTTCGTCGAACTGTTCCGCCAGCAGTTGCAGGGCCACACCGGCGGCAGTGATGCCGAAATTCAGCAGTTCCTCCAGTTGCTCCAGAATCCCGCCGGTTTGACCACGGTTCTGCTGCTGGTGCTCGCCATGCTCTTCGTCCTCTTCACCGTGTTCCCCACCCTCGGCGGCGCGCTCGGCGCAAAGATGCTCGAAAGGCGCCGCGCTTGATTCTTACCGTCACCGTGAATCCGGCCATTGACCGGAACCTGACCGTGGACCAGCTTGTCTTCGAGGATCGCGCCTATATCCTCCAATCGCAGGAAACCGCCGGCGGCCGCGGCATCAACGCCAGTTGCGTCATCCACTCCTTCGGCGGAAAAACCACCGCCGTGGCGATCGTCGGCGGAGAGACCGGGCAGCGTCTGAAGCAGATGCTCAGCGGGTGTGGCTTCGCCGTCGACATTGTCGAAGTGCAAGCCCCCACGCGCATCAACATGAACATCTCTGACCGCCATGGCCTCACCATCAAACTCAACGAAAAAGGAGCCGCCGTCACGCCGGAGGACGTGCAGCGCATCGAGCAGGCAGTCTCCCGCCGCCTTCCCGAAGCCCGCTGGCTGATGCTCTGCGGAAGTCTGCCCCCTGGCGTCGCTCCTGACTTCTATGCACGGCTCATCACCAATGCCAAGCAGTTGGGCGTGAAAACGCTCCTCGATACCGATGGCGAGCCGCTGGAACTCGGCCTCGAAGCCGCGCCCACCGTGGTCGCCCCGAACCAGCAGGAAGCCGAGCGGCTGTTGAACAAAGCGCTCCTCACCCGCATCCAGTACCTCGACGCCGCCGAGCGCATTCGCATGATGGGTCCCCAAATGGTGGTGCTCTCGCTCGGCAGCCGCGGCTGCGTAGGCGCTCGCGAAGGTCAGGTGGTCGAGGCCATTCCTCCCCGCGTCGATGTGGTCTGCCCCATCGGTTCCGGAGACGCGCTTGCCGCCTCCTTCACTTGGGCCATGCTCCGCAGAGACGATTTTGTGGATGCGCTCCGCTGGGGCGTTGCTGCCGGAACCGCCTCCGCAACACTTCCCGGAGTCACCTTCGCCAGCTTCGATGCTACGAAGAAGATCTACGAGCAGGTCCAGGTCCGCGACAATCCCCGCTAGCGCTCTGCCCCGCTCTTCAGCGGCGTTCTGCTCGTCGAGGTTGCGGTCAGCTCGGACCGGGTGTACCGCGGCATGCTTACGTAACCTTGCACATGGTTCTTTGTGATCTGGTTTACCACCAGTTCCAGAGGCTGCGGACGGTCGCCGAGCGTCAGGTACACCGGCTCGTACAGATTCACACCCTTCTTTTGGAGCTTCACATCATCCACGATCAGCTCCATGTCATACCGCTTGTGCTTCGTGTCCGCCTTCCGCAGCGCCAGGCTTACCTGACCCACGCGCCGGAACTCCTTGGATTTGTCCAGTTGGAACTCGGTATAGCTCCGCTCGCCGCGCTTCTGCAAAGCCACCACCTCCTCATGTGTCCGCGCGATCGAGCCGCCCAGCTCATCCCTTGTGGAATTCAACCTGCCTTCGAGTTCCTCCCGGTTGCGATCCACCTGCTGCTGGGTCCGCGCCAGTCTTTCGGCCTGTTCCGAGAGTTGCCCCTGCAATTGCTTCAGCCTCGGGTCTTCCGGAACTGCCACTGGGCGGCGTGCCGCCCTCGGGGCCGGTGCGCGCCGCGCCGCCATGGTCCTGGGCGCCGTTGGGTGTACGGGTTGGGGAGCGGCACCGGGCGCCGGAGCAGCCTTCTCCCGTTCCTGCACCGCTTGCGCCGCCTTCTGCTGCGCCGCGGTCAAACTCGCCAGTTGGCCCGACAGCGTCTGAATCTGATTCTGCATCTCCACCATCCCGGCGGTCATCTCTTTCCGCCGTTCCTCGAGTTGCGTCTTCTGGCTGTGCTCCCGCCACCCGAATCCAATCGCGATGGCAGCCGCCATCACCGCCGCCACCAAAGGCCAGGCCGGACGCATCCCAGCCGGCGAATCGTCTTCGCGATGCATGATGTCTCCTTTTCCCCGTTACTGTGGGCAAATCGAATGCCAGTTTGGCAAACCTCGGAATTGTCTTTCGACAGAAGGAGTTACGGGACGCGATCCAAGACTGGCTCAGTCTCTCGCATGGAAGAAATTACATTCCATCCGCCACCCTTGCTCCTGCCGCGGGCGCTGGCGGTCGTGGGCCCAGGATTTGCCCGCGCCTATACGTGAGCATCTCATTGACCGTATGCGAAACATTCCTCCTGCGGGTCCATGCTCCGAAGGGCGAAGCAGTCTCACAGCACCGCAACCTTCCCCTCACTTCGCGTACTGAATCGTATACCGGTCGCTGAACCGGGAGGAACTCCCATCCAACTCCACGTGGTCCACTCTGCCCGCGCTTGTCAGAAAAACCTTTCCCTTGGCCGATGCCCCGGCGCTCCCGAACCCGTTATTGATCTCGACATCCACGGCATTGCCGCCTCCCGTCCACCGCCCGCTCAGGCTGAACACCTCGCTCGAGTACACCGTAAACTCCGCCTCCCCGCCGGCGCGGAGATTCACGCGCATGCGGCTGATCGGGTAGTCCTTGTTCCCCAGCCGGAAGGTTCCCGTGCCCTGGAACGTTTCATCCGTCCCTGTAAAGCTTGCCGCGCGCCCCGAACCGCGCGCGCCGCCCAGACTCGGCAGGATTCCCCCGCTCGTCCGGGACGGAGTCCCGAATTCGTTATTCGGCTGGCCAAACCCTCCGGGCGCCGGTTGGGCGCCGAAACCGCTTCCTCCACTGCTCAGCGCCGAACCGTCCGTCGTCCACGACAGTTCAAACGTGTAGCCCTCGTCGCCGCCCTTCTTGTCCCGAATGGCGACAATCGCTGTCCAGTTGTTCCCTAACCGCGGCTCCTGCACCAGACGCACCTCTCCCCGTCCGTCGATCCCTCTGAAATTGAACTTCGTGAATCCGCCCGCGGGCAGCGGTTGCGAGCACTCCGATCCCTCATCCTTCCCGGGCCGGCCGGTGATGGTCCGCAAAAGCACGCTGTTGCCGCGCAATTCCACGTCGATCTCATCGTCCACACGCACCCTGAGGACACACCGCCCATCCCGCGATTGCTCGTTGTAGTCTTTCATGCGGCGCGGGCTGAACACCGGGTTCGTCTGCGCAGCCAGCGGCGCCATGGCCAATGCCGCTAAAATCATGTGCCGGACAAGGCTTTCCTGTTTCACAGATCACAGTCCTCCTTGTCCCATGATGGCAAACTGGTTTCTCACTCGGATGGAGGCTTCATCCGGTCCAGCCAGCGGTTCAACATGCTTTGCATCTCATCTACAATCTCCGGATGCTTGTGGCGCAGGTTCGTCGTCTCGCCCGGATCACTATCGAGATCCGAAAGGAAGATCGCATCGTCTCCGCTGAGCGGTTTGTGGCTCTCCGGCGTCCGGCCATATTCGATTCCGTTCACCACCAGCTTCCACTGCCCTTTGCGCGCCGCCAGTTGCTGGCCGTTCTTCCAGAACACCGCTTCGTGCGGCGACTTCGCTTTCGCGGTAAGCAGCGGCAGCAGACTCGAGCCGTCGAGCGTGTAGCCCGAGGGAGGCGTCACCCCGGCAGCCGCGCAAATCGTCGGCGTAATGTCCATCGTCATCGCGATCTCGTGCGTCTCGACTCCCTCGGGAATCCGTCCCGGCCAGCTTACGATGCCCGGCACGTGCATCCCTCCATCGAACAGGCTGAACTTGAATCCGCGGTACACCCCGTTGCTCCCCGCCGTGGCGGGCTGCTGATTCAGTCCCGCACGCGCCTCCGTGGTGGCCCCATTATCGGCGATAAAAAAGATCATCGTGTCCTTTGTCAGCCCAGCCTGCTCGAGCGTGCGCCGGATCCGTCCCACGCCGTCGTCCACCGCCGCGATCATCGCCGCGTACGTGCGCCGCTCCGGCGCAAGGCGCGGAAACCGGTCCTTGTAGCGCTGGGGCGCATGCATCGGATAGTGCGGAGCATTGAACGTCACCGCCAGCAGGAACGGCTGCTCGAAGCTGCGCCGGATGAAGCCGCACGCCTCGTCCGCGATACGCTCGGTAAGATAGCTGCCGTCCTCGAAAATCTCCTCCCGGTTGCGGTAGAGGTCATGGTAGTTCACCTGCCGGCTCCTCCCGCCCTCTCCCCAGTAGTAGCGGTGAGAATAGAAATCGACGCATCCCGCATGGAAGCCGTAAAAGTAATCGAATCCGTGGGCATTCGGACACGTATCGTCTCCCGAACCCAAATGCCACTTCCCGGTCAGCGCGGTGGCGTACCCGTGCGGCTTGAGCAATTGCGCCATCGTTTTCTGCGAAGGCGGCAGCGCCGGACCATTGGTGGGAACCCCCGCCCGGATCGGATACCGCCCCGTGTACAGTGCCGATCGCGAGGGTGCGCACACCGGCGCATTCGCATACCAGTTCTTGAACCGCATCCCCGACGCGGCCAGTGCGTCGATGTTCGGCGTCAGCACATCCTTCGCCCCAAAGCATCCGAGGTCATGCGAGCCGTGGTCATCGGTGCAGATCACGATGAAGTTCGGCTGCTTGCGCGGCGCTGCGGCAAACGCCAGCGCGGAAGAGGAGATCATCTCGCGGCGGGTCAACATGACCTTTACAGTGTAACCGCCGCTTCCACCGCCTTCCACGTCACCGCCCCACCCAGCCACTCGCCAGGGATCGTCCGCCCCTGCCTGGCGGCGTCGATCACCTTCGCCACCACATCGCGCCCTCCGCCGTGCTGCTCGAGAAACGCAACCAGCCTCTG
>JADLBD010000173.1 GCA_020847975.1 Bryobacterales bacterium | reverse complement strand
TCTCGCTTCCTCGCCTTCCTCCTTGCCCTCCTCGGCGCCCTCCGGCTCTCCCCAATAACCCGAAAATCCCCGCGTATTCGACAAATTCGACACAACCGCCAGACCGAACCGGCTGCCGCCGTCGAATCGCCCTTCTGGACCTTCTATCTCCCCGAATTCTTCACCTGGATTTGCTCGTTCATCCCCGAAAATGAGCGCTCCAAGCCCAACCCTCCCTCCGCAAACGGATAAATCCTTGCTTTCGAATCCGAAATTCCCCCTGGATTCCGCGCCCGGTGGGAGACCTCTGTCTCCCGCTCCTCCATCGCCGCTACTGCGTCCGCGGATTCAACCCCTCGAGCGCCTTCAGGATCTCCTTCTCCCAAACCCCTCCCGCGTCCAGGTCCGGATTATAGTTCGTCACCCCTACCGCTGCCAGTGGAACCGATTCCCGCACCAGCCCGATCAGGCTCGCCGCGTCCTCCACGCCCTCCACGAAATCGGTGTCGATGTGGAAGTACACCCCGTCCACCCGTTCCGCCAGTTGGTGCAGCGCCACCGGCAGCAGACCCAGCGAATCGCTCGGATGCGCGCTGATCCACGAATCCTCCAGCCGCTCTTTCTCCCCTTGCTCCACGTCCCAAAAACATGCCAGAACCACGTTCTGCTCCTCCACCACGCGGTTCAAGCCCGTGCGCTCCCGCAACTCCGCGTGGCACCCTCCCGTCACTATCGCCAGCGTCATCCCTTCCAGGTTCCCGCTCATGCTCGTCTCCGGCGTGTGGAAGTCGGGATGCCTGTCGAACCACACAATCCCCAGCCGCCCTGTCTCCAGCCCCGCGATCGTTCCCATCGCCGAGTTGCAGTTGCCCGCCAGCACCACCGGCGTCATCTCCTGTTCCGCCGCATCCTTCACCGCATACCGCAGCATCCGGTTGATGTCCACCATCGCGTCCAGCCCTTTGCTCCGCAGATCGCGCGGCCGCACATGCGTCACCGGAGCCGGCATCTCCCTGTACCCAAGCAACTCGTCCACCCCTGCCCGCAGCAGGCGTGCGGGACCTTTCCCTACCGCCACTTCCTCCAAACCCATGTGATACGGCACTTCGATGATCGAATACATTTACCGTTTCTCCCGCAGCAGATCCCGGAACAGCCCGTATACCCCAGGGTAGTTCAGGTTGTTCATCATCAATACGCGAGTCGCCTTTGGCTCCGCGTCCCTCTCCACCGGCTTCACCTTCCCATACCTCGGCCCGAACTCGGTTTCCACGTCGAGGTGCAGCTTCTCGGACTTGCCGAACAGCCCCGGCTCGATCATCCACGCCGCCACCAGCGCGTCCCACAGCGATACCGCCGCCTTCGCGTTCTTCAAGAATCCCGGATAACGCACTCCGAAATCTTCCCGGAACCTCTCCGTCACCGGCGTCTCCACCTTCACAATCTCATCAAACCCCTTCTTATCCAGCATCGCGCGGTTGCAGATGTCCAGCCCGAACATCACCTTCTCCCCAATCCCCGACCGCAGCACCGCGCTCGCCGCCTCGGGGTCGAACCAGAAGTTGAACTCCGCTTCCTTGCTCGAGTTCCCCTTCGCCCGCAACTGCCCGCCCATGAACACCAGCCGCCGGATCTTTCCCGCAATGTCCGGCCGCTCCTCGAGAGCCAGCGCTACGTTCGTCAACGGCCCCAAACCCGCAATCGTGATCTGCCCCGGCGCGCGCTCCACCCGGCGGATGATCTCACTTACCGCCGGCCGTTGCCGCGCCGGTTCCCTCGCCGGCCGCGGCTCGTCGAACGCCCCGCGGAACTCCATCGGCCCCCATCGCCGCTTCTCTTCCTCCGCCATCGCCCGCGTGTGCCGCAGCGGCTCCTCCGCCCCCAGGTAGATCGGTATCTCTCCATGCCCCGCCAGCCGCGTGATCTCCTTCGTGTAGCGCAGCGCATTGTCCGCCCACACATTGCCGCTCACAATCGTGATCGCCTCCACCTGCACGGCCTCGCTCCGCAGCAGCATCACCAGCGTCGCCCCGTCGTCGCCGAAATAGCCGCAGTCCGTGTCGATGATCACCCGCTCCGCCCCCGCCAGCGGAGCGGCCAGCAGAACGGCAGCGAACAAAACCTCGCACAGTGCCCGCCGGCCCGCCACTACGGGAAGGAACTCGCGCATCCACCAGCCGGCGCGCCTCCGTTGTGCGAGCGAAATCCAAGAACGCTCGCACAGGGCCCGCCGGCCCGCCGCCACAGTAAGGAACTCGCGCATCCACCAGCCGGCGCGGCTCCGTTGCGCGAGCGAAATTCCAACAATTGCCTTCACGAATTCTCTAATTCTACGCCCTCCCACCGGGTGATCACCGCCGTCGCCAGGCAGTTGCCCAGCACGTTCACTGACGTCCGCGCCATGTCCATCAGCGCGTCCACCCCCAGCAGCACCGCCACCCCTTCCAACGGCAGATGAAACGTCGACAGCGTCCCCGCCAATATCACCAGCGAAGCCCGCGGCACCGCCGCCACTCCCTTGCTCGTCAGCATCAGCGTCAGCATCATCACCAGTTGCTGCCCCAGGCTCATCTCCACCCCCGCCGCCTGCGCCACGAATACCGACGCCAGCGAAAGATACAGGGTCGTTCCATCCAGGTTGAAGCTGTATCCCGTCGGCAACACGAATGCCACAATATGTTTCGGCGAGCCGAACTTCTCCATGTTCTCCATCGCCAGCGGCAATGCCGCCTCGCTCGATGCCGTCGAAAATGCGATGATCCACGGCTCCTTCACCGCTTCATAAAACCGCCGCACCGGAATCCGCGCGATCTTGATCACCGCCCCCAGCACGAATACCACGAACACGATCAGCGCCGCGTACATCGTCAGAATCAGCTTCCCCAAACCAAACAGCACCGCGAACCCCTTCGACCCCACCGTCACCGCGATCGCCGCCCCCACTCCCAGCGGAGCCAGGTACATCACGTAGTGCGTGTACCGGAACATCACCTCCGCCAGCGATTCGCAGAACAGCACCACCGGCTTCGCCTTCGTCCCGATCGCCGCGCACGCCGTCCCGAACAGAAACGTGAACACCACAATCTGCAATACCTCGCCCCGCGCCATCGAGTCGATAATGCTCGTCGGAAACGTGTGCTCCAGCGTCGCCGCCAGCGTCGGCGGTGTGCTCGCCACTCCCGGAACCGCCGTCTCTTTGTCCGGCGCGATCTTCATCCCCGCCCCAGGCTTCGTAAGATTCACCGCCCCCAGCCCCAGAAACAGCGCCGCCGTCGTCACAATCTCGAAGTACAGAATCGCCTTCGCCCCAATGCGCCCCATCGTCTTCACGTTGCTGCTCCCCGCAATCCCGTACACCAGCGTCCCGAACAGCAGCGGCGCGATGATCGACTTGATCAGCCGCAGAAAAATGTTGCTCACCGGAGCCAGTTCCACCGCCGCCTTCGGAGCCAGCACGCCCACCGCGATCCCCGCCGCCATGCAGATAAATATCCACGCCGTGATCGAGAGTTTCTTCACCGTTCCCCCCACTTCAGCTTGGCCCTCAAGACGTCGAAGAACATCTGCGCCGGCGGCCGCACCAGGCTGATGCAATGCTCCGACCTCCGGCAGATGATCCGGTCCCCCTGCTTCAACGGCTCGCCCACCTGCCCGTCAATCGTCAGGTACGACGAGTCGTCCAGGTCCCGGCACACAATGTGGATCTCGCTCGTGTCCGGCACTATCACCGGCCGGTTCGTCAACATGTGCGGGCAGATCGGAGTGATCGCCAGCGCCGCCACCGACGGAAAAATGATCGGACCTCCCGCCGACAGCGAATACGCCGTCGATCCCGTCGGCGTGGCGATAATCAGCCCGTCCGCCTTGAACGTGCACACGAAATGATGATCCACGTACGTGTCCAGGTTCACCATCCGCGCCAGCGCCGCCTTCGTCACCACCGCGTCGTTCAGCGCCTCGTACTCGCCCACCTTGGCGTCCTTGCGGATCAATTCGCACACCAGCATCCGCCGCCGCCCGATCCGGTGCTCCCCATGCAGCGCCCGTTCCAACTCGGCGAAGATGTTGTCCACCGTGATCGCCGTCAGGAATCCCAGCCCCCCCAGGTTCACCGCAAACAGAGGAATGTCGTTCCCCCCGACGCTCCGCGCCGCGCTCAGCAGGGTCCCGTCCCCGCCCAGCACGATCACCAGTTGCGCCCCCTCCGCCACCTCCCCGCGGTGCACCGGCTCCAGACCCGGTACGTAGTTCGCCGTCTGCTCATCACAGCGCACGCCGATCCGCCGCGCCTTCAGCCATTCCAGCAGTTCCGGCAGCAGTTTCTCCGCTTTTGCCGACCCCGGCTTGCTGATGATCCCTACCGTGTCAATGACGGGCATGCAACAGAAACTCCTGGTTTCCTTCCGTGCCGCGGACCGGGCAGGCGACTATCGCGGCCTCATAACCCATCGCCTCGACGGCTTCGCGTACTTTAGCACATGCCTGCCGGTGCAGTTCCGGATCGCGGACGATTCCCCCCTTTCCCACCTGCCCGCGCCCCACTTCGAACTGCGGCTTGATCAGCACGATGAACTCCCCCTCCGGCTTGAGCAGGGCAGGGAAGCGCGGCAGCAGCAGCGTCACCGAAATGAAACTCGCGTCGCACACGATCAGGTCCGCCGGCTCGCCGATGTCCCCCGGCTCCAGGTACCGCGCGTTCGTGTTCTCCCGCAGCGCCACCCGCGGGTCGTTGCGCAGCCTCCAGTCAATCTGTCCAGCGCCCGTGTCCACTGCGTAGACCCGGCGCGCGCCATGCTGCAGCAGGCAGTCCGTAAAACCTCCCGTCGAGGCGCCCACGTCGATGCACACCTTGCCGCTCGGGTCGATGCCGAACGCCTCGAGCGCCGCCTCCAGCTTCAGTCCCCCGCGGCTGACGTACCTCGGACGCGCCCTCACCTGAATGTCCGCGTCCGCCGGCACTGCCCGCCCCGGCTTCGCCACCGCCTGGCCGTTCACCGTCACCTGGCCCGCCAGCACCAGCGCCTGCGCCTTCTCTCTCGATTCCGCCAAACCGCGCTCCACCATCAGTTGGTCCACCCTCTGTTTGGCGGCGGGCTTCATGCCGTGCGCCGGACCATCAGGTCCGCCAGGGCGTGCAGCCGCGCGCCGCGCTCCCCAAACAGCGCCAGCGCCGCGTGCGCCTTGCTCAATTCCTGCTCGGCCATGCGCTTCGATTCCTCGACGCCGTACACCGCCGGAAACGTGATCTTCCGCTGCGCCGCGTCCTTGCCCGCTGTCTTGCCCAATGTCTCCGAAGGCTGCTCCACGTCGAGGACATCGTCCACAATCTGAAACGCCAGCCCGATGTGCCGTCCGTAGCTGGTCAGCGCCGCCAGTTCCTCCTCCGTGGCGCCGCCGTAGATGCCGCCCATCCGCACGCTCGCCGTCAGCAGCGCCCCCGTCTTCGCCCGGTGGATCGCCTCCAGCCGCTCCGCCGTCGGCTGCGCCCCTTCCCCCTCGATGTCCCGCACCTGCCCGGCGATCATTCCCTCCACCGTGCCCGATGCCGCCGCCAGTTCCGCCACCAGCGCCGCCCGCGTCTCTCCGTCCGCCTGCGGCAGCCGCGCCAGCACCTCGAAGGCCAGCGTCAACAGCGAGTCCCCCGCCAGAATCGCCAGCGCCTCGCCGAATACCTTGTGATTCGTCGGCCGCCCCCGCCGCAGATCGTCATTGTCGAGCGCCGGCAGGTCGTCATGAATCAGCGAGTAGGTGTGGATCAACTCGAGCGCGCACGCGGCCCTCGCCACCCCCTCCGTCCGCCGTCCCACCGCATGGCAGGCCTCCATGCACAGCATCGGCCGCAGCCGCTTCCCTCCGGCAAACAGGCTGTACCGCATCGCCTTGTGGATCGTCTCGGGCGATTGCGACTCCGGCGGCGCCACCCGGTCCAGTTCCTCGTTCACCAGCCTCTGCTGTTCCACTACGTATTGCCGCAGGTCCATCGCCTCAGGAATCATCCCGTGTCTTCAAAGGCTCGGCAATCACACGGTCGCCGCGGCGGATCAACTGCTCAATGCGCGTCTCGGCCTCGTCCAATTGTTTCCGGCAGGCGGCGCTCAACTCCGTGCCCTTTTCAAACAGCGCCAGCGCACGCTCCAGCGGCAAGTCGCCGCTCTCGAGCTCCTTCACCACGGCTTCGAGTTCATTCAAACTCGCCTCGAAGCCGGGAGATTTCGGTTCATCGGCCATTGGTCTATTCTAGCGTTACCGCTTGCGCCTCCGGCGGCTTCACGTCCACCGTCGATGCGGTCTTCTCCAGTTCCTTCCACACCCCCGCCGAGAGGGGAATCCCCTCTGCCCCGCGCTTGCGGGCGCTGCGCCACTCGGGTTCACCCGCCACCAGCACCTCGTCGTAGCCCGCCGCCGCAGGCGTCGCCTTCACCATTTGCACCAGGCGGTCCATCCGCTGCTGGAACTCCTCCACCGGCATGTACCGCCGCACGTCAATGCTGAGGAACGCCTGCCCGCAGCGCATCGGCCGCGTCCGGATCCGCACCCCGCCCACCTCCGTCGACATCGCTCCGCCGCTCAGCACCGCCACCAGAATCTCCACCAGAAACGCCAGCCCGCTGCCCTTGTAGCCGCCGAGCGGCATGGGCATGCCCTTGATCGCCTTCGCCGTATCCGTCGTCGGCACGCCCTCGGAATCGTATGCCCACCCCGGCGGAATCGACGGCTCGCCGCTGAAGCTCGCCTTGAAGATCTTGCCCATCGCCACCGTCGTCGTCGCCATGTCCAGCAGCCACGACGTCTCCGCCGCTCCCGGCAGCGCCATGCAGATGGGATTCGTCCCGAAGCGCGGCTCCTTGCCCTGCCACGGCGGAACCAGCGGCGTCGCGTTGCACATCGCAATCCCGATCAGGTCCGCCCTCGCAATCTTCTGCGTCCAGAATGCGGCCGCTCCGAAATGGTTCGAGTCCCGCACCGTCACCAGCGACATGCCATGCTCCCTGCCAAGCCGGATGGCGTGATCGCAGGCCGCATTCGAAACGATCTGCCCGATGCCGTTGTCGCCGCTGTACACCATGCAGCCGCCCGCCTCCGACACCACATGACCCTCGGTCTCGAGGTCCATGCACTTCATCCGCATGTGCTCGATGTAGAAGTTGAGCAACTGCACGCCGTGCGAATCGACGCCGCGCAGATTCGCTTCCACCAGGGAACGCGCCACCAGCCGCGCCCGCTCCGCCGGGACTCCCGCCCCTTGCAGCATGCGCCACGCATAATCTTCGAGCGCCGTTCCGGAAATGAGTACGTATTGTTCGGCCATTCGTCAGTTCTTCAGATATTTCTTGAGATCGGGAAAAAGAAGCTGTTGGAATTCCGGCTTGCCGAGGTCTTCCCTGTGGACCAGCCGCGCGCTCAGGTCGATACGCTTGGGCGGCTTCCTGCCCTTCAGTTTGTCCACCACTGTCTTCACCGCCTCGTAGCCGATCTTGAACGGGTCCTGCACCACGAGCGCATCCACGTAGCCGTCCTTCAAGTCCTGCACCAGCGTCTCGCTCGAATCGAACGCCACCAGCACCACCTTGTCCTGAAGGTTGCGCGCCTTGATGGCCAGCGCGGCGCCGACGGAACTCGGTTCCGCCGAAGCGAAGATGCCCTTCAGATTCGAGTTGCCGGCGAGGAAATTCTCCGCCGCCGCCAGCGCCTTGGCGCGGTCGGACTGGCCGTACTGCCGGGCCACGATCCTGATCTTCGGAAACTCCTTCTTGATGGTGTCTTCGAAGCCCTGCTCGCGATCCATCGTAGACTGGCTGCCCGGATTGTGCATCAGCAGCGCTATCTCGCCCTCCCCGCCGATGAGGCGCGCCAGTTCCCGGGCGCCCATCTGGCCGCCTTCATAATTATTGGTGGCGACGAACGTCATGTAGTTGGCGGAATCAAGCCCGGAGTCGAAGATGGTCACGGGGATTCCCGCGGCCACGGCGCGGTCTACGCTCTGTACCAGCGCCTTGCGCTCCCCGGCCGCCAGCACGAGGCCGTCCACCTGCCGCGCGATCATGGAATCGACAATCTGAATCTGGCGGGTGAAGTCTGTTTCCGCCGCCGGCCCGTTCCACAGGATGTCCACGCCAAAGTCATGTCCGGCGGCCATGGCGCCGGTCTGCACCGATACCCAGAAGACATGCGAAGTGGCCTTCGGAACCACCGCGATCTGCTTCCTCTTGCTGGCACGGTTGCACGAGAGCAGTGTGGCCGCCAGGACAGCGGCCAGGATGACAGGGCTACGCCGCACACCAGCCTCCGTCGATGAGGATGTCGGTGCCGGTGATGAAGCCCGCGTCGGGGGAACAGAGATAGAGCGCGAGTTTGCCCACCTCTTCCGGAGATCCCCATCGGCCCACGGGCAGCTTTGCCAGAAACTGCGCGTTCAACTCGGGGTTCTGGATCAGCGGCGCGTTCATCTCCGTGGCAAAGGGCCCGGGGCTGATGCCGTTTACGGTGATGCCCTCGCCGGCAAGTTCGAGCGCAAGGGCGCGGTTGAGCCCGAGCAAAGCTGTCTTGCTCGAGGAGTAGGCGGTGCGGCCCGGGAGCGAGACGTGGCTCATGGTGGAGGTCATGTTGATGATCCGGCCGTAGCCCTTCCCCTTCATGTGAGGAACAAAGCTGCGGCACATGAGGAACACGCTGGTGAGGTTGGTATCCATCACGCGGTTCCACTCCTCGAGCGTGAACTCGGTGATGTGCTTCCGTAGGTTGATGCCGGCGTTATTGATGAGAATGCCGCACTCTCCCACCTTTGCCGTCACGTTCTTTTCGAGCGCCAGCACGTCGGCCTCGCGGCTGACATCGGCGAGGAAGATCTCGGCCCCGGCGCCGAGCGCGCGGGCGGATGCGGCGGTTTCGGAAAGCTTCGCTTCATCGCGGGATACCAACGCCAGCTTGACCCGGGCCTCCGCCAGAGCGAGCGCCATGGCTTTTCCCAGGCCGCGGCTGGCGCCTGTGATGACCGCGACTTTGCCTTGCAGAATTTGATTACTCATTGTTTGGTTGGGTCCGAGTGCGCCACCTTGTCGAGCAACTGTTCGGCTACGGCACGCGGAGCGCGAATCTCCTGGATGGTGAGACGACTGGTCTCGCCCGCGGTTTCGATGCTCAGGTCGCCGAGTCCCATCAGCCGCTGCCAGAAGGTCTGGCGAACGGTGACGTCCTGCACCTTGTGCAGCGGGATGGATCGCGTCGTCTTGCCGAACATACCGGTTTCGTATTTCAGACGATCGCCCACTACCTCGAGGATGGTAAATCGTGACCGCAGATGCCTGGAGGCCGCGGTGAGAATCATGAAGCCCGGCACGAGGAAGGCAATCATCCACACCTTGGAGTGCGCGTCTTTTCCGAGCCACGCGATCCCGCCGGCGAAGACGAGCGCCACAACATAGGTAGCAATGACCAGGGTGGCGCTGGGACGAATTCTCAGATCAGGCATGTGGGGTGACCCAATTGGCCTATTGTATCGGTTTTTCCGGGCCGGGCCTGCCGAGGTTTACTTGTCAGAGGTTTACTTGCCGTAGCCGTGAGTGACAGAATGGAACACTGACCGGAAACCACAGAGCGCGGGGGACAGATGCAGACTGGCGGCAAGCTGATTGTGCTCACGGCTCCATTAACGGAGACCATTGATCACGCGGGATACTTCATCCAGATGGCGCTGGCTTCCCTGCCCAAGCGCATGGAAGGCATCATCAACCAGAAGTACCCGACGTGGCGCAATGTGGAGCGCAACGAAGACGGCTCGGCGCGCTACATGCCTGCCGGCGTGCGCCTGGTGGAGGCGTCGATCCTGCGTGAATATTCCGAGGACGATGTGGTCTGTTGTTACCCGGACGACTTGCCGAAATTCATCGGCCCGAATACGCGCGTGGTGGGGGTGTCCACTCACAATCCACTGGGTGTTACGTTTGCCGCGGGTGTGTACGCATCGATCTTCGGTTCGTCCCGCGAGCCGATCAACTCCAGCTATTCGAAGGCGTTGTTTCAAACGCTGAAGGGCAGCCCCTACCGGAAGAACTTTCTGGTGATGGTCGGAGGCGCCGGCGGGTGGCAGATCACGCAGACGGACAGCTACGAGGAACTGGGCGCGGATTGCGTGGTGGACGGGCGGAGTGAATCCGAAGAAGTGCTCGAGTTGTTCCGCAAGGCGGTCCGTGGGGAGACGCTGCCGCAGCACGTGGAGGTGCGGCATCCGGAGGGGCGCGACGGATTGCTGACGCCGAAAAAGCGCACGACGTTCGGAGTGGTCGAGATGACCACGGGATGCGGGCGGCGATGCCAGTTCTGCCTTCCGGATCTGAATCCGCAAATCGATTTCCCGAAAGAGAAGATCATGGATGCCGTGCGCGCCAACGTGCGCGGCGGCAACTCGCAGATTTCGCTGGCTACGGAAGACATGTTCATCTGGGGCCAGGTGCACACGGACACGCCGTTCTATTTTCCGAACCGCGAAGCGCTGGTGGATCTCTACCGCGGCGTGGTGGAGACGCCGGGGGTGAAACATCATCTACTGAGCCACAGCACGATGGCTCCGGCGGTGGTGGATCCGAAGCTCATTGAGCAGTTGTCGGAAGTTCTGCTCGACAAGAGCCCCGTGAAGCTGCCGCGCATCAGCAGGCATCCGGAGGGGCGCATCCTCTCACCGTTGATCGGTCTCGAGACGGGTTCGGTGCGCATGGCCAAACAGATCATGCCGGGCAAGGCCGTGCCGTTTCCCATTGAGGAATGGCCGAGCGTAGTGATTCAAGGGCTGACAACTCTCAACCGCAACAACTGGTTCCCTGTGATGACGCTGATGATCGGGAATCCGGGGGAAAACGATGAAGACTGCAAGGCGACGCTTGATCTGCTGTACGAAGTGGAGCGCCGCGGGTTGTTCGCGTTCTTCGTGCCGTCGATCTTCACGCCATTGCAGGACACGCGCATGGGAACGAAGCAGGGGGTGCAGGAGAGCCGCGAGATGACGCCGCTGCAATGGCAGATCATGATGAAGTGCTGGAAGATGAGTTTGAAGCCGGCGTTGCACAGTTGGTGGGGCCCGGCGGCATGGCGCGCCGGGGCGTTGTTCGTATGGCTATGGAAACTGCGAAAGGTGAACGGGCCGAACTTCACCTGGCCGCTTCTGCTGTTCTCGAGCGCGCTGCCCGAGCCGCTGATGGCAAAGATGGGCAAGATTTACACGGGACAGCCGATGAAGGTCAAGAGCAGGAAAGAGTTGCTCGCCACCATCAGGCCGAACCACTGGAAGCATCTGCGGGAGGACAACGGCGATCTGCCGGAGGGATGGAAGAAAGAGCCCGCGCCGTTGCGGGTGCTGACGCAGTGATATACTACGCTCCAGTTCAGGAGGTTTCCTGTAGGGGGTGAAGGATGCGAGTCTATTCCCTGCTTGTCCTCTGGGCCTTGGCTGCGAACGCGCAACCCGCTGCTGACAAGTCAAAGATCATCTACCGCTGGGACGTACAGAAAAGCGGAGTAAACGACGACCTGCTGTCCGTGTGCTTCGTCAATCGCCAGATTGGATATGCAAGCGGCAAGCGCAACACGATTCTCAAGACCACGGATGGCGGGAATACCTGGTCCCGATTGTTTGAGGCCAAGGAGAGCCCGGACATCCATAGCGTGATGTTCGCTTCGCCAACCGATGGGTGGGCGCTCGGCTCCGCTTTGCTTCATACGAATGACGGAGGGGAGTCATGGCAGCCGGCAGTCCCACTGCCTGGCGCGCGGGGATTCGGCGGCGGAACCCTTACCGGCGCGGCGCGGGAGCAGCTTCATGTACACAACATGGGCGCCGGCGTGTTTCGGAGCGACGACGGCGGGAGAACATGGAAGCTGCTTGGGGAGCCCCCAAGCAATGCCTACACGACGGTTTTCTTTGCCGACGCCCAACACGGGTGGGTGGGCGGAGATTATAGCTTGTATGCGCTCACTGCCGATGGCGGCGCCACGTGGAAGGCTCCTCCTCTTCCTTCCAAGGTGAGCGTGAGGAAGATCCAATTCGTCTCTCCACAGGTAGGATGGCTCCTCCCCTCGCAGGGGCACCAAGGAGGGCCGCTCGGCTCGACGGACGGGGGGCTTACCTGGACCAGTGAGTATGCGGGAATTGAGCCATACCGCCCTCTCGAGGACATGCAATTTCTCAATGCGCAGACCGGCTTCCTGCTGGCTGAAGAGAATCGCAGTTCCGTGGTGCTGGCCACCATGAATGGCGGGAAGAGCTGGAAGACGATAGGGGCGGTGGAGAAATACTCGAGGGCACTGAGCTTCCCGGAGGTGGATGAAGGATGGGTGGTCGGGCCCAAAGGCTACATCGTTCACTATCACAAAGTGGTACTAAACAAGTAATTCAAACGGGCTTGCGCGGGCGTCACGATGTATGGCGCCGCACTTCCACCGCCTTTCCCAATTCCTTCGTCTCCTCTTCTTCCGTTCGCGGCGTTGGATCTGCTCCTGGCGGCATCCAATGGCGCAGCGAGGGGAAGGGGTCACAGAGTGAGGCTGTTGCCCGAAGCCGGCTATCCAACTGATAGCAGACTTCATGACGTTTGTCGTCGATCCATTCCAGGGTGCTGGCGCGGAGGCATCCTTTGCCGGCGGAGCAGGATCCGGCAAGCGGCCCGTCACTGATCCATCTGAACTCCATTGATGCCGTGACGGCGGTGGTGAGGAACATCGGCATCAGCGCTATTTCCAACACGGTCAGGGTGCAGGTGCGGCCGCGCGATCAGCGTATGGTCTGGGTGACCCTTGGACCGGACTCGCTGCTGTTGGATCAGGGTTTCGAGCTTCAGACGGGCGACCGGGTCACGATGATGTTCGCGCTGCAAGCGAGCAACGAAGAGTGCGTGGCGCTTCAACTGGAGAATCACTGCACACTGCTGCTCTAGCTTTGTGGAATCTTCAATTGTTCCCACGTATTCCATTCTTCGAGGATTTTTCCATCAATGATGCAAGCGATATTGATGCCCAGCAGCGTTATGGGCTCGCCCGTTTCGCGTGAATGGACATGGGCAGTCATCCGGGTAACGACTTTTTCGCCGTCCACCAACTGATCTTCGATGATGAACGAATCCTTGGTGTAGATGAACAGGTTGTGAAAATACAGGATGCTTTGAAGGAATCCTTCGCGGTCACGGTCACCGGCGGAAACGTGCCCGACGTAATCGGGCGGGATCACCTGATCGAGAGAGGAGACGTCTCCCGCGGCATAAAGATCGACAAGAGATCGAAAGACGGCTTTCCGGGATTCCGGCGAGTTGATATCGGCTTCATTGTGCTGGGCTGAGTTCTGCACGGTTGTCTCCTGGCAGCGCCAGACGTTGTTTCGGCCGGCGCGGAGTCTGGTTTTGCTGGCGCGGCGACCAAAGATCATAGCAGACGAGATGTGCGGGAAGGCGGATTCGCCGTTTTTCCAGACGCGGACTTTTCACCGCCCGATGTCGTTGACGGCCTGCCCGTCCGACCTCCCACCTGTATCCAAACTTTCCAACGCTCCTCCCGGCGCAACCCTTCGATGACCGACTCGTGAGTCAAGTGCTTGCGCGCAAAAGCTACGGCTTCCTCCGCGGCTTGCGGCAGCAGGGACCGGATCTCCGCCGAGTCAACAAGGCGCGCGCGATCAGTGCCAGCAAAACGGCCCGCCTGAATCCATGCATCCGGGAATCGGGAAAACCGGTCCTTGCCAAAGAGGAGCAAGCCGCCGATGGTCGGCACCTGTCGGCCCTGATGCTCCGTGGTCACCCGCAACGTGCTCCACGCTTTGGGCGTCAGTTTCCGGTACGGCGCAAAGAACTCGGAAGCAGATCGGAAGTCGAGCGCTTCCGACTTCAGGTCGGGGATGGCCTGCTCGTCAAACGAGTCCATCCGGTTCCAGCGCTTCAACTCCTCGATCTGCAGCGCCTCGGCCCTGCGATTGGTCGAGCCCACACGGAGGAAGACGCCGTCCGCTGATCCGAGCCGCTGCAAGTAGTGAGGACGAGTGTTGCTGGGATAGACCTGAACAACAATCACGTTCAAGTTCCGCCACGGCACCACCTCGATGTCCGGAACGAGGCGAGGGCGGATCGTCCGAGACCAGGCTGGCCAGCCTCTCTTCCGCTTCCAGCACATCGGGTACGCCCCGTACGTTCTTCGACCCATTATCCACGCCGATGACGATCGTGCCGCCGGCCGTGTTCGCGAACGCGACAAGCGTCTTAAGAATTCCGTCCGGGGAGGACAAGTCCCGCTTGAATTCCAGGGTCTTGCCCTCTGGACGCCTGAGCAGATCGACGAGTGGCACTACTCCGCATATTACTCGGAAGTGGATATTGCCGCAAGGCTTCCGACCTTGCTGAATCACCTCCGGCGCTACCCGCCGCCCAGATCCGGAATCCGGGCAGCAGCCAGCCCGATGCCCTACAGTTTCACGAAGTCTGTATCCGTAAGTGCTTGTGTTTGCAACAAAGTTCGAAATGCGTCCAGTGTGGGAAGCCAACACTTGCGTGCGTGTGTCTTGATCATGCCACCCGCATTTCAACGTAGGCAACAGCGGTGGAGGGTTCAGGAATCGCCTCCCCGTCTTCCAGCATGCCTTCGAGGTGAAGTTCGATGGCCTCTCGGATATTCCGCTCGACCTCTTCGACGGTCTTTCCAGTTGTCACGCACCCTGGAAGATCGGGGACGTAGGCGGACAGGTTGTCCCGTCCCCGCTCGATCACCACGGCGTATTTTTTCATGACTTCTCTCTCAATCCCGCTTGGGTCAGAATGCTCTTCAGCGTGCCGGGATGAAGATCGTCGTTCAAGTGCCCCGGAATTGTAACCCGTCCCGGCTTGTCCGGATGTTTGTATTGACGATGCCTTCCTTTCGTTTTCACATGCTTCCAGCCGTCGTTCTCAACGGTCTTGATCACGTCACGGACCTTCATCTGCCCAAGGAACCATTGTAGCTTCATTCCTCGACTCTGATGTCTGTTCAGCGACGAAACGGCCGGTTCGAGATGAATGAATCACCTCTCCTCTTGGGCGCACGGTTTGAAAACCAGAGCCGGCACGTCGTGCATTCACGCAACAAGACCCGGGGGCGCGCGGGTGACCGGTGCGAGCTATGGCCGAGTTGGAAAGCTGGTGCAAGGGACATTCTCTTCGACGAGGGGATCATCGAAAAGGAAGAAAAGAAGAAGATATAAGGATGCGGCGGAAATAAATCGATATCGATGTTCCGTCGTATCACAGGAGTTGCGGGAGGAGTTTGACGGAGTGGCGGGAAGGATCGCTTAAAGCGCGGCCGGCTGGCCGGCGCCGCGAGTTTCTAAAAGACATTGACATCCTGACATCTTTGATCTACTGTTGATGCAATAGCGCAGTTGTCCTGCACGTTGCTCGACTCTCGCATTGGGGGGTTTTACCAAAATGTTCAAAGGCTTGGTTATGTTTACTGTACTTTCCGCGGGAATTCTTCTTGCCCGGGGGGAACGCGGCACGTTCAATGGAACCGTTTCCGACTCCACTGGAGCCGTGGTGCCCGGGGCGATGGTGCGAGCCATCAACGTGGAAACGAACCTGGAGACACCGGTGCAAACCACTTCCGCCGGAGTTTACCGCATGCCCTACCTGCCGCCCGGCACCTACCGTTTGAGCGTATCGGCGCCGGGTTTCAAGACCGCCTTGCGCGATAACGTTATTTTGGCAGTCGCGCAAACGCTAACCGTGGATTTCGTGCTGGAGGTAGGCCAGGTTTCCGAGCAGGTGACGGTTTCGAGCGAGTCTCCGCTGCTGGAAGCCGGCACAGCGGAAATCGGCAGTTATGTGTCCAAGAAAGAATTCGATACGTGGCCCATTACGGTTGGCGACGGCAGAAGGCAAATCCAGCAGTTCATCTTCTCGTCTCTGCCGGGAACCGTGGGAGGAACCTTTCAGGGCTCGATCAATTGGGGGGCAATATTACTCCCACGAAATCCTGATTGACGGCATCGCCCTCGGCAGGATGGATTTGCAGGGGGGCAGCAACAATGAATTCAGCCCTTCGGCCGAATCGGTGAGCGAATTCAAACTCCAGACCGGCACCATTAGCGCCCAATACGGCGGCGCGCAAACCTCGGTGGCGAACTTCGCCACCAAGAGCGGCACAAACGATCTCCACGGCTCGGCGTATTACTATGTGCAGAACGATGCCTTCCGGGCCAACGGCTGGACCAACAACGCCGGGGGTATCAAGCGCCAACCGTTCAAGCAGCACAACTATGGGTATTCGATCGGCGGTCCGGTGGTGTTTCCCAAACTCTACAACGGGAAGAACAAGACGTTCTTCTATCACAGTCTGGAGCGCACCAAGGTCAAGGATTACCGCTCGACCAGTTTTTCCACGCTTCCCGTACCCGATTTCAAACGCGGCAATTTCGCCAGCCTGCTGAATGCGGCATTCACCGGGAATGCGCGATCGGGCACCGCGGCGGGCGTTGACGCCTCGGGGAATGAGGCCCTATTTGGCGCCATCTACGACCCGAGTTCGACAGCGGATGTGGGCGGCCGCGGGGTGCGCATGCCGTTTCCGGGCAACGTCATCCCGCAGAACCGCTTCGATCCGGTGGCCGCAAAAATTCTGCAACTGGCGCCGATCACCGACCCCATCTTCAACACGATGTTGAATAACATTCCGGCAATCGGCACCTGTTGTCCGAACTTCAACGAGTGGATGTTGACCCTGCGCGGCGATCACAACTTCAGTTCGAATCACAGAATCTATACGTTGTTCAACCGCAACTTCCGCGAGCGCAACAACTCGCCGGGCGGCCGGTGGGGAATTCCACCTGAGTCGCCGACTGGGGTTTACCAGTTGCAGAACACGCCGGGAACTCTGGGGCGGTTTGCTTACGACTGGACTGTGCATCCGACGATCCTGAATCACTTCGCGATCGGCTACAACCGGTTTGGGAACAACAACGAAAGTGTTTATGTCGATCAGGACTGGCCTGCCAAGATCGGCTTGACGAATGTCCCCGGCACAACGTTCCCCACACTCGTCTTCGGAGGCCAGCCTTATCAAGGCGGGGGTATCGGGGCCGGGGGAAGGCTCGGTTCGGGCAACGCCGGAGGCTCCTATAACGGCAGCACGATTATCCAGGACGACCTGACAATCGTCCGCGGGAAGCACAATTTCAAGCTCGGCATGGAGCACCGCCGCTATTACTACAACACGCGGAACAAGTCGGGCTCGGGAAATTTCAATTTCTCTCCGAACCAGACCGCGCAAATCGGGTTTTTGAATGAAACCGGCCATTCTTTCGCGAGCTTTCTGCTGGGCGCGGTGGCGAGCACGAACCGCGGCATTAACCCTGTAAATTTCGGCCACCGCTGGCGCGATGTCGGCTTCTATTTCATGGACGACTACAAGGTCACTCGGAAGCTCACACTCAACCTCGGGCTGCGCTGGGAAATTGTGGGCGGACTGATTGAAGTGGCCGGGCGCATGTCCGGCTTGGGCTTGAACGTGCCCAACCCCGGCGCGGGCGGTCTTCCCGGGGCGCTCGTGTTCGTGGATGACCAAAGCAGGCGGGGATTCCAGGACACCTACTGGAAGCAATTGTCGCCCAAGTTCGGTTTTGCCTACGCGATCAGCGACAAACTGGTGATGCGCGGCGGCTATGGCATCAACAACACGCCGCCGATTTCCAACGGGTTCGGCTTCGGGGGAACGCTCGGCTACAGCGGCAGCATCTCGGTGAGTTCGTCGAATACGGCCCTCAAGTTTGCCGAGGACCCGGTGACGTATCTGCGGCTGCCCTATCCGAATTTCAATGCGACGCTTCCGAACAAGAATCCCTCGCTGTCGAATGGGTTGGGAATCGGTTATACGGCGCCGGACAGCAATCGACTGCCTTATGTCCAGAACTGGTCCTTGGGCTTTCAATATCAGTTGCCGGCTTCCACCGTTCTCGAGGCGAACTACATCGGCAATAAGGGCACCCGGTTAATGGCATATGGTCTCGATTCTCTGAATCAACTTCCGCTGAGCTTCCTCTCGATGGGAGACATCCTGCCAAGGCCATGGACGGCGGCGTCGGGAGTGCCCCAGCCTTATCCTGGCTTTACCGGCAATGTCGCCCAGGCGCTGCGCCCGTTCCCTCAGTTCACTGGCGTGTCGCAGGCATTCCCGAACTTTGGAACCTCAACGTATCACTCGCTACAGATTCAACTGACTCGCCACTTCAGCAAAGCTTTCTCGGTTCTCGGCGCCTACACCTGGTCGAAGTCGATCGGGCTGACCGACAGCGCCATCGATTCCGACAGTGTGGTGACGGTGTTCAACCGCAGTCTGGAGAAAGGCATTACGGCGTTCAACTACCCCAGTTCCTTCAAGGCTACCTGGATCTATGAGTTGCCGGTCGGCCCGGGCAAACTGCTGAACATCGGCGGGGTGGCCGGCAGGATCATCGGCGGATGGCAGATTACCGGCAATCACCAGATCCGCAGCGGCAATCCACTCGGCATCAGCACAGGTGGATTGAACAACCCGTTCGGGGCCGTGCGGCCCGATCTGGTGGCGGGAGTCCCTGTCATAGTGGACAGCGGCGCACCGATTATCTTCCGTGGCGTGGCCGGCGGAACGGCGTACCTGAACCGGGCCGCGTTCGCCAACCCACCGGTCTATCCGGGCGGGCAGAACGTGATCCAAAGGCCGGGAACGCTCGGACAGCGGCTGCCCAACATTCGCGGCCCGCATTTCACCTACGAAGACCTGGGGATTTCGAAGCAATTCATCTTCAAAGAGACGCGCAGCTTCGAAATCCGCGGAACCTTCCTCAATCCGTTCAACCGTCATGGACGCGGCGACCCGGTCACCGATCTGACCAGCCCCTTTTTCGGGCAGATCACGGGAGCGCAGATTGGCGGACGCAATATCGAACTCGCCGCCCGCTTCCAGTTCTGATGTGGGCGGGGATCATCCTGTTCGGACTTCTGCAAGAGCCGGAGCGGTGCGGCGCCCTCGTGGATCAGGCGCGAACGAACTACGAGAACCGGGAATACGTAAGGGCGGCGCTCGATTTCGAAGCCGCCCTTTCCGCCTGTCCGGGGGGGAACAGAGCGCGCCTGCTGCTCGCCTACGGGCAATGCCAACTGATGGCGCAGCAGTTGGAGCAGGCAGCAGCCACGTTCCAACAAGTCACGAAGCTCGACCCGCGAAACGTCGAGGCTCGAAAGCTTGCGGGCGATGCGCTCTATCTGCTGGGAAGGGACTCCGAGGCTGTGGCGAGCATGAAGTCGGCGCTCGAAATCGACCCGTTGAATGAGACCGTGCATTACGCGCTGGGCCGCATCTACTACCAGTCGAACCAATTTCCGGAGGCCGTGGAGCAGTTCGGCGCGGTCCTCGCGGCCAATCCGAAATCCTACCGCGCTCACGACAATCTCGGTCTGTGCTACGACGCGCTCCATGAGGATGCACTGGCTTTGAAACATTTCTTCGCGGCGCTCGATCTGGTGATAAAGGACCATCCGGATTATGATTGGGCCCATGCCAATCTGGCGGATTTCTTCCTGAAGCGCAATCAGCCCGAAAAGGCATTCCAGCTTGCCGCTGAAGCCGCGCGCCGTAACCCGGCCTCGGCGCGGGACTGCTTTCTGACAGGCAAAGCGTTGACGATGCTCGGAAAGGATGAACTGAGCCTGCGCTGGTTGCGGCGTGCCGTCGAGTTGGATTCGCAATACGCCACCGCGCACTATCTGCTGGCCCAAACCCTGCGGCGGTTGGGGAAGAAGGAGGAAGCCGCCCGCGAGTTGGAGATTTTCCAAAAGGTGAATCCGAAAGGCAAAGCCTTGCGGTAGGATTCGAACCTGTAACATTATTAAGCGTTTCCACCTGATTAAGCGTTTCCACCTGGGGCGCGTTTGGAAACCGGGAGGCGGACTCCGAACCCCCGCCCCTTCTTCGTGTGCGAAAGCAGGCGGCCGCCTACCTATTGTCTCTGCGTGCCGGTTGTTTCCCGCCTGTCCTCCTGCCCACTCCCGGCTGATTCGTCGCGTGTCTCATAGCGCGCATGGGACGGTGAGGGCTGTGTGCGGGAGAAAGGCGATCACCTCGAACTCGAGGAGAAAATTGCTTGCTTTCAATGATTTACGTGTTTCCTGGCGCCGCCGCCGGAGTTGCCCTTCTTATGCCGAACCGGCGAGGCGGCAATGACGGCTGTCCGGACCGTTCGAATCAAGGTAGCCGCAAACTCAGGCCGATAGCGGAAGAGACCGAGGGACGCCGCCGCCCCGGAAACCAATCGAAGGTGGTGTGCATCTAAACAGAGGCACAGACGCAGAGATTCCTCCCGAGGGGGTTCGCCTTGACGCTATGTCTTGACAAGACTAGAATTGAGGGTAGCTTGAGGACGTTTGCCATCAGGTACCTTATGCGAGCAACAGCGACCGTTTTTTCTCTGGGCATGGCGCTGAGCCTTGTCGTCACACCCGCCGTCGCCGCCGACAAAAAGAAGGCAAGCGACGAAAACCGCGAAACCGTCGCAAAACCCCTGTCGGAAAAAGAGCGCAAGAAACGGGAAGCCAAGCTGCGCAAGGAGTTGGAGACGCCTTACCGCAAGTGGCTGAACGAGGACGTCGGCTACATCATCTCCGATGAGGAACGGAAGGCGTTCAGGAATCTGAATACAGATGAGGAGCGGGAGCAGTTCATCGAGCAATTCTGGCTGCGCCGCGACCCTACTCCGGACACGCAGGAAAACGAATTCAAGGAAGAGCACTACCGCCGCATTGCGTACGCCAACGAACGGTTTGCTTCGGGCATTCCGGGATGGAAATCGGATCGTGGGCGGATCTACATCACATTCGGGCCGCCGGACGAAATCGAATCCCATCCTTCAGGTGGCACCTACGAGCGGCCATACGAAGAGGGTGGCGGCACCACGTCCACCTATCCCTTCGAGCAGTGGCGGTACCGGTGGCTCGAGGGAATCGGTTCGGACATTATTATTGAGTTTGTCGATACGACGATGACCGGCGAGTACCGGATGACCATGGATCCTTCCGAAAAGGACGCCTTGCTCTACGTCCCGAACGCCGGTCTCACCCTGATGGAGCAGATGGGCCTTGCCAGCAAAACGGACCGGTTCAGCCGGACGGATGGAACGAGGCTCGGCACCGGGACGATGCCGCTGCCGGCGCGTATGAATCAGTTCGAACGGCTGCAACAATATGCCAACCTGCAAAAACCGCCGCCGGTGAAGTTCAAGGATCTGGAAGCGGCGGTGAATTCGACCATCCGTTACAACCTTCTTCCGATGAAGGTGCGTACGGACTTCATGCGCCTCACCAATTCGACGATCCTTTCGAACATCACCATTCAACTGGAAAAGCGCGATTTGCAGTATAAGCAGCAGGATGGAGTTTCGAAAGGCGTGGTCAACATCTATGCGCGCATCACGTCGATGACGCGTCGCGTGGTGAACGTGTTCGAAGACGTCGTAAGCGTCGAATTTCCTTCGGCATTGACGGCGGAAGCGATCAAAGGCGTTTCCCTGTATCAGAAGTCCGTTCCGCTGCCGCCGGGAACCTACCGCGTGAACATTGTCGTCAAGGACATCAATGGCGGCAACATGAACAACTACGAAATGGCGCTGCACGTACCGCATTACGATGACGAAAAGCTTGGCTCGAGTTCGCTGGTGCTGGCGGATCTCATTGAAAAGGTCCCCACGCGGAGCATCGGAACCGGGCAGTTCGTGATCGGCACCTCGAAGGTGCGGCCGCGGATTGGGGAGACGTTCCATCGCGACGAGAAGATGGGTATCTATCTTCAACTCTACAACTTCACTACGGACGAAAAGACACGCAAGCCGAGCGGTACGGTGGAGTATGAAGTGGTGAAGACGGGAAGCAACGAGAAGATCTTCGACTTCACCGAGCAAATCGATAAGATGGAAGGCGCCTCCGGACAGCAGGTTACCATCGAGAAGCTCTTGCCGCTCCAGAACATGGAGCCGGGACAGTACATTTTGAAAATGAAGGTGCAGGACAAGCTCGGCAATCAAGTGCTGACGCCTCAGGCAGCTTTCACAGTGGTTTAGTCGGGTCATTCAGCCCGGCGGAGTTGGATCCGCCGGCTTTTTCAGGCTGATGTAGCTAAATGGCATTTCCGAAAACCGGTCGTTGGGCCGCGTTCTTTGCGGTAATGATGAGCGCCACGCCCGCCTTCGCCTCGCAGAACAGTCTCACGGGCAGTATCGCCGGAATCGTGAGCAATGCTCTCGGCGTCCCTCAGATGGGAGCCAGTGTGCTGTTGTTCAATCACTTGGAAAGGCAAGTTGCAAAAACACTGACCGACGAACGCGGAACGTTCCAGTTCGATTCCCTACCCGCGGACCACTACAATGTACGCATCACGCTATTGAGTTTTCTGCCGGCCATCCGAAACAACATCAGTGTCCAGCCCGGTGTGCGGCAGATCCTTTCCATCAACATGGCAGGAGTGTTGAGCACGATTGAACTGGTGTACTCGCTGCCGCTCCAGCAGGGTCTGATGAGCGACGACTGGAAGTGGACTCTGCGGAGTTCTATGTCGACCCGGCCGGTTCTACGCATTCTCGATAACGGCACCGGGGATCTGATGCGGCAGTTGCGGGCGGGTTCCGGGATGTTCACAGACACCTCGGGCGTAGTCAAGCTCTCGGCCGGAGACATGCCGGCCGCACCGACGCTCGGAAGCCAGCCGGATTTGGGGACGGCGTTTGCATTGGCGACATCCGTGCACGGAGCAAACCGGGTCGGCATCAGCGGGAACGTCGGCTACGGGTCCGCTTCGGGGAATCCCGCGGCTGGGTTCCGAACCTCGTTCAGCCGGCAGACGGAAGATGGCCGAAGTCCGGAACTGGCTGTTACGATGCGGCAGATTTTCCTGGCCGGCCGTGTGGGCGCCGGCGTGGTGACCGGAGCCTCGGATTCGGTTCCTGTGCTACGGACGATGTCGCTGAGCCTCAACGACCAGGTCCACATCGGGGATAATCTCCTGGTGTCGTACGGCGGGACTCTCGAATCGGTGCAGTTCCTTCAGAGGCTGAATTATTTCTCGCCCTATGTGCGAATGAGCTACGATCTCGAGCATGCGGGCGTATTGGAGTTCGGCTACAGTTCCGGGCTGCCGCCGACTCAGCTTTACGAAAGTGGAAGCAATGCGAAAGAAGCCGAGCAGCAGCAGGAGTTGTCCGGGCTGACCATGTTTCCGCGGGTTACCGTGCGAGGTGGGGCCGCGCAACTGCAGCGCGCGCAGAATTTCGAACTGGGATACCGCAAGCAGGCGGGCTCACGGACGTTCCGCGCGGCTGCCTACCGCGAGAGTCTGACGAATGCCGCGTTGACGGCTGTGGATGCCGATGGAGTGTTCGGGGCTGGAGACCTGCTTCCCGATTTGTTCTCGACGGCTTCGATATTCAATGCGGGCCATTATTGGAGCGTCGGGTACATGGCTTCCCTGTCACAGAACCTGAACGAGAATTGGACGGTGACGGTGGGCTATGGCAACAACGGGGTGCTGGAGGCTGAGCGGGACCACATGGCCTCGAATGACCCAGGGGAATTGCGGTCAGCGCTGCACGTACAGCGGCGGCACTTGGCGGTGACGCGGATTGCGGGCTACATTCCGCAAACCGGAACGCGGTTCACCACCGGATACCAGTTCATGAACGGACGCGCTTTGACTCCGGGGCATTTCTACATGACCGAGCAGATGAATCCGGCGCAGGGATTGAACGTGCAGGTCCGGCAGCCGATTCCGACGGCGCTGGGGCTGGGAGGAAGACTGGAAGCGACGGCGGAGATCCGGAACATTCTCGCGCAAGGGTACCAGCCGATCACGCTGGGAGATGGGCGGCGGGTCCAACTGGTGCATTCCCCGCGGGCGCTGCGCGGCGGGCTGGCATTTATCTTCTAAGGAACACGCGCAAAACGGAGCCCGCCCGCGCCGCGAATCATCATGGCGTTCCTCCTACTTTGGGGGCGCGGGACGTGCCCTTTGCGCTTCTAAGGAACACGCGCAAAACGGAGCCCGCCCGCGCCGCGAATCATCGCGGTGTTCCTCGTACTTTGGGGGCGCGGGACGTGCCCTTTGCGCTTCTAAGGAACACGCGCAAAACGGAGCCCGCCC
>JADLBD010000172.1 GCA_020847975.1 Bryobacterales bacterium | reverse complement strand
TGAGCTGGCTCGCCTTCTCCAGCCGCTTCTCGTACAAGTCGCTGACCGCGGCGATCTCCAGATTCTCCGCCTCCCTCATCTTCACCAGCGCGTGCATGTGCCCCGTGGCCATGCCGCCGCACCCGATGACGCCTATCCGGATGCGGTCGTTCGCCCCCACAATTCGCGTATATGCCTTGGCCGTGGAAGCAACCGTACCAGCGGCGAGAAAGGTCCTTCGAGAAACTGAGTCCATAGGTGCTATTTTAGGCGTATCGAGACATAAATGCGATTTTGGCTGCGATGACGGGACCTCACTCTGCATCGATGATGGGCCGCCGGTTCGGCCCCTATGAAGTCACCCGCCTCATTGGCGAAGGCGGGATGGGGAGCGTCTACCAGGCCGAGCGCGTGGACGGCCAATTCCACAAGCAGGCCGCGCTCAAGTTGATCACACCCGATGCCGCCAGCCCGCACGCCACCGAACGTTTTCTTCAGGAACGCGAGACTCTTGCCGCTCTGGACCATCCCAACATCGTCAAGCTTCTCGATGGAGGCGTCACCGAGGAAGGTATCCCGTACTTTCTCATGGACTACGTCGAGGGCACGCCCATCGACGCATATTGCAACCACCACAAACTCGGAATCGAGCGGCGCCTCCGTCTGTTCCTTCAGGTGTGCGACGCGGTGCAATACGCGCACCGCGCCCTCATCGTGCATCGTGATATCAAGCCGCGTAACATCCTTGTCACCAAAGAGGGCGTTCCGAAGCTGCTCGATTTCGGCATCGCGAAACTGATGCGCGGCGCCAGCGAGCGCGGCGCGGCCCAGGTTTCCGAAATGACCCAGGTGTTCCGCACGTTCACGCTGGAATACGCGAGTCCGGAGCAACTCCGCACCGGCCCCATGACTATTGCCGTCGATATCTATGCGCTCGGCGTCCTGCTCTATGAACTGCTCGCCGGCCGCTGGCCCTATGCCGTGGAGACGCCAAGCGAAGTGGCGCTGGCCTACGCCATCTGCGAAGTACAGCCCGAAAAGCCAAGTGAAGCGGTGTCGCGCAAGAACCCCGCGGAAATTGCCGCCCAGCGCTCCACCACGCCGGAAAAGCTCCGCCAGGGCATCGCCGGGGACCTCGACGCGATCACCCTCAAGGCCATTCAGAAGCAGCCGGAGCAGCGCTACTCTTCCTGCGCGGGGCTTGCCCAGGATATCGAGCGCCACCTCGCCTGGAAGCCTGTCGAGGCACGGGCGTACACGTTCTTCTACGTCCTGGGCAGACTCGTCCGCCGCAACCGCGCGGCCTTCACCGCCGGCGCGCTGGCGATGCTGATTCTTATCGCCGGAGTCACCGGCATTGTCCGCCAGTCGCGTGCCGCCGAAGCCCAGCGCGCACTTGCAGAGCGCCGTTTCAACGAACTGCGGAGCCTCCTCGGCACGTTCCTCTTCGACGTACACGACAGTATCCGCGATATGCCCGGCTCGGCCTACGCCCTCGCCCAGATCATCGGCAAGACCTCGGAATATCTCGGTTGGCTGGCGGCGGAATCAAGCACGAATGTGGACTTGCAACTAGATCTCGCCGATGCCTACATCAAGTTGGCCGGAACGCAGGGCAGCCCCTACGAAATGAACCAGGGCAGCACCCGCAAGGCTCTCGAAACCTACACCAAGGCCCGCGCCGTGGCCGAAGCGGTGCTCCGCGGCCATCCCGGAAATCCCCGCGCCCGGCGCTATCTTGCTCTTGCCATCCTCAAGACAGCGGACATTAGCGAACAGCAGGGCAGACTACCGGAGGCCATTCGCGGAGCCACAACCGCCCTCAAAACGCTCCTCGAGTTGAGTCTCGCCCAGCCCAACAACATCGATGCCCATCAGGAGCTTGCCGCGGCCCACGAAGCCCTCGGCGACTTCGAATCCTCCAATGACCGGCCGAAAATCGCCCTCGATCACTTTCAATCCTCTCTCAGCGAAAATCGCGCCGTACTCGCCATCGATCCCCGGAACTTCCGCTCCCGCCGCGCCGTCGCCATCATGAAAATGAAGACCGGCGATATCCGGCGCGTCAATGGCGAAGGAACTCTCGCCCTGGCCGAATACCAACTCGCCGCCGAGGCCACCGATGCGCTCTATGCAGAAACCCATCGCGACGACTTGAAGCGCCTGCGCGCCATGCTTTTCGGCAAGATAGGTCACACCCGGTTCGAACTGCTCGATTATAAGGGCGCGCTCGACCGCTACCAGGAACAACTCGCCATGTATGAGGAACTCGCCCGGCTCGATCCCGGCGACAAGCGCGCGCTGTTCGACATGGCATCCACCTACAAGAATGAATCCGACGTCTACTGGCAGTTGGACAACATGCCCCAGGCGCTCGCATCCATCGAGCGCTCGCGGGAGATCATGGACAACATGGCCCGGGGAGATCCCTCGAACGAAATCGTGCGGGAGCGGCTGGCCCAGCTCGAAATCCTTGCCGGCGATTACTTCATCGAGTTGCGCGACGCGGCGGAAGGACGGCGCCACACCGGGCGCGGGCTGGCCCTGTTGAAGGAACTGGCGGAAGCCCCGGACGCCCGCCCCGCCATTATCCATTCCTACGCCAACGCCCTACTCACCGCAAGGCCGGAAGACTTGCGCAACGCGGCGCTCGCCCTCGAGATCGCCAAGGCCGCCGCGCAAAAGACCAATCGTTCCGACCTCGTATTCCTTGACACGCTGGCCCGCGCCCATCAGGCCAATGGCGATTCGCGCGCGGCCATTCAAACCATCGAAGAGGCCATCTCAAAGCTCCCTCCGGCCGCGCAGCCCTCGCATCTGCGGAAGGTGCTCGAAAATCACCTCGCCCAATTCCGCGCGCAGCCTCAGGCGGCAGAGCGGTAGACGCTACCGGCTTTCCAGAATCACTCTGGCGCGAACCAGTTCGTCAATCTCCGAATCCTCCATGCCCAGCAGTACCCTCAGCGTCTCCCGCGTGTGCTGTCCCACCAGCGGCGCGGCGGATTCCACACTGCCCGGCATGCCGCTGAACTTCACCGGCGCTCCAGTCACCCGCACCTCTCCAGCCGCCGGATGGGTCACCGTGGGAAACATGCCCCTGGCCGCTGCCTGCGGATCTTCCACCACCTCTTTCAGGTTCCGCACCGGAGTGCACGGAATACCGCGCTGCCGGAACACCTCCGTCCATTCTTCGGCGGTACGCCGCCGGAACACCTCGACAATCGCCGGTTCGAGAACACCGCGGTGCTTCACCCGCAGGGAATTTGTGGCGAACCGTTCATCCGCCGCCCACTCGGGCTTTTCCACCGCCTCACAGAAGGCCTCCCACAGTCGCTCGCTCGCCACCGCGATAGCGATCTCGCGATCCTTCGCCGGAAACGCCGCGTAAGGCACGATCGTGGCAAATGCCGTGCCGAGCGGCCGCGGAATGATGCCGCTGCCCAGATAATAGGCGAAGCTCGACGCCATCGCCGAGATCATCGAATCGAGCATCGAGACGTCCACGAACTGGCCCGCTCCGGTGCGTTCGCGGGATTGCAGCGCCATCAGCACCCCGATCAGCGCGAACATTCCCGCCGTAATATCGGCCACCGAGTGCCCGCAGCGGGCTACCTGCCCGTCCGCCGTTCCGGTCACGCTCATCAGCCCGCTCGACGCCTGCATGATCAGATCCATCGCCGCCTTGTCGCGCGATGGCCCGTTCTGGCCATAGCCGGAAATGGAGCAGTAGATGAGCCGCGGATTTCGTACTCTCACCTCCTCATAGCCCAATCCGAGCCGCGCCATTGCCCCGGGACGGAAGTTTTCGAGCAGCACATCCGTTTTCTCCGCCATCCGCAGGCATAGTTCCCTTCCCCGCGCATCCTTGAGATCCACGGAAACCGCCAGCTTGCCGCAGTTCAACCCGAGAAAGTAAGACGCTTCTCCTCCCTGAAACGGCGGTCCCCACGTGCGCCCCATGTCATGCGTATCAACCCCTTCAATTTTGTAGACTTCAGCCCCATAATCCGCCATCAGCATCGTGCAGTAAGGCCCCGCCAGGGCATGCGAGAAGTCAAGGACCCGGATTCCATCCAGAGGTTTTGCCATGAACAGCCTATCGTAGCCTTCTCCGATATCGCCTGCAAAGCGGCCATATACAGAATTTTCAGTATTGGCACATGCGACGGCAAGCCCTACCATCGAGGTAACAACTTTCGTTCAAGAACCTCTATTAACGTCTGCGCGGTGGTGTCCACAGGTCAGGGACGCGCGGTGGGTTTTCCTAACTCCTCCTGTCGCGCGTGGGACACCACCGGATCGGATCGTGCCCCTTCCACCCCTGATACCTGAATTATGCACGCAGAGGGAGCGTGCTGCCGAGGCCGACGTTGGCTTCGAGGTAGTTGAGCGCGAGCCTGTCACGCGGTAGTTTCTGCGCTTTTTGTACCCCCTCCTGTAAGATGCTGATTTCCTTCATCCACCTGTGCATAGAATCCTATGCGCTTCCTGGTTCAGTTGCGAATTGCGGTGGCCAATACCGGCGACAAAGCAGTGCCAGTGAAGGTGATGGACCGCACGCGATCCATCAGCCGCCGGAAGATGCC
>JADLBD010000171.1 GCA_020847975.1 Bryobacterales bacterium | reverse complement strand
ATCCATCGTCGCTGCTGCACTGGATGCGGAACATGATCGCGCTGAGGAAGCTGTTCCGGGTGTTTGGACGGGGGACGATGGAGTTTCTGCATCCTTCGAACCGGAAGGTGATGGCGTATGTGCGGCGGTTCGAGGGAGAGCAGGTGTTGTGCGTGGCGAACCTGTCGCGATTCGCGCAGCCGGTGGAACTGGACCTTTCCGAGTTGGAGGGGCTCAAGCCGGTGGAGATGTTGGGTTATGTCGATTTCCCGGTGATCACAAAGCGGCCGTATCCGCTGACGCTGGGGCCTTACGGGTTTCTGTGGTTCGAGCTACAGCGGGTGCAGGAAACGGTGGAGGAGCCGCTGGCGGAGGAGCCAGTTCCGGCGGGTGCGAGCGTGGGGAGCCTGCTGGGTGGGCCGTCGCGACAGATGCTGGAAGGGAGCGTGCTGCCGCGGTTTCTGGTGAAGCAGCGCTGGTATGGGAGCAAGTCGCGGCGGATACGGACCGCGGCGGTTGTGGACTGGGCGGCGTGGGAGGGGGAAATGGCGCTGGCGCTGGTGGAGGCGCAATTTGAGAGCGGCCCGGCGGAGACTTACTTTGTTCCGCTGATGATGGCGACAGGGCATAAGGCAAACGAGGTGCGCGAGGCGAGTCCCAATGCGATCCTGTGTCCGATTTCGACGCCGAAGGGCTCCGGGGTACTGTTCGATGCGACGTTTGACGAGGGAGCGAACACCGCGCTGCTCTCAGCGATTGAGGAGGGGAAGGAGTTTCCCACGCAGCGAGGCGTGATCCGTGGAATGACAGGCAGGGCCTTCGCGGAGGCGCGCGGGCCGGTGAGCGGACCACTGGCGGCGGCGCGCGGCGCGGCCGAGCAGAGTAATACGTCGATACTTTACGGCGGGCGGCTGATTCTGAAGCTGTTCCGGCGGCAGGAAGCCGGGCCGAATCCGGATTGCGAGATCGGGCAATATCTGACGGAGCAGACGGGGTTCGATCGCATTCCGCCGTTTGCCGGCGCGCTGGAATACGCCTGTAGCGGGCGGGAAGCGGCGACGCTGGCGATGGTGCAAGGGCTGGTGGCGAACGAAGGAGACGGATGGAAATGGACGCTGGAGCAGTTGGATCATTACTACGAAGACTGCGCGCCGATGGCGTATCCGGGGAACGGCATAAAGGGAAAGTCCATTTTCGAACTATCGGAAAGCGAACCTTCGGAGCTGGCGCGGGAGCATCTGGGGATTTACCTGGATTCGGCGGCGATCCTGGGGAGGAGGACGGCCGAACTGCATGGGGCGCTGAGCGCGGCGTACGACAATCCGGCAATGAGGCCGGAGCGGATGGAGGCGGGACATCTTCGCGCTCTGGCCGGGCAATTGCGGGAACATGCGCAGGCCGTGCTGGACACGCTGAAGGAGAACCTATCGAAATTGCCGGACGAGGCGGTGGAACAGGCGGGGTACGTGTTGAACCACAGACGGCAGTTTCTGGATCGCTTTCATGCGGTGGAAAGTCTGGAGGCGGGTGGGCTGCTGACGCGGATCCACGGCGATTATCATTTGGGCCAAGTGCTGCGGGTGAAGAACGATTACGTGATTCTGGATTTCGAGGGCGAGCCGGCGCGGCCGCTGGCGGAGCGGCGGGCCAAGCATTCGCCGCTGAAGGACGTGGCGGGGATGCTGCGGTCGTTCAGTTATGCAGCGTACGCGTCGCTGTTGAACTATACAACACGGCGTCCGGACGATTACAGCCGGCTGGCTCCATGGGGGCGGCTGTGGGAGAGCGCGACAGCTTCGGAATTTTTACGGGTCTACCTGGCGACAGCGGGGGAAGCGGGGTTTCTTCCGGGGGACCGGCGGGGGCTGCGCACTCTGCTTGAAGCTTATCTGCTCGATAAAGCGCTGTATGAATTGCGCTATGAACTGAACAACCGCCCGGCGTGGATTCGCATCCCGTTGCTGGGCATTCTTTCCCTGGGGATTTGAGGGCACGGGGACGGAAGGGGCAAGGAGAACGAAGTCAGTGGATTCGGAAGCAAGACCGGCTGAGGCAAAGGAAAGCCTGGAGCGCGTGGGCGAGGCGGCGGTGGTGATCGGCCTGGGAGCATCGGGCGGGCAGGAAGCGGTGCGGAGGGCGATCCGGTGGGCGAGCGACGCTGTGCGGCCGCTAGTGGACGAGGGGAAGGCGTTGATTCTGCATTCGGACGCGGCGATACCTGACGGCGGGTGTGTTGGGGAGGAAGACCGTGTGCGTCTGGTGGCGTTGCCGCTACCCGAAGTGGATCGTCTGGCGGGCATCGGCCAGGGGGCGGGGGATCCCTGGCGTGCATTGTTCGATGTGTGCCGGAAGGTGGGAGGCAAGGCGTGCGCATTGATCGGGTCCGAGTTGGAGAGCATCGGGGGTGAATCGATTCAAGGGCTGATCCAGCCATTGCTCGAGGGAAGCTGCGATTTGGCGGTTCCTTACTACCGGCAGCAGAAATTGGACGGGCTGATCAACAGCGGGATCGTGTATCCTTTGACGCGCGCTTTGTATGGGAAGCGCATCCGCTATCCGCTGACGACGGATATCGGGGCCTCGGCGAAGTTCATTGAACGCTTTTCGAAACCGGAGCAGAAGAACGGACGGATGGCCCCGCTGGCGTGGCTGCCGGTGCGGGCGGTATGCGCGGGTATGCCTGTCAGACAGGTCCGGGTGGACTTGCGGCCGCCGCCGGCGAAAGGGAAGCCGGACCTGAGTTCGACGTTGTCGCTGGTGCTGGATTCGCTGTTTCTGGAGATGGACCGGAATGCGGCCGTGTGGCAAAAGGTACGGGGGTCGCAAGCGGTGGTTACGCAGGGGGAGACGAAGGCGGAGGCGGAGGAAAGCGCGGCGGTGGACGTGCACAAGATGGTGGAGTCCTTCCAGATGGGGTATCGCAACCTGGTGGACGTTTGGGGAATGGCGCTGACGCCGGCGACGATGCTGGAGTTGAAGAAACTGACACGGCTGCCGGAGGAGCAGTTCCGGATGCCGGACGAGGTATGGGTGCGGGTGGTTTATGATTTTGCGCTTGGCCACCGGTTTCGGGTGATGAGCCGCGATCACCTGCTGCGGGCCATGACGCCGGCGTACCTGGCGTGGGTGGCGTCGTACATTCTGGAGGTGCGAGACGCGGGTCCGCGCACGGTGGACGACCGGTTGGAGCGGCTTTGCCTCTCATATGAGGCGAACAAGCCGTACTTGCTGTCGCGCTGGAGATGGCCAGACCGTTTTAACCCGTGACGGGGAGAGGAGAGAAATATGTGGAACCAAGTGGAAGATGCGTTGAACGAATCAGTGAAGCAGGTGATCACGGGGGTGGCGCACATGCTGCCGGGATTTCTCGCTCTCGTGGTGGCGCTGTTGTTCTCGCTGGTGCTGGCGTGGATCGTCGGGCACGTGCTGCGGCGATCGCTGCGGGGAATTGATTTTGACCAACGGCTGGCGAGTTGGGGATTTTCGGGGTTAAGCGACTGGTCTCCGGGGAAAAGCCCGGCGCTGTTGCTGTCGCGAATTGTGTCGTGGGGGGTGGTGCTGGTGGGACTGCTGATCGGGGTGGCGGCATTCGACGCCACGCTGACGTCGCAGCTGGTGATGAATCTGTTCGCGTATCTGCCGAACCTGCTGGCGGCAGTAGTGGTGCTGGTGGTGGGCAACGTGCTGGCGCGGTTCCTGGCGCGGGGAGTGCTGATCGGGGCGGTGAACATGAATCTGCACTACGCGCGACTGCTGAGCCTGGGCGTGAAGTGGCTGGTGATTGTACTGACCGCGGCGATGGCGCTGAATCACCTGGGGATCGGGGGGCGGATTGTGGATCTGGCTTTCGGGATTCTGTTCGGGGGGATTGTGCTGGCGCTGGCGCTGGCGGTGGGGTTGGGATCGAAGGACCTGGTGAGCCGGTCGCTCGAGAAGCAGACGGTGCGGATGCCGGAGGAGGAGACGCCGGAGGCTTTCCACCATTTGTAGGGGTAATCGGCGGCGATTCGGCATCAATCGAGACGGGAGGCGAGGCCGCGAGCCTGGAGGTCGGCCTCTTTTTCGGGCAGGCCGGCGACTCCGGCGATCCAGTTGCCCTTGGGGAAGACGAAGACGGGACGCTTGCCATCCATGCCGAAGTAGCCGCCGAAGGAGGGGATGAGCTTCGCTCCGGTGAGCGCTTTTTTCCAATCGAGGAGAAGGAGAGCGGCATCGGTGGGGGACGGGAGTTTTCCGACAAACATGTCGAATTCGCGGGAGCCTTTCCTGTAGTGGGCCAGCGTGCCTCCGGGCATGAACGGCTTGCCGAGCAGTTCCTTGGCGACCACTGTGGTTTCGACGAGATTGTCTTGAGGGAAGCGGCGGGATTCGTCGGCTGGTTTGGGCGTCTCGGTCTGTTTGGCGGGCGGTGTGGGCTTGGGCTCGGGGCCGCAGGAAGAGAGGAGAAGGAGGAGGGCGGGGACGGGCAGGATACGCATCGTCTTGCAGTATAGCGGCAATGCGGGTGGGTGCTCCAGGCTTGAGAGAAAAAGGGGAGGTGTGAAGAGGAGTATGAGGTAGGAAAATACGATATTTTTGGATCCGATAACGATAGTCGCGTATCAGTTGTGTTGCGGCGGCTGTGAGTATATACTCACTTCACCCTGTAGCCCAATGAGGGGGTTGCGGGAAGAAGGCCAATTCGGGAGGTTGCCGTGTCTCGCTATCTTATTGTGTGTTCATTATTATTTGTGTCCGTTGGCGCCGCGCAGGAGTTTCGCGGGACGGTTCAGGGAGATGTAACCGATCCGACGCACGCGACGATTGCGGGGGCAAATGTGACGCTGCGAAATATCGATACCAGTATCGAGCGCACCGTCAAGTCCGACGAAGGCGGGCATTATGTTTTCACGTTCGTCGCGCCGGGCAGCTATTCACTGACCGTGACAGCCACGGGGTTCAAGACAACGGTGCGGGATGGAATCAAGCTGAGCATCAATGACAGCTTGCGTGTGGATGTAGAAGTGGCGTTGGGGCAGACGTCGGAAACGGTGCAGGTAACGGGTCAGGTGACTGCGGTGCAATCGGACTCTTCGTCGCTCGGGTCGGTGATCAATGAGAAGACGGTGCTCAGCATTCCGTGGAAGGGGCACAGCAGTCTGTTCATGTACATGATGGCGGCGGGTGTAGTGGGGAACCGGTACGGAGAGGATACGCGCCCGAGCGACACGGGGACGAACGTGTTGTTCACGGCAAACGGATCGCCGCCGGCGACGGGTGAGGTTTCGGTGGACGGCGTTTCGAACACGGTGAACGTGGGGAGAGGGTTGTATTTGTCGCCGTGGGTGCCGTCGACGGAGGCGGTTGGGGAGATCAAGCTATTGATGGGGACGCTGCCGGCGGAGTATGGGCGCGCGGCGGGCGTGTTCACGAATATCGTGATCAAGTCCGGGACGAACGACATGCACGGGTCACTTTACGAGTTTCTGCGCAATTCGGCGATGGATGCGAATCTGTTTTTTCAGCGGGGGCTCGGGCAGGGACTGGTGCCGTACAACGCACACAACTACGGGGGCTCGGTAGGGGGACCGGTGTTGATCCCGCACTTGTACAACGGAAAGAACCGCACGTTTTTCTTCTTCAACTACGAAGGCGCGAGGGAGGGTAACGGGCAGGGACCGCGGTTGAATGTGCCGACACCGAAGATGCGGACGGGGGATTTTTCGGAATTCAGGGGAGCCATCTACGATCCGTTCTCGGTGCACACGGTGAACGGCGTGCCGACGCGCGATCCGGTTCCGAACAACATCATTCCGGTGGCAGCGCAGGATCCGGTGGCGCAGAAGATCATGAACTACTGGCCGGAGCCCAATAATCCGAACGTGAGCGCGGCGACGCCGTGGGTGAACAATTACGTTCAGTCGAGCAAATGGCCGCAGACTCGCGACGTGTGGATTCTGAAGTTCGATCACAAGCTGACGGCGAAGAACCAGATGTTCGTGCGCGCCAACAGCGGGGATGCGTTCTTCAACTTCAACTACGATTTTCCTGGGATTGCGACGCCGGGGCGCAACGTGGTGCACCGGCCGAACAAAGGCATCGCGGTGGACGATACGTACCTGATCAATCCCTCGACGATTCTGGATGTGAGGCTGGGGTATGCCTACGGGAAAGAGCAGCAGGAGCCGTATTCGGCGCGGTTTGACCTGAGTTCGCTCGGGTTCCCGCAGTCATTCATCAAGGGTACGCAGTACCAGAACTTTCCGACGGTGACGATTACGGGCTTCGAGACGCTGGTAGGGGGAGTGGGTTGGAAGCAGCAGCCGGGGTATAACTATTCGCTGCAATCGAACCTCTCCAAACAAATGGGGAAGCATCTGCTGAAGACCGGGGTGCAGTTCAACCTGTTCCGCGGGAATTTCCTGAACAGCGGCAACCCGTCGGGGACGTTTTCGTTCAACACGGCGAATACGGGGGGTCCGCGGGCGGATACTCCTGTGGCGAGTTCGGGGCTCGGGATGGCGACGTTTTTGTATGGCTATGCAAGCGGCGGCTCGATCGATTACGCGACGGGCGTTTCGATTCAGAATTTCTACACCGGGCTTTACGTGCAGGACGATTACCGGGTGACGCGGAAGCTGACCTTGAACCTGGGGTTGCGCTGGGACTACCAGACTCCGACGACGGAGCGGTACAACCGGACGACGCGGGGATTCGCCTTTGGCGCCCCAAGCCCGCTGAAGGCGCCGGGGATGAACCTGACGGGCGGATTGTTGTATGCGGGCACGAATGGATTGCCGCGCGGGCTGTATGACCCGGACAAGGCGGATTTCGGACCGCGTATCGGGCTTGCTTATAACGTGACGCCGAAAACGGTGATTCGCACGGGGTATGGGTTGACCTTCATCCCTCAGGTGGGCAACGTGTACGCGACGGGGTATAGCAATACGACTCCGATGGTGACGACGCAGGACGGGATTACTCCGAAGGACTTGTTGAGGAATCCGTTTCCGAACGGGCAACTTCCGGCGATCGGCAATTCGCAAGGGCTGCTGACGCTGGTGGGGAATAACGTGTCGTTCGTGAATCCGGGAGACCGGGTGCCGCGGTTCCACAACTGGCATTTTGACATTCAGCGGGAGGTGGCGGCGGGGACGGTTTTCACGGCGTCCTATGTCGGCAGCAGGGCATACGATCTGGCGGCTGCGCCGACCGACTTCACGACGGCGATCAACGAGAACGTGAACCAACTGAATCCGCAGTATCTTTCGATGGGGACGGCGCTGTTGCAACCGGTTCCGAATCCGTTCTTCGGGATTCTGACGTCGGGGGCACTGGCGGGGGCGACGGTGCCGCAATCGCAGTTGCTGCGGCCATATCCGCAGTTTACGGGCGTTACGCGGTTCGCTCCGGCGTATGGAAATTCGCACTACCACTCGGTGCAGATGCAGTTGGAGAAGCGCACTTCGCATGGCTTTACGGCGCTGATCTCGTATACGATCGCGAAGAATCTCAGCGACCTGACGAACCCGGACAACGTGTACAACCGGCAGGCGGAGCGGGCGTACGCGTCGTTCGATGTTCCGCAGCGGCTGTCGGTGACGGCGACGTGGGAATTGCCGTTCGGCAAGGGGCGGCGGTTCGGGTCGAACATTTCACGGCCGCTCGATCTGCTGGCTGGCGGATGGATGCTTTCGACATTTCAGGTCTACCAGGCGGGGTTCCCGCTGTCCTTCGGTTTGGCGAAAGCCACGGCGGGGGCAGGGAGCGGGCGTCCGAACGTGGCGGGGGATCCTTCGTCCGGCGTGAGCGGGCCGATTGTGAACCGGCTGCGGAACTACTTCAACACCGGCGCGTTCGCGCAGCCGGCGGACTTCACGTATGGGAACGCGAGCCCGTACATCGGCACGGTGCGGTCGCCGGGAATGAACAACGCGAACCTGACGCTGGCGAAGGATTTCCGGCTTGTGGAGAGGGTACGGCTACAATTCCGGGCGGAGATGTTCAACGTGTTGAACCATCCGGTGTTCAGCGCTCCGAACACGAGTTTCGGGAATGCGAACTTCGGGATTATTTCGAGCCAGGCGAACCTGAACCGGCAGATGGAGTTTGTCGCGAAGATTCTCTTTTAAGGAACTTCCCGCCGAGGAGTCCGGAATCAGTAGCTTAGGCGGCATGGCTCATCGGCACCAACTTGTATCCGCGTCGCTCAGGTTGTAACCACTGTATGGCGCACGAAACTTGGGACCAGGCTTTTGAACGGCTTCAACAGCACCAATGCAGTCACGGCCTACTTCACGCTGTCTGCGCTCGCCTAGGATGCCACAACTGGCGGACCAAAAAGTTCTTCACTCGTATGGACTCGCATACGCGGGCCGGGGGCTCTTGAGGAACACGCGCAAAACGGAGCCCGCCCGCGCCGCGAATCATCGCGGTGTTCCTCGTACTTTGGGGGCGCGGGACGTGCTCTTTACGCTTTTGAGATACATGCTTGCACAGCGGGGCTTCGCCGGGGGGATGCGGGAACTAGGGGAAGCCAGTGGGGGCTGGCGGATAATCCGGTGCGAGCGGTGTAGGATATCCGAAGCTGCGGCCGCGGCAAGCTAAGACTGGTGCGCCTGGGTATGAGGAAGTTCTTGATAGCGCGGAGGGTGCAGAGTTCTTGAAAGAAGGGGTTGCAGATGGTGTTGGTGTGAGGGAGAGAGGTCTCAGTGGAGCCGCAGAGCGCGCAGAGTTTTGATGGTAAGACTGGAGGGCTCTTGGGGATTGGTGGATTGTGATGCTTTGACTTGTGTGGGTGGTGGGAGATGATTACTTAGCCTCCCGAGAACGGGAGTTGGGCCAGGAGAACGGTGGAACATCGGCGGCGCGGCTGTCGTATAACGTGACTTGGGGGTAACGAGTGAATCACGTCATGCGCAGGCTGGCACGGTCGCCGATGTTCACGGGGATTACGCTGCTCACCCTGGCGGTGGGCATTGGGGCGAATACGGCAATTTTCAGCGTGTTGAGCGGTGTGCTGCTGAAGCCGCTGCCGTATCCGGAACCGGAGCGGTTGGTGGGGGTGTGGCAGACGGCTCCGGGGATCAACATCACGGACCTGAATGCATCGCCGTCGACGTATTTCACTTATCGGGAAGAAGGCCGCGCGTTTGAACGTCTGGGATTGTGGCGGCATGATTCGGTGAGTGTGACGGGGATGGCGGAACCGGAGCAGGTGGATGCGCTGTTCGTGACCGAGGGGACCCTGCCGGCGCTCGGCGTTCCGCCGGTGAAGGGGCGGTGGTTCACGGAGAAGGAGGATATGCCGGGGACTTCCGGGACGGTGATGCTGTCGTACGGGTACTGGCAGAGGCGGTTCGGCGGGGACGCGGGGGCGATTGGGAAGAGGGTGATGGTGGATGGGGAAGCGCGGGAGGTGATCGGAATCATGCCGCAGAGCTTCCGCTTCATGAACTCGCGGGCGGCCATGATTCTCCCATTTCAACTGGACCGCAATAAGGCGTTTGTCGGGAACTTCAGCTACCAGTGCCTGGCGCGGCTGAAGCCTGGAGTGACGATGGCGCAGGCGAATGCGGACGTGGCGCGGATGCTGCCGATGGTGGCGAGGAAGTTCAAGCCGGCTCCGGGGATGACCAACAAAATGTTCGAGGATGCCCGGGTAGGGCCGAACGTGCGACCGCTGAAGCGGGATGTCGTGGGGGATATCGGGAATGTTCTGTGGGTGCTGATGGGGACGGTGGGGATGGTGCTGTTCATCGCCTGCGCGAACGTGGCGAACCTGCTGCTGGTGCGGGCGGAGGGGAGACAACAGGAACTGGCGATCCGTGCGGCGCTGGGAGCGGGTTGGGCGCGGATTGCGCGGGAGATATTGCTCGAGAGCGTGGCGCTGGGTTTGCTTGGCGGAGCGCTGGGGTTGGCTTTGGCGAATTGGGCAATCCAACTGCTGGCGGCGATTGGGCCCGTGAATCTGCCGCGGTTGGACGAGATCGCGGTTGACGGGAAGGTGATCGTGTTCACGGGGGGAATTGCGCTGGCGGCGAGTCTGCTGGCGGGGTTGCTTCCGGTGGTGAAGCATGCGGGTCCGAACGTGGAGACGGCGCTGCGGCAGGGCGGCCGGAGTTCGAGCGGAGGGCGGGAGCGGCACCGGGCGCGGAACGTGCTTGTGGTGGTGCAGGTGGCGCTGGCGCTGGTGCTGTTGATCAGTTCGGGACTGATGATACGCACGGTGCGCGCTTTGAAGAATGTGCAGCCGGGATTTACGGAGCCGGAGCGGATCTTCACCGCGCGGCTGTCCATTCCGGACGCGATGATGGCGAAGCCGGAGCAGGTGGCGCGAATGGACGAGGATATCGCGCGGAAAATGGCGGCCATTCCGGGCGTGGAGCATGTGGGGCTGTCAAATTCGATCACCATGGACGGAAACTACGACAACGATCCGATCTTCGCGGAGGGGAGGGTCTATTCGGAATCGCAGATACCTCCATTGAGGCGGTTCAAATTTATCGGGCCGGGGTATTTCGAAGCGATGGGGAACCGGCTGATGGCAGGGCGTGATGTGACGTGGACGGACGTGTACGAGAAACGGAATGTGGTGGTGGTATCCGAGAACCTGGCGCGGGAATTGTGGGGAACGCCGGCAGCGGCATTAGGCAAGCGGGTTCGAGAGAACCCCAAAGCGCCGTGGCGCGAGGTGATCGGAGTGGCGGGGAATGAGCGCGACAACGGGGCGCAGGAGAAGGCGCCGGCGATTGTTTACTGGCAGATGATGATCCGGGACTTCTGGGACATGCCGGTGACGGTGCAGCGGACGATGGCATTCGCGATCCGCAGCAGCCGGGCAGGGTCGGCGGCGTTCCGGAAGGAAGTGGAACAGGCGGTTTGGAGCGTGAATGCGAACCTGCCGATCGCCGACGCGCGGACGGTGAAGGAGATCTTCGACCGGTCGATGGCGCGGACGTCGTTCACGCTGGTGATGCTATCGATTGCCGGGGGCATGGCGCTGTTGTTGGGAGTGGTGGGGGTTTACGGCGTGATCTCCTACGCGGTTTCGCAGCGGACGCGGGAGATCGGAATCCGGATGGCGCTGGGAGCCCAGAAGGAGACCGTGATGCGGATGTTCCTGCGGAGCGGATTCACGCTGACGGCTATTGGCGTGGTGTGCGGGGTGGCGGTGGCGGCGCCGCTGACGAAGCTGATGACGGCGTTGTTGTTCGAGGTGAGCCCGCTCGACCCGGTGACGTATGGGGCGGCGTCCGTTGTGCTGATTGCGGCGGCTCTGGCAGCGAGTTATCTGCCGGCAAGACGGGCGACGGGGGTTGAGCCGGTGGAGGCGCTGCGGATGGAGTGAGCGGCTCTATTTTTCCAGCCGGTAGTTCACGGTGATGGTAGTCACCACCTCCACGGGTTTGCCGTTGAGTAAGGTCGGCTGGTATCTCCACTGCTTCACGGCGTCCATGGCAGCTTTCGTCAATTCCGGGTGCACCAGCGAGTTGAGGCTGCGCAGGCTGAGGAGGCTTCCGTCCACGGAGATGACTCCTTCGAGAAGGACCGTGCCTTCGATTCCCTGCTGTTGCAGGGCTTCGGGATAGGCGGGTTTCGCCATGTAGAGGAGTTTGGTGGCCTGAACGTTGCCGCCCACCCGGATGCGGCGGGGCGGAGCGGAGGACACGGGGGGAGGCGGGGTTGTTCCCTTTCCCACTACTTCCACGGTCTCCTGGATGCGTCCGATTTCCAGTGTCAAGTCGAGTTGGGGTGCTTCGCCGGTTTTGAGCTGCACATCCTTACGGGAGAGCAGGGCGAAGCCCGGTTTGCGAACTTCGACGGTGTAGGTTCCGGCAGGCAGCATCACGAAAGCGAAGGTTCCATCCTCACCGCTGCGGGTGATTTCCTTGCGCTCGCCGCTCGAGAGGGCCACGGTCACCACAGCCTTCGGTACGGCGGCTCCGCTGGCATCGAGCACGGAACCGTACAGTCTTCCATAGTTCGCCTGGGCCTGAATCCTGACGACGACGAGGGCGGCAACAGCAAGCGCGGAGAGGAATGCGAAGGCGGCCTTCCTGGCCCGGCGGGGATTTTGGCGGGAGACGGCGGGGTTGAGCGCGGCGCGGATGCGGGTTTCAAGGTGGGAGGCCTGCGCCATGGGTACGGCCGCCGCGGGAACGGGACGGATGGCTCCCGTGGCAGCGATCTCGAGCAGGTGCCGCGCATAGCCGGCGGGTTCCTCGCCCAGGGTCAGCACGGTGTCGTCGCATGCCTTTTCGCGCTCGCGGCGCATGGCGGAGACGGCGGTCCAGGCGAGAGGATGGAACCAATAGGCAGCCCGCGCAACTCCGGCGAGTAGCTGGGTGAGGAAATCGAAGCGGCGTACGTGGGCCAGTTCGTGGATGAGGACGACGCGCATCCGGTCCGTGGTCCATTCGGATGCGGATTGGGGCAGCAGGATGACCGGCCGGAAGACGCCCCAGGTCATGGGAAGCGCGACGCGGGAGTTCGTGCAGACGCGCACTTTGGAGCGCAGGCCGAGGGTGTTGGCAAGTTGCGGCAGGAGGGCTTCGGCGGGCGCGGCAGGCAAACGGTTCCGCCTGTAGGAGGCAAGCAGGAAGAGACCGGCCATCTGCCAGGTGATCATCGCAAGGAAGCCGGCGGCCCACAGCGGGGCAGCGTAATCACTCCAACCGCGGCTTGGCTCGATTGTCTGGACAGCAGGCGCCTGCGTGGCCGGCTGGGCGATGGATGTTTGCAGCACGACAACCGGCGGGGCGCTCCGTTCGAGCGCGGGGAGCATGAGAAGGGCAACGGTGGCGGCGGTCCACAGCAGGTGGCGTTCCGAGGCCGAGCGCCGGCGAAGGAACACGGTGAGCGCGTGAGCCAGCACAAGAATGACACTGGCTTTCCAGGCCAGGGAACCGAGGACGGCAAGCGAAGGCAACATGGTTCAAACTCCTTTTTTGCGGGCTTTTTCAATGAGCATCCCCAGGCGGGCAAGTTCTTCGGAGGAGAGTTTTGCGGATGGGCCGTCGAGCAAAGCGGCGACGGCCTGCTCGACGGAGCCTTCGAAGAAGGTTTCGAGCAGGTGGCGGATGGCGGTACGCCTGGCCTTCTCACGCGTAACTACGGGCAGAAAGACATAGCGGAGGTTTTCCTCTTCGTGGCGGATGTGCCCTTTTTCTTCGAGGATGCGGAGCATGGCGCGGACGGCGGAGTAACCGGGGGGATCGGGGAGATGTTGAAGGACCTCGGCGGCGGTGGCGCGGCCGAGTTTGTAGAGGATGTCCATGATCTGGCGTTCGCGGCGGCTGAGGGAGGGGGAAGGGGGCATGGCATTATGCTAATTTCATAGCACTACGCTATGAAATTAGCATGCCGGCTTTCTCCCGTCAAGAGAAATCTTTCGACGGTGAGGAGGGGAGAGGGCGCGCGGGGGGAAAGACGGCGATGGAAACCAGGGCGAGGTCCATCAAGGCGCGGAAGAGGAAGAGATGGCGGGTGGTCTCCTGGCAATCGGCGAGGGCGCCGAGGAAGAACTCGATGGCGGCCATCGCCAGCAGCAATGTGACGGCAGAGGCGGCGGGGCTTGGGCGGGCGCACCAGATCGCGGCCGACGCAACGGCAGCGAGGTAGGCGACATAGATCCAGGGGCGGAAAGTGAATGCCGCCGCGCGCAGATCGCTGACTACAGCAAACGCACGGCTCCGGGATTGAGGGGGCAGGCCAGTCTCGGGCGCGAAATTCCCTCGCGAGAGTGGGCGCTCCCTGGCGGATTCCACAAGCGCATTCTTCACCATGAGGAGGGCGGCATCGGGATGGCGCAGGTAGTAGGCGAGCAAGCGGGTGTGGGTGACGGAACGGTGGACCTGCTCACGATAAACGGGGTCGTTCACACCGGATTGCGATGCGAAGGCACTCTGTCCGGAGAGTTTTTCCATCCGGAGGGGAAGGCCGAATTCGGCGAGCACGTCAGCGGGGTGGGGCGAATTGGGGAGCAGCCCGGTGAAGAGGACATTGTAGGCGGCGTAGGTGGAGTAGCTTTGCGGGACGTGCTGGAACATACCCGCGACGGACAGGAGGTACACCGCGGCGATTCCCGCAAGGGCGCGGGGGGAAAGCGCGCGCCGCAGGCGTTTGTCCAAGAGGAACATCGCGAGGATGGCAGGAAGGAGGATGGCGTGCTGAAGCTTCGAAGTAAGGAAGAGAAAGAGAGCCGCTACGAGCCCCCACGTGTTCCGGCGGGTGCTTCCCTCGCCGCAGATCAGCCGCGCGTAGAATGCCACCGACAGGAAGAGGAACAGCAGGGAGGCGGCGTCCATATAAAAGGAGTTGTAGATGGAGAAATAGGCTACGTCACAGAACACGGCGAGGATGACGGCCCATGCGGTGAGAGCGCGCCAGGCTGGCAGGCGGGCGACGAAGGGCGCCACGAGCCACAGGGTCCAAAGAAAGAGAAGCATGTGGGTGAGGCCGGTCCAGCGAAGGTCGTACGAGCCGTTGCAGAAGAGACGGGAGAGGGCATAACCGGGAGCGATCAACAGCCATTCCGAAGTGATGAGGCGCACGGTGGGCGGTTCGGAAGGCTGGTAGCGCCACTGGGGGATGATGTAGTCGAAGTAGATTTGCCGGCCGCCGGCAGGCTCGAGTTGAAAGGGGAGGGTGACATTGACGAAGTCCCCGTTATCGGCCAGCCCCACCACGGGCTTGACGAGGAGTTGGGAAGCAAGGATGACGGCAGCAATCAGGACCGGCAGAAGCGTGGCGGCGCGGTTCCGCGCGGGAGCAATCGGCATCGAAGCCCACGATAGCATTCATGGAGGTTGTCTCACCTGCTGAAACACCACCATACCGCGCGCTGTAATAATATGTAGACAACTTTCTAAATCTGACTGGGAGGAGCGTAACTCCATGATCCGCCTAGATGCTGACCGCTCCGTGGAATTCTGCGACGGCTTCCGGCGCCGCGATTTCCTGCACGCTGGCTCGTTATCCGCTCTCGGGCTCGGGTTGACGCAGTTCTTCGGGTTGAAGGCCTACGGGGCCGTCGACCGGAACAAAGACGCGAACTGCATCATGCTGATGCTGGTGGGCGGCCCCTCGCAACTGGATACGTGGGACATGAAAATGAACGCCCCGGCCGAAATCCGCGGCCCGTACAAGGCGATCAAGACCAACGTTGCGGGCATCGAGATATCGGAAAACTTTCCGCGCATGGCGAAGCAGGCCGACAAGTACGCGATTGTCCGCAGCATGTATCACACGGCGGCGGCGGTGCATGATACGGGGCATCAAATGATGCAGACGGGGCGGCTGTTTCAGGGCGGCGTGGAATATCCGCACGTCGGCTGTGTGTTATCGAAGCTGCGAGGGCCCAAGGGTGACGTGCCGCCGCATGTGCTGCTGCCGCGGCCGATCGGCAACACGGGCGGCAACATGCCGCACGGCCAGAACGCGGGATTCCTGGGGAAGACGTTCGACCCGTTCGTGCTGAACGCCGACCCATCGGATCCGAACTTCCGGGTTCCGGACATGCTGCCGCCGGACTATCTTACTTCGCTGCGCGTCGACCGGCGACGGAACTGGCGGGAGATGGTGGACCGCTCGGTGAGCAAGTTCGAGACATCGCAGGATGCGCGTCTGCTGGATGCGACATTCCAGCAGGCGTACACGCTGATGTCTTCGGAAAAAGCGCGGGCGGCGTTCGAACTGCACCGTGAGCCGGAGAAAGTGAGAGAAAAATACGGGATGAACCGGTTCGGGCAAAGCTGTCTGCTGGCGCGGCGGCTGATTGAAGCCGGAGTGCGGTTTGTGACCGTGAACATGTTCGAGACGGTGTTTGACGAGATCACGTGGGACATCCACGGGTCGAAGCCGTTCAGCCCGATCTCGTGTTATCGCGACCTGGTGGGGCCGATGTTCGACATGGCGTATTCGAGCCTGCTCGAGGAGTTGAGCGAACGCGGGTTGCTGGCGAACACGATGGTGGCGGCGTTCGGGGAATTCGGGCGCACGCCGAAGGTGAATCCGGCGGGCGGACGGGACCACTGGCCGCAATGCTGGTCGATATTGATGGCGGGCGGCGGAGTGAAGGGAGGCCAGGTGGTGGGGGCTTCGGATGAAATCGGAGCCATGCCGAAGGACCGTCCCACGTCGCCGGGTGAAGTGGCGGCAACGATTTATCATTCTCTGGGGATTGATCTCGAAACCGAGCTACCCGGGGCGCAAGGGAGGCCGATACCGGTGGTGGATCGCGGCATGCACCCCATCAAGGAGTTGTTCTCATGAGGCTGGCAGTAGTATTCGCACTCGCCTCATCGCTTTACGCCGAAAGCACATTGAAAGTACTTCCCTCCGAAGCGACGCTGTCGACGGTGGAATCGCGCGAGCAGTTTCTGGCCGAGGGGACCACGAACGGTTTTCAGGAGGACGTGACCAAGACGGCGCAGTGGGCCTCGTCAAACCCGAAGGTGGCGGTGGTGGATGCCACCGGGGCGGTGAAACCAGCCGGGGACGGGGAGGCGGTGATCACGGCCACGGTGAACGGGCAGAAGGCGACTGCCACGGTTCGCGTGAAGAACTTCACCGAGCCGTTCACGTGGAGTTTTCGCAACCATGTTATTCCGGTGCTGACCAAGAGCGGGTGCAATTCCGGCGCCTGCCATGGAGCGCTGGCGGGGAAGAACGGATTCAAGCTGACGCTGCGCGGATATGATCCGGATGTGGATTACGATACGCTGACGCGCCAATCCACGGCGCGGCGCGTTTCGCTGGCCAATCCGGAGGGCAGCCTGATGCTGCTCAAGCCGAGCTTTGGTGTTCCGCACGGCGGGGGACAGCGGTTCAAGAAGGATTCGCTCGAGTACCGTGTGATTGAACAGTGGATTGCTGCCGGGGCTCCGCCGCCGACCTCCAAGGATGCGCAAGTGGTGGGGCTCGAATCCTTCCCCAAGACGGCGATCTTGAAGCCGGGCCAGGAGCAGCAGATCGTGGTGCGGGCGAAGTATTCGGACGGCCGGGTGGAGGATGTGACGCGGTGGGTGAAGTTCAGCTCGAATAATGAAGGCGTTGCCCTGGTGGACGACTACGGCAAGGTGAAGATGACGGGGAACGGCGAAGCTGCCGTGACGCTGTGGTATTCGAGCCGCATCATTTATTCGCGTTTTGTTTCGCCCTATCCGAACCAGGTGAGCGAGGCGGATTATCAGCGGCTGCCGCGGCACAACTACATTGACGATCATGTTCTGGCGAAGCTGAAGAGCCTGAACCTGGCTCCGTCGGCGCAGGCGGATGACGCGACGTTCCTGCGGCGCGCGTTCCTTGATGCGACGGGCACGCTGCCGAGCGCGGCCGAGGTGGAGCAGTTTCTGGCGGACAAATCGCCGGACAAGCGGGCGAAGATGATCGACCAGTTGCTGAACCGGGACGAGTACGTGGATTACTGGGCGTACAAGTGGAGCGACCTGTTGCTGGTATCGAGCCGGCGGCTGCGTTCGAACGCGATGTGGGCGTTCTACAACTGGATTCGCGATTCGGTGAAGGAGGACAAGCCCTGGAACCAGTTCGCGCTCGATATCTTCACCGGCTCGGGGAGCACGCGGGAGAACGGCGCGCTGAATTACTTCTTCCTGCACAAAGACCCGATCGACTTGAGCGAGAACGCCACGCAGGCTTTCATGGGGCAGCGGCTGACGTGCGCGCGCTGCCACAACCACCCGCTCGAGAAGTGGACGCAGAAGCAGTATTACCAGTTCGCGAACCTGTTTTCGAGGGTGGGGATCAAGAACGGGAGTGAGCCTGGCGACGTGGTGGTATTCGCCAAGACTTCGGGCAACATCAACTATCCGAAGCTGCTGCGTCCGCTGCCGCCGGCTCCGTTGGATGGAAAGCCGCTGTCGCTTGATTCGACCGAGGACCGGCGGCTGCCGTTCGCGAAGTGGCTGACCTCGCCGAAGAATCCGTATTTCGCGCGGTCGATTGTGAACCGGGTATGGGCGAACTTCATGGGGCGAGGGTTGATTGATCCGGTGGATGACGTGAGGGAAGCGAATGCGGCGTCGAATGAAGAGCTGCTGAGCGCATTGACAGAGGATTTCGTTGCGCACAACTACGACATCAAGTACCTGATACGGACGATCATGAATTCGGCGGCATACCAGTTGTCGGCGGACGCGAACGCCACCAACCAGTACGACAACATTTTCTATTCGAAGTACATCGTGAAGCGGCTGCCGGCGGAGGTGATTCTCGATGCGATGTCGCAGGTGGCGGGAGTGCCGACGGCGTTTCAGGGGTATCCCGCCGGTACGCGGGCGCTGCAACTGCCGGATGTGCAGGTGAAGTCGGAGTTCCTGTCGGTGTTCGGCAGGCCGAAACGGGTGATCTGCGATGCTTCGGAGCGGTCAGTGGAGCCGAGCATCGGGCAGGCGCTGCACGTGATCAACGGCGATACTTTGAACAAGAAGCTGAGCGCGCCGGATGGGACGATCGCGCTGTTCGTGAAGCTGGGGATTTCGGACTCGCGGATTCTGGAGCATCTGTATCTATCGGCGCTCGGCCGCTATCCGTCGGCCGCGGAGCGGCAATCGGAACTGGCGAACCTTGCCAAGGCCGAAAATGTAACGGGCTCCGCGGAAGCGAAGAAGGAAGCGCGGCGCCAGGGTCTGGAAGACATGCTGTGGGCGCTGGTCACCAGCAAGGAATTCCTGTTCAACTATTGACAGCCATGAAACGCCGCAGTTTTCTCACGCTATTGGCCGCCGTACCGGCGGCTGTGGAAGCCAAGCCGAAGGCGCAGATTTTTTCGCTGGCTTTTCGGCCGGATGGGAAGATGCTCGCACTCGGGGGCTATCGGGAGGTCCGGCTCACGGATGCGGTAAGCGGGGCAGTGCTCGCGACTTTGCCGGGAGAGGCGGAGACGGTCCGCGCTCTCGCGTTTTCGGCGGACGGGAAACGCCTTGCGGCCGCCGGAGGTTTGCCGGCGCGCAAGGGCGAGGTGAAGATCTGGGACGTGGATGCGAAGACCGTGACGGCCACTATTGCGGGCCATCACGATTGCATTTACGCCGTGGCATTCCCGCCAGACGGAAAGAGCGTGGCGACTTCGAGCTACGACAAGTTGATCAAGCTGTGGGACGCATCGACGGGCAAGGAGATCCGCACGCTCAAGGACCACATTGACGCCGTCTACGCGCTCGCGTTCACGCCGGATGGAAAGCGCCTCGTATCGGGGGCGGCTGACCGGACGGTGAAGGTGTGGAATCCGGAAACCGGGGAGCGGCTGTACACGTTCGGCGAGCCGTTGGACGGGATCAACGCCATTGCGTTGGACCCCACGGGGAAGATGGTTGCGGCAGGCGGGTTGGACAAGACGATCCGCATCTGGTTGTTGGGCGATAAGGGCGGCGAATTGCTGCAATCGCTGATTGCGCATGAGGACGCGATCCTGCAGTTGGCGTGGTCGCCGGACGGGAAGACGATTGTTTCGGCTTCGGCTGACGGTGTGATCAAGTTCTTTGACGCCAAGGATCTCACGGAGCGGAAATCCATTGCGAGCCAGCCGGACTGGGTGCTTGGCCTGCGTTTTTCACCGGACGGCAAACGCGTCGCCGCGGGCCGGTTCGACGGATCGCTCACGATCTACGACATGGGCCAGATCATGGGTCCGGCCACAAAACAGGTTGCAGCGAGATAGACACACTATGAAGCGCACGCGACATTTTCCTGCTTTGGTGCTTGCCCTGGCCACCGTTGCGGCGGCCCAACAAGAACATTCCACGGGTTCGCGCATCACGCCGCCCACCATCCGGGTGGTTTCTCCGGTCGGGGTGGCGCGGGGCACCACAGCGGAACTCACTATTGAAGGGTTGAACCTTGCCCAAGCGAGCGCGATCTATTTCAGTGATCCGGCGGTGAAGGGGAAGATTGTACGCATCAAGGAACTGCCCGATCTTCCGGACATTCGGCTTGGCTCGAACGGGACGCCATCCACTATTGATCTGGGGCCACTGCCGCCGCGCAACCAGGTGAGTGTGGAGGTGGAGGTAGCGCCGGATGCGGATGTCGGCAAGGTGAATTTCCGCCTGCTGACGCCGCTGGGGACCAGCCCGGAAGGGACGTTCCTGGTGGAGCCGTATTACGGGGAGAGCGCGGACAAGGAGCCGAATGATTCACCGGAAACGGCTATCGAGACGTTCCTGCCGAGCATTCTTGCGGGCACGATCAGCAAGCCGGGGGACGTGGATTACTACAAGATCGAGGTGAAGGCGGGGGAAGAACTGGTTTTCGAGAACGGCGCCATGGAAATCGGGTCGGCGCTGGAGCCGGTGGTGGCGATTCTGCGCGCGGACAACACGGTGGTGCAGCAGTATGGTCTGGACAGCACGGCGAGCGCCGCGTTCTTTTCGCATAAGTTTGCGGCCGGCGGCACTTACTATGTCCGGGTTAGCGACTATCAGCAGAGCGGGCGGGGGAGTAACTTCTACCGGTACAAGGTGGGTAAGTTTCCGGTGGTTTCGCGCGCCTATCCGCTGGGGCTGCGGCGCGGGGAGAGCCGCGAATTCAGTCTCTACGGGCCTGGAATCGGAACCGAAAAAATCACGGTGAAGGGCGTGCCTTCACCGGAGAACGAATCCGCGGTCATCCTGCGGGCGAAGACGGAGAACGGGAAAGCGTTCAACCGTATGGAACTGGCATTGGGCGACGAACCGGAGGTGGAGTCGACGGGAAAGAACACTACGCTTGCCGCGGCGCAACAGTTGACGCTGCCGGCGGCCATCAACGGACGCATTGCCAAGAACACCGCGAGTTACTTCCGGTTCGGGGCGAAGAAGGGGCAGAAGGTGGTGTTGGACGTGGATGCGCGGCGGCTCGGCTCCGATCTCGATTCAGAAATCGAGGTTCTGGACGCGAGCGGGAAGCCGATGGAGCGGGCCACGGTGCGCGCGGTGTGGGAGACGAACCTGACATTGCGGGACCACGATTCGGTGCAGCGCGGGATGCGGATTCTCTCGTGGAATTCGCTGGCGGTGGGGGATTACCTGCTGGTGGGAAGCGAGATCGTGCGGATAGAAGCGCTGCCGCGCGGACCTGACGACGATTTCATCGCGGAGTCTTTCGGCGGGCAGCGGATCTCTTATTTCGGCACGAGCGGGGAAGCGCATGCGGTGGACCAGGCGGTGTACAAGGTGCAGATCCACCCGCCGGGGACGAAGTTCACCCCGAACGGGCTGCCGCTGGTGCATCTGTACTATCACAACGACGACGGGGGTCCGGGTTGGGGCAAGGATTCGTACCTGCAATTCACTGCTCCGGCGGATGGCGAGTATGTGGTGAAGCTGAAAGACGTGCGCAATGAAGGCGGGGAGAGTTATGCTTACCGTCTGACAATTGCTCCGCCGAGGCCGGACTTCCGGTTGAGCATGAATCCACGGAATCCGAACGTGCCGCGTGGCGGCGTGGTCCCGGTGACGGTAACCGCATTTCGGACGGACGGCTTCGAGGGTCCGATTGATGTGGGGGTGAACAGCCTGCCCGCGGGAGTGCACGCCACCAAGGGGGTGATCGGCAAGGAGCAGATCAGCACGGTAGTGCTGCTGAGCGCGGATGCGGAGGCGAAGCTTGCGGACGCGGCGCGTTTCGAGATCACCGGGCGGGCGCGGATTCAGGGGAGAGAAGTGGCGCACACGGCGAGCCCGGAGGACAAATTGAAGCTGGTGGCGCTGATGCCGAAGCCCGATGTGCTGATGACATCGGAGACGAAAGAGGTGACGCTGGAACCGGGTGGGAAGGCGGAAATCGAAGTATCGGTGGCGCGGCAGCGCGATTACGGCGGGAGGGTACCGGTGCAGGTGCTGAACCTGCCTCCGCGGGTGCACGTTTTGAATGTCGGACTGAACGGGGTACTGGTGGCGGAGGATGAGACGAAGCGCAGTTTTACGGTTGAGGCGCTTTCATCGGCCGAGCCCGTGGATCAGATGATTTATGTTGCGGGCACGGTGGAAACGCGCTCGCCGCAGCAGAGCCTGTACGCGGCTCCGCAGGCGATTCACCTGTTGGTGAAGCCGAAGGCCACGCAGGCGGCGAACGGGATGGGAAAACAGGCGTCGCTGGGGGCGGCGACGCGGCGGTAGGGCGAGTTACTGAAGCCCCACAACTCTGCCCTGATACAAGAATAGATCGTCAGGCTTGCCTAATTCTCGTTAGCATACAGGCGGGCCATCTAGGCAGCCTCGTTCTCGCGGATTTGCTCGTTGATTTCCGCAACATGAGATCGAACATATGCCCAAGCGTTCGCGAGATCTTCCGCGCGCAGGGTAGGATACGAATGAAGCAACTGTTCTTCCGTGGCGCCCAAACGGCGAGCTTGCTCCAGCACCCAGACAGGGATACGTGTGCGGACGATGCAGGGCTCGCCTCCGCAGACGCCGGGATTCGACTCAATGCCGGGGAAGGCGTCGGTCAGATCCTGAACCACTATGCGGAGCAATTGGGCTTTCTCTGCCCGTGTCAGCGCCGGGAGCAACTCCTCCACCTGCCGCAGCGTACCCATTGATATTCTCCAAGAACCAGAATAGCGAAAGCCGGGAGACTCACTGCAAGCCCCACAGTTTCGCCCGGACATGGCGGAAGGTGAACCGCGCCGGGTTCACGGCGGTTGCTCCGGGGGAATCCACGGCGATGATTTTCGCGCTGACTGGTTCGTAGGCGGCGCGGGGGGCGATGGTTCCCTTGGCGACGAGGATGTGCTGGCGCTGCGGATAGATGCCGAGGCTGATGATCTGGTGCAGGCTGTTGGGACTGGCGCGGCGGGTGGTGAGCACGAGGAAGTTCTGGAGGTCGCGCGTGGAGCCTTCGGCCTCGATCACCGCCGTCAGCCCTTCGTTGAAATAGCGGCCGCCGCCGTGGCGGATCTCGGTCTCCATGTAGCTTCCATCGTGGAGGGATTTCACGCGGCCGCGGACGCGGACGGGCTTGCCGTGCATGTTGTCGGTTTTGCCGCCCACCTCCATGTCAAACGCTCCGCCGATGCCGGCCTTCACCGCGGCCTGTACCGCGGCCGGATCGGCGATGGTCACCACCCAGCCCGTGGCCTTCTGTTTGAGGAATTCCGCGAGGAGGAAGGTGCTGTCGCCCGCGGAGCCGCCGCCGATGTTGTCTCCGGTGTCCATGAGGGCGACGGGGAATTTCGTCGCGGCCATGGCTTCGCGCACGGCTCCGGCGGGGTCGGGGATGCGCAGCACGATGCGGTTGCGCGTGACCCAGAGCATGTCGGAGAGGCGCTGGGCTTCCTTTTGCGCCAAGGCGGGGTCGTTATCGGTGGCGACGACGACGCTCGGCCCCATGTAGGGCACATCGCCGTACTGGTATCCGCCGGAGACGCTGACGGCGAGAATCTTCGGATTCTTTTCGAGGGCCATGCTTTCACGGGTGATGGGAAGGAGCGGTTCGGCGTAGGTGTTCTGGAAGATGATGTTGTAGACCATGGGCGGCTTGACGACGGTCTGCACGGGCTTCACCTGGCCGCGGAGGATCCTGCCCATGATGCGCGCGGCCTGCATGCCGCGGTCCTTGGTGTCGAGATGCGGATTCTGCTTGTAGGTGATGAGGACGGTGGAAAGCTTCACGATCCCGGGCGACACGTTGGCGTGGAAGTCATGGGTGACGATGATGGGGAAGTCCGGCCCGTAGAGCTTGCGCAGGCGGCGCACGGTTTCCTCATCGCCGTGCGGATAGCCATCCACCACCATCGCGCCGTGCAGCGCCAGCAACAGGCCATCGATTTTGCCGAGGCTCTTGAGCTTGTTTTCGAGGCGGGAGTAGATGGTGTTGTAGGTTTTGGTGGTGAGAGGGCCTTTCGGGGTGGCGTTGGCGAGGAGCGTGGGCACGACGTCAAAGCCTGCCTCCTTCGCGCCGGCGATGTAGCCGCTGACTTCACTGCTCGACTTGGACCACAGCGCGAGGAGATCTTCCGCGCCTCCGGCTTCCTGAATGTTGTAATCGGCGAGCGTGGTGTGCGCGGGATTGAACGAGTTCGATTCGTGCATGAACCCGCCGATCGCCACCCGGAATCTCTTCGTCTGGGGAAACGCGGGAAGAGCCGCGAGCAAGAACAGTGTCAGCCATCGGAACATGGACCTACTTTACACCGTTGGGGGCTTCTTCAGCGCGTCCTGCATCACCGTTTCGGGGGCCTGCACGGCGGTCCGCATTTCACGTCACGCCCACAAGCTCTGCTCAGTAGTTTGGCGGCATACCCTCCATGCTACAATTCCACCGTGTCGCGACCGCAAACGCAGCAGGCCTATACCCGCGATCAGGTGTTGCGTGTCGCCTCCGTGTCGGAACGGCAGCTGCGGATCTGGGAGCGGGCGGCGCTCATCAGCAAGCGGGACGAGTACACCATCTCGGACCTGAAGTCGCTCCAGACACTAACGAAACTGCGCGACGCGGGGCTTGGGCCGAAGCGCATCAGCGAGGTGCTCGGGGAGATCCAGGAGAAGCTGGAAGGGGTGACGGATCCGCTGACGCAGGTGACGGTGCTGCTGGAGCGCAAGAGCGTCCACGTGCTGGTGGACGGCCAGCGCATGGAGGCGAGTTCCGGCCAGCTTCTGTTCAACTTCGACCAGCAGGAGATCAGCCGGCTGCTGTCGTTTCCCGTGCACAAGAAGCAGGAACAGGAGCAGGCGCGGGAGCGGAAGAAGATCGAGGAGGCGGCGAGTTGGTTCCAGCGGGCGCTCGAGTTGGAACAATCGGGCGTGGCGATGGACGAGGCGACGGCTGCCTATGAGAAGGCGATCGAACTGGACCCGCGATGCATCGGAGCCCTGGTGAACCTGGGCACCATCTACTTTCATGAGCGCCAGTGGAAGCGCGCGGAGGGCTATTACAAGAAGGCGCTGGAGATTGAGCCCGATTACGCTCTGGGGCATTTCAACCTGGCGAATCTTTACGACGAGCGGGGCGACCTGGCCAACAGTTACCTGCACTACACGGCGGCGCTGCGGGTTGTGCCGAACTACGCCGATGCGCACTATAACCTCGCGTTGCTGTGCCAGCGCACGGGGCAGGTAATGAAGGCGGTGCGGCACTGGCGCGCGTATCTGAAGCTGGACGCGTCGAGCAGTTGGGCGGACGTGGCGCGGCGGGAACTCGACAAGCTCCGGGATGCCACTGTGGTGAAAGGGGATAGCGGCGCGCACCGGGAGCATTCGCCGCGCGTTGTATCCTAAAAAAGGTGACGCGCAGATCCCGCGCGTCACAAACATACGTCCTGATCATCCAAAGAGGTTTCATTTGAGCCGTATTTCTCTCGCGTTCCGGAGTCTGTTCAGTATTCTGTTCAGCGGCGAGTTGCCGGCCGATGTGGCATCGGCATTCGGCTACGTCAAGCAGGTGAAGGAAAAGCCCGCTCCGCCACCGCCGCCCCCGGCCAAGCCGAGCGACGGAGCGCTTCAACTGCTGGCCATATTGCAGCGCGACGCCCGGCTGGTGGACTTCCTGATGGAAGACATCTCGACCTATGACGATGAACAGGTGGGGGCGGCGGTGCGGTCGCTGCATGAGCAATCGAAGGCGGCCATGTCGCGCTACATTACGCTTGTCCCCGTGATCGACGGGGTGGAGGGGACCTTCACGAATGCGCCGGCGGCGGGGAGCGCGCAGGCAGTGAAGTTCGTGGGCAATGTGCCGGCCGGGCCACCGCCGAAGGGCGGCACGCTGCGGCATCGCGGCTGGAAGGCGCAGAAGGTGGACCTGCCCGCAATTCCAACGAAACAGGACGTGACGATTGTCGCCCCCGCGGAAATCGAAATCGAATAGCCAGCTTAGTCTTACGTTAATGCCCAATCGCTATGTGATCGGAATCGACCTCGGCACCACGAACTGCGGAGTTGCCTGGGCGGACGCGGGGAAGATAGATGACCCGCTGCATCTTCCCGAAGTGCAGCTTTTCCCCATCCCGCAATTGACGAACCCGGGGGAGGTGCGGGAGGAGCCGCTGCTGCCGAGCGCTCTCTATCTGCCGGAGGCGAAGGATTTTCCAGAGGGATCGCTGGAACTGCCGTGGGGGGCGGAGCCCGGGATGCTGGTGGGAGCGCTGGCGCACAAGCGCGGCGTGGAGCGCTCCAACCGGCTGGTGACGTCGGCCAAGTCGTGGCTTTCGCACAGCGCGGTGGACCGGACGTCGGCCATTCTGCCGCTGAACGCACCCGAGGGCACGCGGAAGGTATCTCCGGTGGAGGCCTCGAGGCGGTATCTGGAACACATCCGCAAGGCGTGGGATCATGTGAACCGCGAAGCGCCGTTCACGGAACAGCAGGTGCTGGTGACGGTGCCGGCTTCGTTTGACGCGGTGGCGCGCGAGTTGACGCAGCGGGCGGCGGAGGAAGCGGGGTACGCGTCGGTGACGCTGCTCGAAGAGCCGCAGGCGGCCTTCTACGCGTGGCTGGAGCGGCATCCGGACTGGCGCGAGCGGGTGACGGTGGGCGATCTGATCCTGGTGATCGACATCGGCGGGGGGACGACGGACTTCACGTTGATCGCCGTCACGGAGCGCAGCGGGGAGTTGAACCTGGAGCGCGTGGCGGTGGGGGATCACATCCTGCTGGGGGGCGACAACGTCGATCTGGCGCTGGCGCGCGTGGTGGAGCAGCAGCTTGCGGCGAAGAACACGAAGCTCGACATGATGCAGTTCCACGCGTTGTGGCAGCAGTGCCGGGTGGGCAAGGAAAAGCTGTTAGAGGAAGGCAACAAGGCGGCGGATCACGGGGTGACGATCCTGGGGCGCGGCACGGGGCTGGTGGGTGGCACCATCAAGGCGAAGCTTGCGCGGGAGGATGTGGAGCGTACGCTGCTCGATGGGTTCCTGCCTCGGGTGGGCAGCCACGACATGCCGCAGCGGCAGCGCCGCGTCGCGCTGCAGGAGATCGGGCTGCCGTACGCCTCGGATGCGGCGATCACGCGGCAACTGGCGCGCTTCCTGCGGCAGCAGGCATCGACGGGCGAGCAGGGTTCGGTGAGGCGAACGGCAAGCGGGATGGCTGCGCCGACGCATGTCCTGTTCAACGGCGGCGTGCTGCGGGCGAAGGTGATCCGCGAGCGGCTGCTCGAGGTATTGAACGGATGGCTCGGGGAAGAGGGCATGGCAGCCGCGGAGCCGCTGCTGGGCGAAGATCTGATGCACGCCGTCTCGCGAGGGGCGGCCTATTATGGATTGGCGCGGCGGGGACGCGGGGTGCGGATCCGCGGCGGTGTTCCGCGGACTTACTATGTCGGCATCGAGACGGCGATGCCGGCGATTCCGGGCATGCCTCCGCCGATGAAGGCGCTGACGGTGGTGCCGTTCGGGATGGAGGAAGGCACGTCGCACGAGTATCCGGACCGCGAGTTCGGCCTGCTGGTGGGGGAGCCCGCCGAGTTCCGGTTCTTCTGTTCGGCGGCGCGAAAGAATGATGAAGCGGGCATGATGTTGGAAGAATGGAAGCCGGATGAACTGGAGGAACTGGCTCCGGTGGAGGTGACGTTGCCGGGCAGTTCGGGGGAAGTGGCCCGTGTGTCGCTGGAATCGGCGGTGACGGAGACCGGAGTGCTGCAACTGTTTTGCGTGGCGAAGGACGGGCGGCGGTGGAAGCTCGAGTTCAATGTGAGGGAGCGGGTGGCGTAAGTGAACATCGGAATCGACCTGGGAACGACGAACTCAGCGCTCGCCTACATTGATCCGCGGGAGGCGGGGGAGGCGGAATTCCCGCCAATCAAGGTGTTGGAAGTACCGCAACTGGTTGCCGAGGGGCGGACGGAGGCGCGGCGGACGCTGCCGTCGTTCCTGTACCTGGCGGACTCGCAGCAGGTGATTGGCGAGTGGGCGCGCGAGCAGGGCGCGCTGGTTCCGACACGGTCCGTGCATTCGGCGAAGAGCTGGCTGTCGAACGCGGAGGCGGACCGTACGGCGAAGATTCTGCCCTGGGATGCGCAGGAAGGCGGGCGCGTGATGTCGCCGGTGGAGATATCGGCGAAGATTGTGGCGCAACTCGGGGAGGCGTGGAACCAGGCGCATCCGGATCTGCCGATTGCGGGGCAGGAGGTAGTGCTCACCGTGCCGGCGTCGTTTGACGAAGAGGCGCGTGAGTTGACGGTGATGGCGGCGCGCGAGGCGGGCATCGAAAACCTGACGCTGCTCGAAGAGCCGGCGGCGGCGTTCTATTCGTGGATTGCCAATCATCTTTCGCAATCACAGAAGTCATTGTTTGACGGGCAGGCAGTGCTGGTGTGCGACGTGGGGGGCGGCACCAGCGATTTCACGGTGATCCGCGTGAGCAGAGAGGGCGACCGCGTGAATTTCACGCGCACGGCCGTGGGGAGACACCTGCTGCTCGGCGGGGACAACCTGGATTTGACGCTTGCCTGGCTGGTGGAGGCGAAACTCGGCAAGCCGCTTTCGCTACGGCAGCGGAGCGCGCTACGGCGGCAGTGCGCGGCGGCAAAAGAGAAACTGCTGCTGGACGCCAATCGCAAGAGCGTGGAGATTACGGTGCTCGGCGGGGGCTCGTCGCTGATCGGCGGCACGATGCGCGCGGAGATCCTGAGGGAAGAGGCGCTCGAGTTGACGCTGGAAGGGTTTCTGCCGTTCTGCAATTTGGGCGATCAGCCGAAGGAGGAGAAGAAGAGCCTGTTCCGTGAACTGGGTCTGCCCTATGTGAGCGACCCGGCGGTGACGCGGCATCTGGCGGCGTTCCTCGGCGGCGCGGGTGTGGAGAAGATTGACGCCATCCTGTTCAACGGCGGCTTCTTCATTCCACGGATCTGCCGGGATCGGGTGACGGATGTGGTGGAGAAGTGGTACGGCGCGCGTCCGGCGGTGTTCGAGAACCAGGATCTGGACCTGGCGGTGGCGGTGGGGGCGGCGTACTACTCGTATGTGCGCCACGGCGGCAGCGGAGTTCTGGTGCGCGGCGGATTGCCGCGGGCGTATTTCATCGGCATCGGCGGGGAAGGCGAGAAGGTGCGCACGGTGTGTCTGGCTCCGCGCGGGACGGAAGAGGGCAGCACGCTCGATCTGGATTTGGAAGGGCTACAACTGGTGGCCAACCGGCCAGTCTCGTTCCGGCTATACAGTTCGCTGACGCGCACGGAAGACAAGCTGGGGGACGTGGTGGAGTTCACGCCGGAGGAAGTGGAAAGCGGGCTGCACATGCATGCGCCGCTGAATGCGGTGATCCGGTTCGGGAAGAAGATTGAAGAGCGGATGATTCCGGTGAAGCTGGGCGCGCGGCTGACGGAGGTGGGGACGCTCGACATCTGGGCGGAATCGAAGGTGAGCGAGCAGCGGTGGCGGCTGCAATTCGAACTGCGCAAACGCGCCGAGGCCACAACGCGGAAGGCTGCCGCGGTGGTGACGGAAGAGGCGCTGGCGGCGGCGGAGCAGTTAGTGGTGAACACGTTCGCCGCGGGAGGGCAGGGGCAGCCGCACGAACTGCCGTCGCAGCTTGAACAGACGCTTGCGCTGGGGCGCAATTCGTGGCCTTCGAGCACCATCCGGCGCCTGGCGGACCGGCTGCTGGAAAATGCCGAGGGGAGAAAACGCGGGGCATCGTACGAGGCGCGTTGGTTGAACCTGACGGGCTTCTGCCTGCGGCCGGGATTCGGCTTCCCAGGCGATGACTTGCGCATTGAGCAGGCGCGGCGGGTCTATGCGGGCGGGCTGCAATTTGGAAACCAGGTGCAGTGCGAGATTGAATGGTGGATCTTCTGGGGGCGGGTGGCCGGAGGGCTGAACCGCAACCAGCAGGCGGACATCTACCAGCGCATTGCGCAGTATCTGCTGCCGAGGGGACAGAAGAAGCCGCCGCGGGTGAATTCGAGTCTGCTGCGCGAGTTGTGGCGCACGGCGGCGAGCCTGGAATTGCTGCCGATGCATACGAAGACGGAGCTTGGGGAAGCTCTGGTGAAGCGGGCGAAGGCGGGCGATTTCCGCGAGAGCGACGTATGGTGCCTGTCGCGGCTTGGGGCGCGGCGGTTGTTTTATGGGCCGATCAACCAGGTGTTGCCGGCGACGACGGTGTCGCGGTGGGTGGAGGCTCTGGCCAAGGCGAAGAACACGGGGGATGCGATTGCGGCGCTGGCGATGCGCACCGGCGACGCCTCGCGCGATCTTTCCGAGGGCACGCTGGCGCTGGCGCGGAAAGCGCTGGGCGATGACGAGAGGGCGCTGGCTGTATTGGAGGGTGAGAGCGAGCGGGACATGGCGGCGCTCGGCAGGATTTTTGGGGAGGAATTGCCTTCCGGCCTGGTGGTGGCGGGCGAATGAAGAGCGAACTGGCGCTGGTGGAACGCATCCGGCGCGGCGCGGGACGCTCGCGCCAGTTGAGCCTGGGCATCGGCGATGATTGCGCCATTTATATGCCGGTGGCCGGGGAAGAACTGTTGTTCACGACGGACCTGCTGATTGAGGACGTGCATTTCCGGCGCGAGACGCACAAGGCGGCGGACGTGGGGTATAAGACGCTGGCGCGCGGGCTGAGCGACATCGCGGCGATGGGCGGCGCGCCGAAGTTCTGTCTGGTATCGCTGGCGCTGGCGGAATGGACGGATGAGCGCTGGGTGGATGGATTCTACAAAGGGCTGCTGGAGTTGGCGCGAGGGACGAAGACGGCGCTGGCGGGCGGGGACGTGGCGCGGGCGGGCAAGGTGATGGCGGACATCGTGGTGTGCGGTTCGGCTCCCGCGGGGACTGCATTGCGGCGCAGCGGGGCCAAACCAGGGGACGGCATTTATGTTTCGGGCGCGCTGGGCGGATCGGCGCTGGGGCTGGAGGCGGGCAGGGGCAAGGCGTGGAAGAAGCACCTGCGGCCGGCTCCGCGGTTGAAGCTCGGCGCGGCGCTTCGGGCAAAGTGGGGCGCCACTTCGTGCATGGATTTGAGCGACGGGCTGTCGATTGACCTGCACCGGCTGTGTGTGGAATCGCGAGTGAGCGCGGAGTTGGACGGCGACCTGCCGGTGTTTCCGGGGGCGACGGTGGCGCAGGCGCTGCACGGAGGGGAAGATTACGAACTGCTGTTCACTTTGCCGGGAAAGGCTCCGCGGTCGATTGGCGGAGTGCCGCTGACGCGCATCGGGACCATCAGGAGGGGGCACACCGGCCGGATCAAGATAGAAGGCTTCGAGCTGCAGCCGCTGGGATATGATCATTTTCGAAAACCATGACAGACGAGAATATTGTTGTTGATCTGATTGAGGCGTTTCGCCGTTCGAAGTGCATGTTCACGGCGGCATCGCTCGGCGTGTTTGAACGAACGCCGTGCACGCCGGGAGAGCTGGCCGCGGAGTTATCCGCGAATGCGGATTCATTGGAGCGGCTGCTCGATGGCTGCGCCAGCCTCGGGCTGTTGTGGCGGGAGGGCGATACGTTTACGAACACGGATGTTTCGGAGGCGTACCTGACGCGGTCGAGCCCGGTGACGCTGCTGGGCTACGTGCTCTATTCCGACCGTGTGCTTTACCATCTTTGGGGCAACCTGGGAGACGCGGTGAAGGAAGGGACGCACCGCTGGAAACAGACGTTCGACGTGGACGGGCCGATATTCTCGCATTTTTTTCAGACGCCGGAAGCGAAAGAGACTTTCCTGCTGAGGATGCACGGCTTCGGAATGCTGAGTTCGCCGGAGATTGTGGAGACATTCGACCTGAGCGATTTCCGCAGGCTGGTGGATTTGGGAGGGGCGACAGGGCATTTGGCATCGGCGGCGGCGGCGAAGTATCCGCTGTTGAGCGCGGCGGTGTTCGATTTGCAGCCGGTGATCGAGACAGCGAAGCGATTCGCCAGCGAGCGGGTAGAACTGATCGCCGGCGATTTCTTCACGGATCCGCTTCCGGCGGCGGATCTGTATGTACTGGGGCGCATCCTGCACGATTGGAGCGAAGGGAAAGTACGGGCGCTGCTCGGCAAGATCCACGCGAGCCTTCCACAGGGCGGCGGGCTGCTGATCGCCGAGAAACTGTTGTGGCATGACCGCTCCGGACCGGTCTCGACCACCATGCAGTCATTGAACATGCTGTGCTGCACGGAGGGTAAGGAGCGGACGCTGCACGAATACGAAGCGCTGTTGCGCGAGGCCGGGTTCACTTCGGTGAAGGGCAAGTTCACGGGGGTGCACGTGGACGCAATTCTGGCGAGAAAATAGCGATGGGCGCGCGGATTGAGAAGACGGACTGGCAAGGATGGCCGAACTGCTATCGCATCTCGAATGGCGATGTGGAACTGATCGCCACCAGCGACGTGGGCCCGCGGATCATGCGCTATGCGTTTCCGGGAGCGGCCAACGTGTTCGCGGAATTTCCGGAACAGGTGGGCAGGAGCGGCGAGAAGGAATGGACGCCGCGCGGAGGCAGCCGCATCTGGATGGCTCCCGAGGACCGGGTGCGCACGTATGCGCCGGATAACGGTCCCGTGCGCGTGGTGATCGAGGACGGCGTGTGGACGGCAATCCAGCCGGTGGAGAAGGAGAGCGGGCTCGAGAAGCAGATTTCGGTGAGGCTTGCCGCGCGGGGATCGGGGGTGGAGGTGACCCACCGGCTGAAGAACGCCTCCGGCGAAGAGATGGAAATTGCGCCATGGGTGATCACGATGATGGCTTCCGGGGGGATGGGCATCAGCGGATTTCCGCCGCGGGGGACGCATCCCGAGGATCTGCCGCCGACGCATCCGCTGGTGATGTGGGCGTTCACGAATCTCGCTGACGCGAGGTGGAAATTTACGAGGAAATACCTGCTGCTGCGGCAGGAACCGGGGAACGGGGACCCGCAGAAGCTGGGGCATTTCAACGCGGACACGTGGGGCGCTTATCTGCTGGGGGAGGCGCTGTTCCTGAAGCGCTACGCGGCGGACGTTTCGAAGCGCCATGCGGATTTCGGCTGTTCGTTCGAGATGTTTACGAATGCAGATGTGCTGGAACTGGAGACGCTGGGTCCGCTAGAACGGGCGCCGGCGGGCGGGATGGTGGAGCATGTGGAGCACTGGAGCCTGCACGCGGGAGTGAAGGTGGATGCCTGGACGGACGAGGGACTGGATGGGGCATTGTTGCCCATCCTGAGGCGCACCGCGATATGATGCGAAGCAATGCGTAAGTTACTTGTTCTGTTCTTCGCCGCGGCGCTGTTCGCCTCCGCGGCGGTGAAGATTGAGAAGGTGGCGTGGAAGGGCTGGCCCAACTGCTACAGGATCAGCAACGGCGAGGTGGAACTGATTGTCACGAGCGACATCGGCCCGAGGATCATGCGCTACGCGTTCGTGGGAGGGCCGAACCTGTTCGCCGAGTTCGCTCCACAGTTGGGTAAGAGCGGAGAGAAGGAATGGATGCCGCGCGGAGGGAGCCGGCTGTGGATGAGCCCGGAGGACAAGGTGAAGAGCTATGCGCTCGATAACAGCCCGATTGAGGTGAAAGTGACCGGAGCGGCGCTGGAGGCGACGCAGGCCGTGGAGAAGGAGACGGGGCTCCAGAAGCAGATCATCGTCAAACTGGCCCCGAGCGGCTCGCACGTGGAGGTGATCCACCGGTTGCGCAACGCAAGCGGGCGTACGCTCGAGTACGCGCCGTGGGTGCTGACGATGATGGCGCTGAACGGCACGGGGATCACCGGGTTTCCGCCGCGCGGGCGGCATCCGATCGACCTTGCGCCGACGAATCCGCTGGTGATGTGGCCTTATACGGACCTGACGGACAAGCGGTGGATTTTCACGAAGAAATACCTGGGATTGAAGCAAGACCCGAAGAACACCGAGGCGGAGAAGATCGGCATGTTCAACCCGAACACGTGGGGAGCGTACCTGCTGGGGGATCAGCTTTTTGTGAAGCGCTACCGGGCGGATGGGAAGAAGACGTATCCGGATTTCGGATGTTCGTATGAGACATTTACGAACGCGGAATTTCTGGAGATTGAGACGGTGGGGCCGCTGGGGAAAGTGGCTCCAGGAGCGGCGGCGGAGCACGTGGAGCATTGGAGCCTGCACCGCGGGGTCCGGCTGAAGAGCTGGACGGATGCGGAGTTGGACCGGGTGCTTTTGCCGTTGTTGAAATAAGCCGGCGATAATCGGTAAGGCTTTGAGGTAAAAACGCCAGCGCCCGCGCGGTGGCGGGTAAATTTTACCGATGGCGCATTGAGTTTCGCGGGAGGAGCGGGCAAGGCGAGTCAGGAGCTGAGGCAAAAGGACGCAGCGGGGATGGGTGGGAACCGGCTAAGTCATTTCCCTGTGAGCGTTAGGGGGTTGGGCATTTACTTGCTTCGGGGTTGAGGGTATCCTTGGAGTTTAGTTTACCCGCACGTCCGGCACTCGAGTGCGTGATGACCACATGCGAGTCGCTTGCCACACCGCGTCCCATCGACAAGTTCCTGTTGCGCAGAATGTCTTCCGGGAGGAGAATCCATTGAAATTCAAGAATGTGATCCGATCGTTGAGCACGGTTGCTCCGATGATGCTGATGCTGCTGGGGGCTCCGGCATTCGCCCAGTTGTTGAGTTCGAAGGCTTCTCTTTCCTTTCCGGATTCGAGCAACACAAATAATCCGTTTGCTCCGCAGTTCATTCTGATTTCGACGGCCGATAACAGCGCCGTCACGATTGCGGCATCGACCTCGACGACATCGGGAGGAACGT
>JADLBD010000170.1 GCA_020847975.1 Bryobacterales bacterium | reverse complement strand
TGTAATCACTAGGGAGGTATGAAGGAAACATGAGACATCGAGTGGGTGGTTACAAGATCAAGCGCGACGTAAGCGCGCGCAAGGCTCTGCTGCGGAACCTGGTCACCAGCGTCATCGAGAATGAGCGCGTGGTCACCACGGTGGTGAAGGCGAAGGCCGCCCGTCCGCTGGTGGACAGGATGATTACGCTCGCCAAGGCCGACACGCTGCATTCGCGGCGCCAGGCCGCCGGCTTCCTGCAAACGGCGGATTCGGTGAAGAAGCTGTTCGATAAGCTCGGCGCACGGTTCGGGCAGCGGAGCGGCGGCTACACGCGAATTGTGCGGCTTGGACCCCGCAAGGGCGACGGAGCCGAGCAGGCCATGCTCGAACTGGTGGGTTCGGAACTGGTGAAGCGCGCGGCTGAACGCGCCAAGCGCCGTGAAGAGCGGCTCAAGGCAATGAAGGAAGGGCGCGAAGAGGGCGGCGAAGAGGAGTCCTGAGGCAGGCTGCAACCCGCGTCAGGTGATAACAGGTAGCGAAAAGGCCGGTAGGGCGCCTGCGGCGTTCTACCGGCTTGATTTTTTTGAAGGACCTTTACGAACGGGCGAAAACGCGGCTGAAGGAGAATACGGTGGCCGCGAATTCGCTCGAAGAAGTGGAGGCAATCCTGGGCGATGTGACCGCGGAAAAAGGCGGGGGCAAGTTCGTCATGGTGCATCTCAAGGACGACCCCGCGGTGGATGCGCGCATCAAAGAGATGAAAGCCACGGTGCGCAACGTGCCGCTCATTGACGAGTGCGGCGGGGCGGGAAAGTGCGTCATCACCCGCCAGCCCGTCGAGCGTCCGGTGGTCGTGGCGAAGGCCTACTGAACGCGAAATTCCCAGGAGCCGAACCCTCGAGCCCCTCGCCCGCATCCAATGTGCTCAGGAGGCTAAGAGGGTAAAATAAAGATAGCCGCCTGCGGTATTCCCAATGATTGCGACAGACACCATTACCGAAGAGATTCTTCACCTTAAACGGCAGAAGAAGGCGATCCTGCTCGCCCATCACTACCAGGAGCATGAAATCCAGGACCTCGCCGACGTAGTCGGCGACAGCCTCGAACTTGCCCGCAAGGCCCAGTCCTACGAGGGCGAAGTGATCGCCTTTTGCGGCGTCTGGTTCATGGCTGAAACCGCTAAGATCCTCAATCCGCATCGCATCGTCGTCGTCCCCGACAAGGAAGCCGGCTGCAGTCTGGTGGATAGCTGCCCCGTCGATCAGGTCCGGGCCTACAGGAAACTCCATCCCGATGACGTCATCGTCAGCTACATCAACACCTCGGCGGAAGTAAAGGCGGAAAGCGACATCATCTGCACCTCCCGCAACGCCGTTCAGGTGGTCAACTCCATCCCCGCCGCGAAGCCCATCCTCTTCCTGCCCGACATCAACCTCGGCAATTACGTCAAGAAGCAGACCGGACGCGGGAATATGAAGATCTGGCAGGGCGCCTGCATCGTCCACGCTACGTTCTCCGCCCGCCGCCTCCTGTCCATCCGCGCCCAGCACCCCTCCGCGCTCCTGGCCGCTCACCCGGAATGCCCCCCGGACGTCCTGAAATTGGCCGACTTCATCGGCTCCACCTCGGCCATCATCGATTGGTGCATTCATCACGACGCTGACGAGTTCATCATCATGACCGAAAGCGGCGTCTCTCACAGCCTCCAGCAGCGCGCGCCACACAAGAAGTACCACTTCGTTCCCAATGAGCACTGCAACTGTAGCGAGTGCCCTTACATGAAGCGCAATTCCCTCGAGAAACTTCGCGATTGCCTGCGCTCGCTTGAGCCTCGAGTCGAACTGAGCCCGGAAATCATGGAGCGCGCCCGCCTTCCCATCGAACGCATGCTCGCCCTCCGCTAGTCCCTGACAAGATGCCTCCTCTCGTTGATACCTTTGGCCGGCTGCACGACAACCTCCGCATCAGCGTCACCGATCGCTGCAATATCCGCTGCTTCTACTGCATGCCGGAGGATGCCACTAACTTCCAGCCGCGCGCTGAAATCCTGTCTTTCGAGGAGGTGGAGCGCTTCGTGCGCGTCGCCGTCAGCCTCGGCGTCAACAAGATCCGCCTCACCGGAGGCGAGCCCCTTCTCCGCAAGGACCTGCCCGTTCTCATTCAGAAGATCCTCTCCATCGACGGCGTGCGCGATCTTGCCCTCACCACCAACGGCGTCCTCCTTCCCAAACTCGCCCAGCCTCTGTTCGACGCCGGCCTGCGCCGCATCAATGTCCACCTCGATACGCTCCGCCCGGAACGTTTCCGCCAGATCACCCGCCGCGATGACTTCGACAACGTGGTCGAAGGGATCGAACTCTGCCGCTCCCTCGGCTACGGGCCCATCAAGATCAACGCCGTCGCCGTCAAGAACCTCGTCGAGGATGACATCGTCCCCCTTGCCCGCTTCGGCCGGGAACGCGGCATCGAGGTTCGCTACATCGAATTCATGCCCCTCGATAGCCAGGGACTCTGGCAGCGCGACAAAGTCCTGCTCATGGACGACATGCTCGCCATGCTCGCGCGCGAAATCTGTCCCCTCGAACCAATCCCGAATCAGGACCCCCGCGCCCCCGCCACCGAGTTCCGCTTCGCCGATGGCATCGGCGGCGTCGGCTTCATCGCCAGCGTCAGCAAGCCCTTCTGTCTCAACTGCAACCGCATCCGCCTCACCGCCGATGGCCACCTCCGCTACTGCCTCTTCGCCATCGAGGAAATGAATGTGAAAGACCTGCTTCGCTCCGGCGCCGGCGATGAAGAAATTGCCGATCTCATCCGCGCCAACGTCCGCGCCAAGTGGATCGGACACGAGATCAATACGAAAGGTTTTGTTCCGCCGCCCCGGCCCATGTACGCCATTGGAGGTTGACCGCCGCGGTCTACGCGGTCCGGATCTTCTAATCCCGTAGCTGAAATTCCGAATACCGGATATCCACTTCCCGCCGCAGCGCCTTCACCAGTACCCGCGCGTCGTACTTGATCTTCTGCGCCTCCACCACCCACCAGCCCGGCGCAGCCTCCCGCCGTTCCATCCGGAATTCGGTTCCCTTCGCAATCCGCCCCAACACCCCGAAACCGATGTTCACGTCGTCGAAGACCACCGCATCCACCAGCATCAGTTCCCCCGTCTCTTTGTCGATCCAGCACTTTCCCCTGACCTTCTCGAACATGCGGAATTTCAGTTTCTTCGGCTTGTACGCCGGCCGCTGCTGGAACTCATAGACCACCGCCTCCCTGCCGGATCGCTTCTCCGTGCCTGCCGGCCGGTAGTCCAGCGCATCCGGAAGTTCCCGGATGATCTCCGCCTCCTCGTTCTTCACCTTGGGCGCGGGTTTCGGCGGTTGCCCCGCCATCGATGCCACCTGCGTCTGGATCTCCGTGTCCTGCCGCTTCTGCTCCTCGGCGCTCAACGCTTCCCCGTTCCGCGCAATCAGCCGCGTAATGACGTGCCCATCCACCATCTCCCGCCGGATCGTATGGGATTCGCTGAACTTCACCTGCCCCTGCGAGTCGAACTCCCGCACCTCGCGCCGGCGTACGAACAGAAATTTGCTCTGGTTGTCCTCACCCTTCTCGAGCAGCGCAATGGTCTTGCGGATCGCCTTGCGGTTCTCCTCGATCGTCTGCCCCGACAGCAGCCCGCCGCCGATGAGACACAAAACGACAAGCCTCATATCAGTAGGAACGCGCTACCCGCGCTGGGGGTTCCCGGCTTTCAGCGCCGGCGCTTCACGAACTCCCAGACCACCGGCATTACCGAAATCACAATGATTCCCAGAATTACTTTTTCGAAATGCGCCCTCACGATGGGCACGTTCCCCAATCCATACCCCAGCATCGTCATCAGAAAGACCCATCCGATCCCGCCGAAGATATTGAACGACAGGAATCGCCGGTAACTCATCCGGCCCACCCCCGCCACGAACGGCGCAAAGGTCCGCACGATGGGAACAAACCGCGCGTAGATGATCGTCTTGCCGCCGTGCTTTTCGTAGAATTCGTGCGTTCGCTTCAGATACTCCTGCTTGAACAACAGCGAGTCGGGCCGCCGGAAGATCGCCGGGCCGGTCCGCAATCCCAGATAGTACCCGGCGCCATCCCCGATGATCGCCGCCCCCATCAGCAGCAGATTGATCAGTACGATATCCAACTTCCCCGCGCCCGCCACCACCCCCACTGTGAACAGCAGCGAGTCCCCGGGCAGAAAGAAGCCCACCAGCAGACCGGTCTCGGCAAACACCACGCCGAACAGCATCAGGTAGCCGAGCGGACCACCGAGCACCGTCGATAACAGATGAATCAGTTTTTCAGGATTGGTGAGAGTGCGGAGAAACTCAAGCAGCGCTTCGATCATGCGCTAGGAGTTCTTGTAGCTCTCAATCAGCCGCTTCACCGTGTCCTGGTGGATCTTGATGACGCCCTTGCTCTTCAGATATTGCACCAGGCCGTCCTCGAACAGATCTTTCCGTTCCTGCGCCTTGCGGCTCTTCAACCGCAGCAGCGTATCGTAGCGCTGCTCCGGCAACTTGCTCATGTC
>JADLBD010000169.1 GCA_020847975.1 Bryobacterales bacterium | reverse complement strand
GCGACCACCAAACAACAACAGCGCGACACCCAGAATCAGGACCAGTTCCATTGGGCCAATCGATCTCATTCGGCCTCCTTTAACATCCTCTTCATTGTATGAACGGGATTTTCCCGGCGTCAAGCCTCTATGCCGTGGGGATCGATTCCTGGTACGGGGATCGGCCTGCTGAGATCCGCGTGCTCAGGGAGTTCGGTCGAGGACCTGCGACATCTCACTTGCCGCATCCCATTCGCCGTAAGTGCTTGTAAACAAGGGCCACTGGCAGGCCTACGACATTAAAGTAGCAGCCCTCCAGCCCCTCGACGAACTTCGAGGCAAGTCCTTGAATCCCGTAGGCTCCCGCCTTGTCCACCGGCTCGCCGCTCGAAACGTAGGCTGCAATTTCCTCCTCGGAAAGGGGCGCGAAGGCGACAAGGGTTGTGGCGCAATCAGAGATGGTGACATCCCCCTTCTTAAGGCAGATCCCGGTCAGGACCGCGTGGCGGCGCCCGGAGAGTTGGCGCAGCATGCGCGAGGCATCCTCTGCACCGGCCGGTTTTTCGAGCACCTCGCCATCCACCACGACAACGGTATCGGCGGCGAGAATGATTTCCCCATCGGCGGCGGGAACGGCGTGCGCCTTCTCCCGCGCCAGGCGGCGGACATACTCTTCGGCGCCTTCTCCCTCACGGCGAACCTCGGGCACCTCCGCGGCCCGGACAGTGAATGGGATGCCCGCCTCGCGGAGAATTTCGCGCCTCCGCGGCGACTTCGAAGCAAGAACCAGCATGCCTCACCATAGTACAAGGCGGGCAGGGAGCAACAGTTCCGCGGGGTCCTGCTAAAATGATGGTTCTCTCGCATGGAACGGGCCGGGCGGATTCTCAGCAAACTCGGAATCAAGGCGGTGGAAGTGGCGGGTGTGAAGACCTACCATTTGGCTCCCGGGGCGTGGGCTGCGGCAGTGGGCAAGACGATTGCCGCCCATGCCAGGCCCGTGTTTCTGGACGGAACACGGCTGATTGTCGAGACGGAAGACGCCGTCTGGCAGGCGCAGTTGGCGGCTTTGCGGCCGGCGATCCTCAAGCAACTCGAGAAGGTTCTGGGGTCAGGCCATATCGCTGCTATCGATTTCCGCGTTGCTCCGCCTCGGCGGCAGCCGGCTCGGGTGGAAGCCGCCGCGCACACGGCAGCGCCCGGCGATGAGGCCGACAAAATCCAAGACCCTGTCATGCGCCGCGTGTACCGGCAGGCGCGTAGGAAGGCAAGCGCGTGAAGATAACCGAAGAACAGGTCCGCTATGTGGCGGATCTGGCGAATCTCCGGCTTTCGAATGAGGAAATCGCCCGCATGGCGCACGACCTCGACGAGATCCTCACTCATATGGAGAAGCTGAACGAACTCGATACGGACAATGTGGAACCCATGGCGCAGGTGCTGTATGAGGCCGAGGAGACGGCAACGCTCCGTGCCGACAAAGAGAAGCAGCCCTTGAGCAATCCGGAAGCTCTTGCGTGCGCCCCGCTGTCGGGAGGGGGGTATTTCAAGGTTCCAAAGGTGATCGAACGATGAGTTCCCCGCTTGACGGACTGACGATTCGCGGAATCCGCAAGGGGCTGACGGAGAAGAAGTTCAGCGCCGCGGAGGTCGCTACCGAAGCTCTCCGCTATGCCCGCGAGGAAAATCCGAAGACGAACGCCTATCTGCACTTCTGCCCGGAGCGGGCCATGGACGCGGCGCGGCGGGTGGATGAGCGGATTGCCAGGGGCGAGGAGCCGGGGCCTCTTGCCGGGGCGCCTGTGGCCGTCAAGGATGTGATCGTCACCCGCGGAGTCCGCACCACCTGTGGCTCGCGGCTGCTCGAGAAGTACGTTCCGCCCTATGATGCCACTGCCGTGGTTCGCCTGGAGCAAGCCGGCGGGGTGATTCTGGGCAAGGCCAATTGCGACGAGTTTGCGATGGGGTCGTCAAACGAGAATTCGGCATACGGGCCGGTACGCAACCCGGTGGCGCCGGACCGGGTCCCTGGAGGCTCCAGCGGCGGGTCGGCGGCTGTTGTGGCGCAGGGAACCGCGCTGGTTTCGCTGGGGTCGGATACCGGGGGCTCCATCCGGCAGCCGGCATCCTTCTGTGGGGTTGTCGGCGTCACCCCAACCTACGGCCGGGTCTCCCGCTACGGCCTGGTGGCATTCGCCAGTTCGCTCGACCATATTGGTCCGTTCGCCCGCAATGTTGCTGACGCGGCAACGCTGCTCGGAGTAATCGCCGGAAGAGATGAGATGGATTCCACGTCGGCGGCCGCGCCGGTGGACGATTACGAGAAAGCGCTGACCGGGGATGTACGGGGAATGAAGATTGGCCTTCCCAAGGAGTATTTCGCCGGACTCGCCAGCGATACGGGGAACTTGATTCAGGGCGCCGTCGACCGGCTGAAGTGGCTCGGCTGCGAGGTTATGGACATCAGCCTCCCCCACACGGAATACGCCATCTCGGCCTACTACATCATCTGCACGGCCGAGGCCAGTTCCAACCTCTCCCGCTACGATGGCGTGCGGTACACCTTCCGTTCGGCCTCCTCGGACACGCTCAGCGACATGTATCGTAATACTCGCGGAGAGGGTTTCGGGGCCGAGTGCAAGCGGCGGATCATGCTCGGCACCTATGTGCTGAGTCATGGCTACTACGACGCCTACTACCTGAAAGCACAAAAAGTGCGTAGCCTCATCACCGGCGATTTCCACAAAGCGTTCGAGAAGGTGGATGCCCTGATCACCCCTGTGTCGCCCTTCCCAGCCTTCAAGCTGGGAGAAAAGCTGGCCGATCCGCTGGAGATGTACCTCTCGGATATCTACACTATCACCGGAGATCTGGCGGGGATTCCCTGCATGAGCGTGCCGTGCGGAAAGACGTCTGAAGGCCTGCCGGTGGGGATGCAGATTCTCACACGTCACTTTAATGAAGCGGGCATGTTCCGGCTGGCGCACGCCTACGAGCAAGCGGCCTGCTGAGAGTGTAGGTCGTCTTACACCTACTAAGGCTCTGCGGAACTCACTGACAGGTTCTACGTAGAGTATCTCCTATTCCATAAAGCTGCTAAGCGGAATGGCCGATAGTCCGAGTGTCCAAGTCTAACTGTCCTTGGCGGAGGAGCACTCTTCTGTGTTTTGGCTGTGGATGATCTTGCTGGCGGCGGTCGCCGCCGTATTGATCCACAAATGGTCAGCCTTCCGGAACCACTCCGAGGGGTCCGAGGTGGAGTTGAACCACGCCAGAACGCGCGCGTCCCTGCTGTTCCAACACGCACCCATCGCCTACCTGGAGGTCGACGGAAACGGCATCATCATGCGAGTCAACCAGCGGGAGTGCTCCATGAGATTGCTGGCAGCCAAGGAGATGATCGGGCGGCCTTGCTGGAACCTGGCCTCGCCCGAAGAGCGCGAGAAGCTGAAGGAGGAGATTCAGCGGAAACTCGCCGGACAGGCCCCATTGCTTCCGGTACGGCGGCGTTGTGTGCGGGCAAATGGGGAATCCATCACGGTGGAGGTGCACGAAAGCCTTCTCGAGAAGCCAGATGGGACCGTGTACGGAATGCTGCTGGCATCCTTCGACATCACGGACCGGCAGAAGGATCAGGAAGAAGTATTCCGCACCACCACGGAACTGAAGGCGCTGTTCCAGGCTTTGCCCGATATGCTGTTACGGTTGGATCCCAACGACGTTGTCCTGGATGCCCGCGCCGGGCAGCCTGCTGAGGCGCTGGCCGGCTGCGAAAGCCTGCTGCGGAAACGCTTCCAGGAAGCCTTGCCGCCGCAGGAGGGTCTAAAAGTAGAGCAGGCGTTGCAGCGCGTGAGGAGGACCCACGCCATGGTGATGGTGGAATTGACCGTCCCCGGGGTGTCCGGCGGTGCCGAGATCTACGAAGCGCGCTTCTGTCCCAACTACCGGAATGAGACGATCGTCGTCATCCGCCGCATCACGGAACGCCGCCAAAGCGAGGAGCGACTGGAAGCGTACGCCCAGGAACTCGAACAGAAAAACGAGGAACTGGCGACGGCGCTGGCCAACGCGCGCGAAGCAACCGAAATGAAGAGCCGGTTCTTGGCGAACATGAGCCACGAGATCCGCACGCCGATGAATGGCATTCTCGGGATGACCGAATTCCTTCTGGGGACCTCGCTCGGTTCCGAACAGCGGGAGTATGCGACGGCGGTGAAACAATCGGCGGACGCATTGTTGACGCTGATCAACGACATCCTGGATATCTCCAAGATTGAAGCTGGCAAACTGCGGCTGGAGATGATCCCGTTCGACCTGGCGATGACGGTGGAGGAAGTGCAGGCCATGTGCGCCATCCGTGCGCGGGCCAAGGGCATCGAGTTCAGTTGTTCCACCTCCGAGGATATTCCGAGCTACGTCATCGGCGATCCGGGGCGGCTGCGCCAGGTGCTGAACAATCTGCTGAGCAATGCCATCAAGTTCACGGACCGGGGGAAAGTAAGCGTTTTCACGGAACTCATCGGGGAACGCGGGCAAACGGTGACGCTGCGCTTCATGGTGCAGGACACGGGAATCGGCATTGCTCCCGAATACCGTGACCGCTTGTTCCAGAGCTTTGTCCAGGGGGACAACTCGACGACGCGGAAATACGGCGGGACGGGACTGGGTTTGGCGATCAGCCGCCAACTGGTGGAGATGATGGGGGGCGAAATCGGCTTCAACAGCGAGCCAGGGCGAGGAAGCACGTTCTTTTTCACGGTGGTTTTCGAAAGAGCGCCCGTGGTGTTGCCGTTCGAGGACGATGCCACGCCGGAAGCTCGGCAGGGATTGTACCTGAACGGAGTTCCGGTGTTGCTGCTGGCAGGCTCCGACAGTTCCAGTGTGCACCTGCGGCAGTTCTTCGAGAGTTGGCGCTGCCCGTATTTGCATGTGCAGCATCCGGGAGAGATGAACGACGCGATGCACAAAGCGGCGGCCAAAGGGTCGGACATCAAGGTGGCGTTAGTGGACCTGGACACTCCGGGAGTCAACCCGGGGGCAGTGGCCGGCGCGCTCAAGTACGACCTGGCACTGCGCGACACTCCATTGATTGCCATCACCTCGACGCCGCTGCGGGGCGACGGACTGCAACTGCGCGAAGCCGGGTATGCCGGATACCTGAACAAGCCGATCCGGGCGACACAGCTCTACGAAACGATGGTGGAGTTGATCCGCAAGAAGGAAAATGCGGCCACAACGCCGGTTCCGGCCCAGTTGGTGACGCGGCACACGCTTGCGGAGAAAGAGAAACGCACACGCGGAGGGGAACCGCTGGTTCTGCTGGCGGAAGATAATCTCATCAACCAGCGGATCGCCTTGCGGTTGCTGCAAAAGCTCGGCGTGCAGGCGGACGTGGTCAATAACGGGAGGGAGGCGCTTACCGCCCTGGACCGCACCGCCTACGACCTGGTCCTGATGGATTGCCAGATGCCGGAGATGGATGGCTTCGAGGCCACCAGCGAAATCCGTAAGCGCGAGGGGACGAGCAAGCACACACTGATCTGTGCGCTGACGGCGAACGCGATGGTGGGCGACCGCGAGAAATGCCTGTCGGCCGGAATGGACGACTACATCAGCAAACCGGTTGGGCTTTCGGACTTGCAGGGAGCCTTGCAACGCCTGTTGTACAAGGACACGGAGGCTCCGCAAACGCGGGACTCGCAGGTGGTGGCTTGAGAACGAACCGGCAGCGCAGCCTTCCCCGCACTGTATACCAGCAATACAAAGTTTGCCCCCCCGGTTGCAGCCGGCCGCGACAGACTGTATCATTCGTCATTTGTTCCTATGGTTACGCAAGCGCTTCCAATGCTGAAACGCGGCCCGCTCCGCGAAGTTGTTCTTGATGCCATCCGCAGCGCGATCTTCTCGGGAAGGTTCGCTCCGGGGGAAGCCATCCGAGAGCTTCATATGGCCCGGGAACTGGGGGTGAGCCAGGCAACGGTACGTGAAGCCTTGCTGCAATTGGAACATAGGGGAATCGTTGTGCGGACGCCGAATCTGGGCACGACTGTGGTTCAACTGTCTTCCCGGGAACTGAAGGAACGATTCGAGTTGCGCGTTCTGCTGGAAAGCATGGCCGCTATTCAAGCCGCCGAGCGGATGACTGCGGAGGAATTGAGCCACCTGCGCGCACTGAACGACGAAATGTCCTATCACGTGGCAGCCAGCGCCTACTACGAGGCCTCCGAAGCCGACCTTACCTTCCACCGCTTCATCTGGCGAAACTGTGGCAATGCTGTGCTCTATCACATGCTGGACCAGTTGACAATTCCGGTGTTCGCTTTCGTGAGCATCCTGCGCAGCCGTGGGAGCGAGAGCCTTAACGGGTTCATGTCGCATGCTCCACTGGTGGAGGCAATCGCGGAGAAGGACCACGAAAAGATCCGGGCTTGCTGCCGGGAGATTCTGGAGAGCAGCTACCGTCACTTTGCGCTGGAATAGAACCCATGAAACCATCGTTCATGGGAATCTTGTTCCTTGCGTCCTCGCTGCTGTGCGGCCAGGAACGCGTGACGCCCCAACCGCGCGTTGTCGACCCCGGAGGCGCGGCCAAGCCGCCTTCCGACGCCGTCCTGTTATTTAACGGGAAGGATATGTCCGGCTGGCACACACTGACGGGCGGACCGGCCAAATGCACGGTGGCGGATGGGGTGATGTCGTGCCGCACCGGCGCGGGTGACATCATCAGCAACCAGACCTTTCAGGATGCCCAGATTCACCTGGAATTCGCCGTTCCTTACATGCCCGGCCAGAAGGGGCAGATGCGGGGCAATAGCGGTGTTTTCCTGCAATCGTGCTACGAGGTGCAGATCCTTGACTCCTATCAGAATCCCACCTATGCCGACGGGTCTCTGGGAGCCGTGTATGGCTTCTCAGCCCCTCTGGTAAATGCCGCCCGGCATCCCGAGGAGTGGCAAACCTACGACATCATTTTCCGGGCTCCACGCTGCGGCGCGGATGGGAAAATCGCGCAGCCGGGAAGCGCAACCATCCTACTCAATGGAGTGCTGGTTCAGGATCATGCGCCGATTCCGAAGGCCGGTCCGGGCTGTCTCCAGAAAGACGTCTGCCGCCCCGGTCCGCTTCGCCTGCAGGATCACAGCGGGTTCAAGGGAGCCCCGGATACGACAATGAAGTTCCGCAACATCTGGCTGCGGAAGCTCGATCAGTAGCCGGCTCGGGCTTCGGTGGTCCAGTAGGGCGGAAGCCCCTTCTTGGTGTCGCGCAGGATCTCGAAGATGTCCCTCCGGTCTTCGGCTGAGAGCTTGTCGTACTTACCGCTCTTGTCCTGCCCGGTGAGGACATCGTAGAGACGCCGGTAGATCCGGTCGCGCGCCTCGGCGGGCATCCCGTCAAACTGCTTCGAATAGATCATGTAGGTGAGCGGGTGGCGGAAAATCCGTTTGGTGAGATCGAAATCCCGCAGACTGCGGCCCTTGGAATCGCGAGGGCCACGGGCCGGGAAGGTCTTCGTGAAGCTGGACACACCCTTGATGGGAGCCAATATCGGTGTTTCATCCACAAAGAGCATGTAGCGCACCATCTCGTCCACGGCGGAATCGATGCGGCGTTGGGTGGAGTCGCTCAGCGTCCCTTCCGGCTGGTGGAAGGCTTTGTTGATTCCCGCCTGGTAATGGAGCGCCATCCGCGTCTCGAAGCCCACACGGATAATCAGATTGGTCATGTGCGTCTGGTGCTCGAGCACGAGCAGCGCCACGATGTCGCTGGTGGGGGCGAGGTAGGCTCCGGTGTCGAACTTGCGGCTGAGATCGGTCAGGTTTTGCGTGCCCTCGGTCTCGAGTTGATCGGGCTTGTCCCGGTCGCGCACGACTGCGTTGCCCATGTGATGGACTGAGCCGTGAGTGCCGGATACGTACCAGCCGCCCCAGCGTTCGGAAAGCGGGCTGCGGTGATCGGTAATGAAGGTGCCGGCCTGGAAGATGGGCATGCCGGAGGGCTCGGGGTAGATCGAGCGGACGACCAAACCGGGCACGCCCAGAGTGCCGCCGGACTGATGACACTGGAGGCAGGTATCGCGCCGGTCAAAGCGCGGTTTATCGGTCTTCTCCTGATCGAGCGTGTAGAAGATGACGCCCTGGCGCGGGTCCACCGCCGCCAGTTCGAGTACGTCCCCGCCCCGTACGAAGCCCACGCTCATCTCGTCGTTGAAATAGAGCGCCCGTGGCATCCGCGGCGAGATGCGCGGAGCCTGGAAGCTGGTCTTCGAGAACACAAGAACCTGAGAGTCGGGGTTGATATCGAGCGCTTTGAGCATGGACGGGAGGTAGCCCAGGTTATCGTCGAATTCGAGCTTCGTCTCTCCTCGCGCCACCTTTTGACCCAGTTTGATGATCACGTCGGTAATCGGGGCCTTTTCATATTGGATGGCTTCGTGGTCCAGGGGAACCAAATAGGACCCGCTCAACTCGGCGAGCGCAACGGCGGCTCCGGCCAGGAGGATCAGCAGAAGGAGACGAGAGCGTTTAGGCATGGACATGGGTCAAACCTCCACACAGTGGCATCAAATTGGCCGGCGCATCGTTTAATTCCGCCAGCGTAGTCGAGGCGAAGGCGTGTTCCACCAGTTGCAGTGCTCCATCGAGTTTCCGGTGCAGCGGGCAAAGGGTGGCGCCATGAGATTTGATATCGAGCGGACAACTGCGGATCCGCTGGATGGGATCTACGGCGTTGATAATCTCGAGAACCGTCACATCGGTAGCCGGGCGAACGAGGAAAAATCCGCCATGCTTGCCGCGCTGAGCCCCGACTAAACCGGCGCGGCCGAGGACCTGGAGGACCTTAAAGAGGTAATCAACGGGAACCTGAGACTTGTCGGCGATGACCTGAGCGGTTTGGGGTGCCGAAGCATTCTGGGCGAGTACGACCATAGCCCGAAGGGCGTACTCGACGGTCTGAGAAAACATTGGAAGCATTATATCATGACATCTGGATAGAGATGTCCAGTTTCCCAGCGGACAGACGGGATTACGGGTGGAGTGGTGATTCCGGCTCCATGTAATTCCACTGCACCCCCACATCAGCAAACCCGATCGTGCGATACGCGGCGCGGGCGGCGTCCGTCATAGCCGTCAACCATACCAGGTCCCCGCCGCCTTCGAAGTGGGAGTGGACAAGAAAACTGCTGAGGGTAGCGGCGACGCCGCGGCGCCGGGCATCGGGCAGGGTTCCCACTCCGGCCAGTTCCGCCACCATTTCGAAAGGAACCAGGGTGCCGGCGCCCACGGGGCGCCCTTCCAGCGAGGCGATGACGCATCGCCAAAACCCGTGCTGGATCTGATGGCGGATCTGCGCGAGTTCCCCGGGCGAGGCTTCCCCTTCCGCGCCGAAGGCTTGACGTTGAATGGTGTGAAACAGACGATGGGCTTCCGTGTCTTCGGTCCCGACCTGCTTCACTTCAACGCCCGGCGCGTGAGCCGGGCGAAAGGTATCGGGCGTGCACGCCATCAGAGGCACGCGAAACTGGAGTTCGAGCCCGAATTGTTCGAGCGCTTCGGGAAGACCGGGCCAGATGCCATCGACGAATTCGAAGCGCAGGCGGCGTCCGTTCTGGTGGAAGATCTCGCGCAGACGTTCCAATTGCTCGCGGGTCTCCTCCGGAGTGCCCAGCGCCCACACAGGAACGGCATAGTTCAGGAAAATCAGGTCAGTCGAAGGATCAATACAGGCACGAAAAGGGCCGGCTTGCGTAACCGTGCGGCCCATGCCGGCGGCTTGGACCGCACATTCCGCAATACGGTGCAGTGCGCTCAAAGCGGGAGAATCTCTTCGCGGTCGGGATTGAACTTCAGGCGGCGCTTCTGAACATAGGCGATGTTGGCCAGGTGCGAAGCCTGCGCGGAGCGGTGCCCGATCCAGACGTCGCCGTTGGGAAGTTTACGGGTCCGGATGCAGTCGAGGAAGTTGGCGACGTGCTCGATGGTCTGGTCCTTTTCTGACTTCACGACCACGGGCGGCGCGCCCTTCTCATGGGACCGGTACTCGTACATGGCGCGCGTGATGAACAACTTGCCTTCCGTGCCGCACATCTCCACCCCCGCGCCGGTGATGCCGGGAGCGAGCGTCGCCTCGAAGGTGGCGTTCCATTCGGCGGGGTACTCGAGCAGCGCGTTGATGGTATCGGGAGCCGTGCGGCCATCCTTGTAGGCGTAAACGCCGCCGGCAGCCACCGCGGAGATTGGATTGTCCTGATCCATGAACATGTGGACCACGTCGATCCAGTGCGTGAACAGATCGGTGACCTGGCCGCCGCCGAAATCAAGATAAGCGCGGAAGTTATAGTACTGTTGCGGATCGTAGTCGCGCCACTTGACAGGGCCGAGGAAACGCGCCCAGTCGAGGTTGGTGGGCTTGTGCTGCAAGGATTCCGGCGCCTTTCTCAGATGGAAGGAGTTGCCGTGCCACCACGTGCGCGCCATGGTGATTTTGCCGAGTTTGCCGGTCTTGAAATACTCTTCCTTGGCTTGCAGGTAGTGCGAGCCGGAGCGCTGCTGCATGCCGGCCTGGCAGATGCGGTTGTTGACGCGGGCGGCCTTGACGATCTTCGGTCCTTCTTCAATCTTGAGGGTGAGCGGCTTTTCGCAATAAACGTCCTTTCCTGCGTTCAGAGCGTCAATGGCGCAGCCGGCATGCCAGTGGTCCGGAGTAGCGATGAGGACCGCGTCGAGTTCCTTGTGTTCGAGCAGTTTGCGGTGATCGGCGAAGCCCTTGGCGCGGGGCGCTTTCGCGAGTTCCTCATCCACGCGGGCGGCGTAGACGTCGCAGACGGCGGTGACGTTGACCTGCTCATTCTTCTGGAAGACGCTCAACACGAATGATCCGCGGCTTCCACAGCCAATCAAACCCAGGTTCACTTTGTCGTTGGCGCCGAGGATGCGCGAATATGAAGCGGCGCTCCAGGCGATGGCGGCGGTTCCAGCGGTTCGAAAGAGATCTCTGCGGCCGAGCTGAGCATTTTCCATACCGGGCATTATATACTCTGCCTAGTTACGTTCGCCCGTGGAGGGATTAAAGGACATGGATCGCCGATTTTTCGTAAAAGGGATCGCGGGGGCCGCGCTGGCTTCCCGCGCGGTGGCCGCCAACGACAAATTGAACGTTGCCGTCATCGGGATACGCGGGAGAGGGCGCTCGATTGCCGCAAGCCTGGCGGGGTTGCCGGAAGCCAACATCACCGCTCTGTGCGACGTGGATGAAAACATGTATCCGCGCGCGGCCAAGGCCGTGGAGGACAGCAAGGGCAAGAAACCTCCGCTGGTGAAGGATCTGCGGCGCATTCTGGATGACAGGAGCGTGGACGCCGTGTTCATTGCCACGCCCGACCACTGGCACGCGCCGGCCACCATCCTTGCTTGCGAGGCGGGCAAGGACGTGTATGTGGAAAAACCGGCTTCGCATAATCTGCGGGAAGGCCGGCTGATGGTGGAAGCCGCGCGCCGCCACCAGCGGGTGGTGCAACTGGGCACGCAATCGCGGAGCCGCCCATCGACGCTGCGCGCCATCGACTACGTGCATTCCGGAAAGATCGGCAAGGCGCTGATGGCCAAGGCCTGGAACGCGCAACTGCGGGAGAACATCGGCCACAAGGAAGATAGCCCCGTACCCGCCGGCGTCGATTTCGAAACCTGGACCGGCCCGGCGCGTTTCCTGCCGTTCAACGAAAACCGCTTCCATTATAAGTGGCACTGGAACTGGAATTACGGCACGGGCGACATGGGCAACGACGGTGTGCACCAGATGGATATTGCGCGCTGGGCGCTGGGCGCGGGAGTGCCGCAGCGCGTTTCCGGAATGGGTCGCAAGCTGTTCTTCGACGATGACCAGGAGACACCGGACACGATGAATATCACCTTCGAGTTCGAGGGAGGCAAGGCGATGCTATTCGAGATGCGCATCTGGAACCCCTATGGCTTGGAGGGGCAGGATAACGGAGTTGCGGTCTACGGCACGGAGGGGAGCGTCCAAATCGGACGCTGGGTGAAGCAGAGTTGGGGATTCCGGGTCTACGACCGGAACGGCAAACTGGCGCACGACGAGACCGATGGTCATGACGGGCCGGAAGTGCATCATTTCCAGAATTTCTTCTCCTGTATCAAGGACCGGAAGCGGCCGCACGCGGACATCGAGATCGGACATCAGTCCACGATGCTTTGCCACCTCGGCAACATCGTAACGAAGACGGGGCGGAACCTGCGATTCGACGGGGTGAAGGAGGCCATCGCGGGAGACCATGAGGCGGACAGCCTGTTGAGGCGCGAGTACAGGGCGCACTGGGCGACGCCGAAGGGAGTGTGAGGCGCCGTCCCCCCCTTCATCCACTGCCGAGTACCCTCCTTGGTGGGGTCGAGCCGGATGGGAGGTGCCAGTCCGCTTGTCCGGAGCCTGGCCGGTGATGGGAGACCGCGCAGGCGAGGCCAGACTATTGCTCCGGCCTTGACGGATCCTTACCGGCTGCTGCTGTTGATGAAAGGTCTTCGCAAAGCGCTGCGCGGTGTTCCGTAGTGTTCCGTAGTGTTCCGTAACACGGCCACCCACTCGCCCCTTCCGCCGCCGTATAATACAGGTCAGCGCGCCCGTAGCTCAGCCGGATAGAGCGGTTGGCTTCGAACCAACAGGTCGGGAGTTCGAGCCTCTCCGGGCGCGCCAGAGTTTTGTATGACATCGAACAGCGAGAGGGTCTCGCCCGCGCCTGCGAGGAAGGCCCAGCGGCGGCATGACCGGTCACCGGTGGACGGGAAGGTGCAACTCGAATGGACGGGCCCGGACGGGACCCACTGCTCCGTAATGGCCAAGTGCGTGGACGTATCCGAAACGGGGATGAAGCTGTCGGTACGTGATCGCATTGCTCCTCGAACGGTGGTCAACTTTCGAGCCGCGGCGCTGGGGTTGCATGGAAGCGGGTCGGTTCGCTACTGCATGTCACACAAACTGGAGTATCGCGTGGGCATCGAATTCACCGGCGGGCTCACGAGTAAGGGGTAGTTCGAATCTTGAATAGGTTCCTCCTGCTGTTTCTGGGTCTGTTGCCGGCTGCCATCGGCCAAGGTCCGCGCCGGGAGGATTGGATTCAGCTTTTCAACGGCAAGGACCTGCGCGAGTGGGCGGTGAAGATCAAGGGCTACCCGCTCCATGAGAACTTCGGCAACACCTTCCGCGTGGAGAACGGTCTGTTGAAGGTGAGCTACGACCACTACAAGACGTTTGACGAACGCTTCGGCCACATCTTTTACCGCGGAAAGTTTTCGTATTACATCATTGCCGTGGAGTACCGCTTCGTCGGAGAACAGGCTCCCGGTGGTCCGGGCTGGGCGTATCGAAACAGCGGAATCATGGTGCACGGGCAGGCTCCGGAGACGATGGGCAAGGATCAGGATTTTCCCATCTCGATTGAGGTGCAATTGCTGGGCGGCTCAGGGACCGGGACGCGGACGAATGCCAACCTTTGCACCCCCGGCGCCAATGTCGAGATGGACGGGAAGCTGATTACGCGGCATTGCGTCAACTCCAGTTCGCAAACCTATAATGGCGACCAGTGGGTGAGGGTGGAGGCCGAAGTGCATGGCTCCGAGGAGATCCGGCACAGGGTAAACGGAGAAACCGTATTGGTTTACCAGAGACCGCAGATCGGCGGCGGAAACGTCAGCGGTTATGACCCGGCCGTAAAGAAGGACGGCATGCTCCTCGAAGAGGGTTCCATTTCGCTGCAGAGCGAAAGCCATCCCATCGAATTCCGGAAGGTGGAACTCCTGAATCTTGTGGGCTGCATGGACCACAAGGCGAAAAATTACAGGAGCTACTTCGTCAAGTCCGATCCGTCCCTGTGCCGCTATTGAGCCATCCTCATCGGGATCAGGTGGAGCGCGCCGCACAACCTATAATGGAGGGATGAAGCGCGCTGTCCTGCTTCTTCTTCTGGTTTTTCCGCTACAGCCGGCCACGTCGCGGTATGACCGCCTGCCGCCCCAGAAGAAGATTGACCTCATCGAGCAAGGGAAGATCCCGCCTGGGACTCAGGTAGTGTTCGGAGAAAAGGAACTGAATGGCTTCCTGGCGGCGAAAGCGAGGGAAGTGGTCCCTGAGGGCCTGCGTGATACGCGTCTCGAAATCGGCGACGGAAAAGCCACGGGATACGCCATGGTCGACTTCGTCAAAATGCGCCAGGCGCAGGGTCAGGACCTGAACTGGCTCATGAGCAAACTGCTCGAGGGGGAGCATCCCATCACGGTAGTCGGCCACATCGAATCGAACCGCGGGGTTGCCCGCGTCGACCTGGAGCGGGTCAATGTCGGCGGCAACACCATCCAGGGCCGCGCGCTCGATCTGCTCATCAAGACCTTCGTCAATCCGCTGTATCCGCAGGCGAAGGTGGGGAAGGATTTCGAACTCGGCTACAACATGGACCGAATCGAACTGCATCCCGGCATGGCGCGCGTCGTCATGGCTCCGAAGGGCAGCCTCCAGGCGTCACGTTAGGCTCGCTCATTTGGCGGACTTCGCCGCGGCCGGATGCGGCTCGATCAGAATCTCCGTCAGGACCCGGCCCACCGCGCCGCTGGGCGTTTCCACATCGAGCATGGTTGCCAGGGTAGGGGCAATATCGTTCGGCGCGATCTTCTCGTTATAGCGGCCGGACCGGATGCCCTCCCCCATGAAGATGACCGGGACATGGGCATCATAGAGGAACGGAGCGCCGTGCGAAGTCCCCTTGCCTTCGTTCAGATAATACGGTTCCAGAACCACGGTCACATCCGCGCTCCGGCGCTGGTTGAAGCCGTTGAGAATCCGCCGGTCCACCATGTCTCCGGGCACTTCGCCGCGAGAAAGCTGGGCGCGGGAATAGGCGCGGAACACATGCGGGACCTCGCGCGCCGCATGGGCCGCTGTTTCGGATACCTCGTCCATCGTGAGCTTTCTCTCCCGGATCAGCGCATCATTGAGGAACTGGGATTCGCCAATCTTCCCGATCAACCACTTGCCCGGGCCGTATTTCTCACTCAACCGGCTTTGGATCTTGTCCGCGATCATCTTTCCCGACACCCGGCCGCCGGGCATTTTGCGGGCTGCGTTCACTTCGGGAACGGGCACTACGCCATGATCAGCCGTAAACACCACAAGAACATTGCGCATCCCCACCTGCGCCTCGAGGAACTGGAACAGATCTCCGAACAGGCGGTCCGTACGGATGGAGATGTCGCGAACCTGGGGATCATCCGGACCTACGGCGTGGCCGACGTAGTCGTTAGCCGAGAAGCTGATGGCAAGCAAGTCTGTCGTGTTGCGCTTCCCGAGTTGTTCTCCGGTGACCGCGGCTTCAGCGAACTTCTCGATGAGTTCGTTGGCATAGGGAGTTGCTTCGATCGCGCTATAGAATTTCGCATCCGCCGTGGCCGGCATCGTTTTGAACGCCGCGCCGCCGCTCACCGGGATCCAACTCTTGCTGAGGAAGCGATCGGCGGGGTGCGAGGAGTTGAACTTCTTCACCCACTCGGGGAGATCGGCGAAGTAATAGGTGCTGGAGACGAAATTCCCGCTCGAACCGTCAAACCAGTAAGCGCCATCGGCCATGTGTCCGGATGGGAGAATCGCGCTGCGATCCTTGACGGACACGCCCACGACTTTCGAGCCGCGTCCCGCCATCTTGAGTTCGTCGCCGACGGTGCTCACCAGCAGGCGGCGAGGGGATGCGGCTTTGCCTCCGCCGCGGCTTGCTCCACCGAGCATCCCGGCATTGTCGTCGGAGACGCTGGTTACCACCTTGCCTTCCTCGCGGTCGTACCACTCGTTGCCGACGATGCCGCTGATGGAAGGGGTGGCGCCCGTCAGGTAGGTGGAATGGCCGACGGCGGTTACGGTGGGGAAGTGGATGTAGAAGGCGTTCGTGAACACCGCCCCGCGAGTCAGCAGCCGGGAAAGTCCGCTGTTGTACTGATCGCGAAACTTCGTGAGGTAGTCGTAGCGGAACTGGTCCACCGCGATGGCGACAACCAATTTGGGCCGGCGCACTACCTGGGCGGGGGCAAACAGAGAGAGAACGAGCAGAAGGGCAGAGGCTAGTTTCATATCATTTATCGGCAGGCTAGTCCAGAAGAACGGCTCCCGACCCCTGGATCTGGTAGATGGTTGCGCCGCCTTTGACGGAGGCGGGATTAAACTTGCGGCCTTGTTCCTCGGCTTCGTGCCTGGCCCGGGCCAGCGCCTGTTCGCGGGTGAGTGTGAATTTCTTCAGCACGCCTTCCGCAATCGCCGTTTTTCCCACAGCGTCCTTGGGAAACACGATTTCGCCGTCATTCACTTTGACGCGGATCATCTTGTTTGTTTCCGGATCGGCGAGGCTGGTCCAGCAGCCGGCCATCTGGCAGACCTCGGTCACTCTTCCCTTCACCTGCACGGTCTTGCCGACGTAGGACTCGGGTTCCGCCAGTAACTTTGACACCGGCAGCGGCGAGGCAACCGTCAGTGGTTTGCCGAGTTTCACCTCCGCCGCCGTGAGGCAGAAGGCGAAAAGGAACATCCAGCGCATAGCCTGATTGTATCCAAATCCCGGCAGCGGCCCGCGGAGCAGCGCATAGTAAAATCGAACATGGTGCGCCGGACTCTTTCTTATCTGCTCGCTGTTTCGCTCCTTGCATTCCCTCTTGCCGCGGACCATCCCGAACACGCCCGCCATGCGATGGTGGTGGCGCAGGAACCGCACGCAACAAACGTGGGTGTCGAGGTGCTCAAAGCCGGCGGCAATGCGGTGGATGCCGCCGTTGCGGTGGCATTTGCACTGGCGGTTACGCATCCTTCCGCGGGGAATCTGGGGGGAGGGGGTTTTCTTCTGGTCCGGCTGGCGAACGGGGAATCCACTTTCTTTGATTTTCGTGAACGCGCCCCCGCTAAAGCGTCGCACGACATGTACCTTGGTCCCGAGGGCAAGCCCACCCGGGATAGCATCGTCGGATGGCGGGCGGCGGGAGTTCCTGGCACGGTGAGCGGTCTTGAAACAGCTCACCGGAGGTTCGGGTCGAAACCCTGGGCGGAACTGGTGGAACCGGCGATCCGGCTGGCGCAAGGGTTCCCCGTGTCCTATCCGTTTGCGAAGTCGCTCGAAAGCGGAGCGAAGCTGATGAGCCAGTTCCCGGAATCGAAGCGGATCTTCCTGCGGAACGGCAAGTATTATGAGCCGGACGAAATCTTCGCCCAGCCGGACTTGCAGCGGACACTCGAGCGGATCGCGCGCGGTGGCGCGAAGGAGTTCTATGAGGGGGAGACGGCAAAGAGGCTGGCGCAAGCGATGGAGGCCAATGGCGGGTTGATCACCCTCGATGACCTGAAGAACTACCGCACGGCGGAGCGCAAGCCGCTCACCGGCGCCTACCGCGGATACTCCATCATCACGGCCCCGCCGCCGAGTTCCGGCGGGCTGGGCATTCTCCAGATGATGGGCATGCTCGAGGGAACGAATTATCAGGACTATGGAGCGGGGTCGGCGGCCGCCATTCACTTCGTAGCCGAGGCTATGCGCCGCTACTACGCCGACCGCAGCGAGTATCTGGGCGATCCTGATTTCTTCCGCGTGCAGGTGAGCAAACTACTCGACAAGAAGTACATTGCCGCGCGCCGCGCCTCCATCCAGCCGGGCAAAGCGTCCACCTCCGAGGAGATCAAGCCTGGGAATCTGCAACTGGCGGAAAGCTCCGAGACCACGCATCTCTCCATCGTCGATGAGAAGGGGAACGCCGTGGCGCTCACTTATACCATCAACGGCGGTTACGGCTGCGGGGTGACGGTTCCGGGGTTAGGATTCCTGCTCAACAACGAGATGGATGACTTCGCAGCCAAGCCGGGCGAGCCGAACATGTTCGGACTGGTGCAGGGGGAATCGAACGCCATCCAGCCCAACAAGCGCCCTCTTTCCTCGATGACGCCTACCATTCTCTTGAAGGACGGCGAACTCTTCATGGTGGTAGGCGCGCCGGGGGGATCGCGCATCATCACCGGCGTGCTTCAGGTGATCCTGAATGTCGTCGATTTTGGAATGAATGTGCAGGACGCCATCGACGCGCCCCGCTTCCATCATCAATGGATGCCGGACAAGCTGTACCTCGAAAGAGGGTTCTCACCTGATACAATTGCCCTGCTGAAGGCTCGCGGCCACACGGTGGACCGGATTTCGTCTGTGGCCAATGTGGAGGCGATTGTGGTGCAGCCCGACGGATGGCTTGCCGGCGGCACTGATCGCCGCGCGCACGGCAAAGCCGCCGGATTCTGAAGACAGGGACCGTATCAAGCGCATGTTACACGCTGTTTCGACGCATTTTTTCGTCAATCACCGGCTGAATACCGTGTGGCTGGACAAGATCTGGAAGTCAGGCGTACCCGCGGTGGAGATCTTCTGCGCACGCCAACACCTGGATTATTACAACAAGGAGCAGGTGAACGAACTGGGCCACTGGTTTCAGGATTCGCCCTTGTATCTCCATGCGCTGCATGCGCCAATGTACAGCGATGACTGCTGGGGGCGCACCGGACCGAACGCGGTGATTACCATCACCGAACCCGTCAAATCGAAGCGTGCAGCCATGGTGGACGAAATCAAGCGCGCCCTCGAAGTGGCGGAAGTGATTCCCTGCAAGTACCTCATCCAGCACATCGGAGTAGGAGGCGAGGAATACGACGAACAGAAGCTCGAGGCGGCCTTCACCGCACTGGATGAACTGCGGGTCTTTGCCAAGCAGCGGGGAGTGGAGATCCTGCTCGAAAACATCCCCAACAAGCTTTCCAGCGCGGAGCGGTTGGTACACTTCCTCGAGATGACTCACCTCGATCTGCACTTCTGTTTCGACACTGGCCATGCCAACGTCATGGAGGGCGTGGAGCAGGCATACCAGATCATGGCCGATCGCATCCGCTCCACCCATGTGCACGACAACGACAGCGTGAACGATGCGCACTTCTTCCCCTATCTCAAACCGGGGGGCACCACCAACTGGCGGAAAACGATGCGCCTGCTGCGCTCGCGCCAGAGCAACTACCCGCTGTTGCTCGAATTGAAAGAAGATCCCTCGATGGGTTCCGCGCTCGATGCGATCCCGGAAATCTTTGACCGGCTGGAAAGCGAACCCTCCGAAGAGCAGGACTGAGATAATTTCCCTTGACATCGAGTATCGACTCGTTCTAATACCTATGGGGTGCAGTCTCGCGCGGCGTGGTTTGCCATCCTCCTTCCCGGTGCTCTGACCGCGCAAAATCCGTTCGCCGGCAACGCGACAGCAGCGGATATCGGCCGCGCGGCGTTTCGCTCGATCTGCGCCCCTTGCCACGGAATCAAGGCGAGGGGCGGCCGTGGTCCCGACCTGACGCTCGGCGTTTATGACGCGGGAAACAAGGACGAGGACCTGTTCCGGGTGATCTCGAACGGCATTTCGGGAACGGAGATGCAGGCCTTCGGGGTAACGATTGGCGGTGACAACGTGTGGCGCTTAGTGACGTATATCCGCTCTGTGGCCACTCACCAGGCAGTCCCGGCAAAGGGGAACGCGGCGGCTGGCGAAACCCTCTTCTGGGGGAGAGGAAACTGCGGCGCTTGCCACCGTGTAGGAGCCAGGGGAGGACCGATGGGCCCAGACCTCTCGCGCGCCGGACGGCAACGGAGCTTGGCCTATTTGCGGGAGTCGCTGCTCGATCCCAATGCCGACCTGACTCCCCGTTTCTACAAGATCACCGTGGTCACCAGAGACGGCCGGAAAATTACAGGAACACAGCGAGGTTTCGATAATTTTTCGGCGCAGTTGATGACCATGGATGGCTCTCTTCATTCCTTTCAGCGGGACGAGGTAACTGCGTGTGACCGCGAGTACGTTTCACTCATGCCGGCATACAAAGGCCTCGTGGAGTCCGAAATCAATGACCTGCTCGCTTATCTGGTCACTTTGCGGGGCGAGGTCCAATGAAAGCCTGCACGCTGATCCTGATCCTGACCTCCGCCGCAGCCGCCCAGGTTCCGGACTCGGACTGGCTGACCTATGGGCTGAACCATGCCTCCTGGCGTTACAGTCCTCTCGATCAGATTCACGCAGGCAATATCAGGTCCCTCCAACTCGAATGGGTATTCCAGACCGGAGTTCCGGGCAAGCACGAAACCACGCCGCTGGTGAAGGGCAGCGTGATGTACGTGACGGGCCCGGAAAACACTGCGTTCGCCCTCGATCTTGCCACCGGCCGGCAGTTATGGCGGTATACGAAGACACCGCCGCTTGGGCTCAATCTCTGTTGCGGCCAGGTAAACCGCGGGTTCGCGATGCTCGGCGACACGCTATATAAGGTCAACATCGAATCCACGCTCGTAGCCCTCGATGCCAAGACCGGCGGCGTCCTTTGGGAAACCAATATCGCCGACTACAGGAAAGGCTACACTGCCACAGTGGCGCCGCTGGTGGTGAAGGACAAGGTGGTAATTGGAATCGCCGGAGCCGAGTACGGAATTCGCGGATTCATCGACGCCTACGACGCCAAGACCGGCAAACGCGCCTGGAGGTTCTGGACCGTGCCGGGACCGAACGAAGAAGGCGGCCACACATGGCCCAAGGATACCGATGCGTTCCGGCGCGGCGGCGGTTCCACGTGGGTGACGGGATCTTACGATCCGGAAACGAACACCATCTTCTGGGGAACAGGCAACCCCGGTCCTGACATGAACGGCGACGTGCGGCCCGGGGACAACCTGTTTACCTGTAGCCTGGTAGCGCTGGACGCCGATACCGGTGAACGGAAGTGGCACTTCCAGTTCACGCCGCACGACACGCACGATTGGGACGCCACCGAGGACGCGGTTCTCCTTGACGTGAATCATCAGGGGCGGAAGGTGAAGGCGGTGGTGATGGCGAATCGCAATGGATTCTATTACGCGCTCGACCGTGCGACAGGGAAACTGCTCGCGGCCAAGACCTACACGCAAGTGAGCTGGGCGAAAGGCCTGGACAAAGACGGCCGGCCGATTCTGGTTCCCGGCCAGGATCCGACGCCGGAGGGGAACAAGAGCTGTCCTGGCGGGGGTGGGGGACACAACTGGCAGCCAACGGCGTACAGTCCACACACCGGTCTCTACTACACTTCCTCGACGGACGGGTGCCACACTTATTACATGACCAACCAGGAGTATCTGGAGGGGCAGTGGTATCAGGGCAGCACGTTCACCGGCGAAGGACATTTCCCGAGAGGCTCGATTCTGGCGCTCGATCCTTCCACGGGAGATACGAGGTGGCGATGGGAAATGGTGCGTCCCCCTTCGGCAGGGATTCTCGCCACCGCGGGCGGCCTGATTTTCAGCGGAGATGGTGACGGCTATTTCTTTGCCCTCGACGCGAAGACAGGAAAGCCGGTGTGGCGCAAGCAACTGGGAGGCGCGGTCATCGCGGCCCCCATCACATACGCACGCAACGGCCGCCAGTTTGTGACGATCGCCTCCGGAAGCTCGATTTTCACCTTTGCGATGGCGAAGTAGATGAACCGGCGCCTATTTCTTCAAACCTCGCCCGCTCTGCTGGCGCAGCGCCCGCAGCGGCGGATCGTGTTCCTCATCGATGGGCTTGGAGAAGACTACATCGCCGCCGGCAGGATGCCTGTCCTCGAGGGATGGGGCAAGCAGGGAATTCGCAAATCGGTCTCTGACGTGATGCCCTCGGTGACCAACACCAACAACGCCAGCGTCTGCTGCGGCTGCTGGCCGCGCGAGCATGGCATCACCGCCAACTTCTTTCTGGACGAAGCCAGCGGGAAAGAGATGTACATGGAGAGCGCGGACCTGGTGTTGCGCCCCACGCTGTTCGAAAAACTGGCGCCGCAGGGTGTCCGCTCCGCGCTGCTTTCATCAAAGAAGAAGACCATCAGCCTGCTGCCTCGCGGAGCAAGCCTCATCCTCTCCGCGGAGATTCCTCCGAAGGAATGGGTCGAACGCCTGGGACCGGCGCCGGATATCTACAGCTCCGAAATCAATCACTGGCTCCTGAAGGCCGCGGTCTGGATCTTGCGCAATCATCCGGAGATCGGGCTTCTCTACATCCATACCACCGACTATCCGATGCACATGTGGCCGCCGGAAGCCCCACAATCGAAGCGGCACCTGGCCGCGCTCGACGCCCTTTTCGGAGAGGTTGCCGCCGCCGCGCCCGATGCCGCGATTTTGCTGACGGCCGACCACGGCATGCATCACAAGAGCAAGTGCTGGGACCTCGAGAAGGCGTGCGCGGTGCGCGGGGTGACCTTGCGCGCCGCCATTTCCGCCGAACAGGACAAGTACCTGAAGCACCACCGAGGCTTTGGCGGCACGGCCTGGGTTTACCTGAAGTCCGCAAAGGATGCCGGCCGCGCCGCGGAAGTGATCGGCAAGCTGCCGGGCATTCAGCGAGTGCTGACGCGCAGCGAAGCGGCCCGGCAATTTCGGACTATGGCATCCCGAATCGGAGAACTGGTGGTTGTGGGCGACGGGGACACGGTATTCGGCGGTCTCGATACGGAGTCCCAGACGCTGCCCGCGGAGTACCGCAGCCACGGCGGATTTTCGGAAACGCGAGTGCCGCTGATTGTATTCAACGCCGCGGGCGCCCCCGGGCCAAGTTGCTTTGAAAGCAACGTGGACCTGACGCGGTGGATCGCGCCTGGCCGCGCGTAGCTACGCGTTGGCCTTGATATTGACCCACGTGTGAACGTGCGGAGCGCCGCGGAAGTACCAGATCATGGTGGGGCTCTCCAGTTGCCAGATGTCCCAGATTCCGTCTCCGCCCAGGTCTTCACTCTTGAAGAAAGACATGTTCAAGGACGATACTCCGCCGTTGGCCTTGATGTAGCGCATGGCTTCGTCGACGTCCTTTTTGCGGTAGGGGAGCAGCAGGTCCCCAAGAACCTTCTCCACCAGTTGCCGCTGGTCCCGTGACATATCGGACACGGGCAGCCCGGCAATCTCTCCCTTCTTTTTGAGAACGACGGTTTCCGTGGCCTTCTCCTCGCGCGGCTTGTCGAGCAGCGCCATCTCCCGCTGCTTGCCGCTGAGCGCGTGAAAAACGTCATTGGCTCGTTTGGCCTGATACCAATAGACGTTGCCCGGATGATCCGGATTCTCGGTGAAGCTCTTTCCTGCCTGGTGGCCGTAGAAGATGGGGCCGCCAAAAGCCGTGCCGTCCACCGAATCACCGTCGCAGCGAACGGTGCAGTGCCTCCCGGTGAGCACGAACTCGAACTTACCGCTGGCCGGCTCTCCGAAGAGCGCCACCGAATAATATTGGAGACCCTTGGCATCCTCTTCCAACTGATGCATTACCTTGTCGAAGAAATCCGGATTATAGAGACCTTGGAAGATCTCACGGATCATCGCCTGCTGGTCGGGTGCGAACTTACCTACTCGCGCGGGGGTGATGAACCAGTTGTTGTCCACCTTACTGCGCAGCGGATGATCGAAGGGCATCCACATCGTTTTCTTCTGCTCATCGGTGAGTGACTTGTAGAAGGTCGTCACCAGCGATTCCGATGTGGCAGTGGGGATTTTGGGAGCGGAATTCGCGGCCAAGGCCAGGGAGCCCATGGCGGCGACTTTGAGAAACTCACGGCGATCCGGTTTACAATCGGAGCAATCCATTCGGCGCCTCCTCTACTGTGCAGACGATTGTATCCGAGGCGGCGGCCGCGTGCTACCCCTTGTCAAGGACACCCCGTTGCGTCCCTAATAGGGCAGGAGATGCCCTATGAAACGCAGGCCCAAGGCGGTGGTACTTGGCGGCGGCTTCGCCGGTCTGGAAGCGGCGTTCTTTTTGCGCCACAAACTGCACGGCAAGGCCGACATCACGTTGGTTTCCAACCGCGGCTATTTTCTCTTCAAGCCGAACCTGATTTACGTCCCGTTCGGTGAGAACCCGGAGAAGTACCGCGTCTGGATCGATCAACCTGCAAGGCGCAAAGATATCGAGTTCATTGAATCGAGCGTGGAAGCAGTGGACTCCATCAGGCGGATGGTGCATCTGCCGGACAATGAAGTGCCCTACGACTACCTGGTGATCGCGACAGGCGCCGCGATGCGCGCGGCGGAGATCCCCGGATTGGCCGATCATGCCGTCACTGTTTGGTCCGCCGAAGAGATGCTGAAGCTGCGGGAGCAATACCGGCGCATTTCGGAGAAAGCACGTGAGAGCAGGCAGCGGCTGTTATTTGTGGTTCCTCCCAACAACCTCTGTCCAGGACCTCTTTACGAGATGGCGATCATGACCGAAACCTGGCTCCGGGAGCAGGGCGTTCGCGACAGCGTCGAGATTACCTTCACGACGGTGGAGGAAACGTACCTACAGTCGTTCGGGCCTCGCCTGAACACGGTAATCATCGAGGAATTCGCCGGGCGATCCATCACCGGGCACAGGCGCTGGACGGTGGATCATGTGGAACCGGGCCGTGTCTTCTATTCCAATGGCGAGAGCGCCGCATTCGATTTGCTGGTCTCATTTCCGGCATACGCAGCGTCGAAATCCTACCTGTCACTGCCGCAGGACGAACGCGGCTTCCTGCAGGTTTCACCGGCCAGCGGACGCGTGGAGAGCATGGAGCGCGTCTTCGCCGCCGGCGACGCAAGCAACTATCCCGTCAAAATGGCGTTCCTGGCGCTGCTCCAGGCGGACGCCGCGGCCGATCATATCGCCGCCGAAATCCTCCACACGAAACCGGAGGTGGAATTCGAGCCGATGTGCATCACAGTAATGGATTACCTGAACAAAGCCACCTTCGCACAGGTTCCGTTCAAGTACACAGCGAACCCCGTAGTCCCCGTAACAGCGGATGCGTTCGATGAGGATCGTTACAAAGTGGGAGTGTCTCCGTTATGGAGAGTGGGGAAGAAGGTGATGGGAGCCTACCTCCCCTGGCGATTCTCGAGCGGCGAGCCGTTCCACAGCGGATTTGTGTGGGGCGCCGTGGACTTGGGATTGAAGATCGCGGTGAAGGCGATGGCAGGTTGAGCCGCCCTTGTTAGAATGCGACTCTAACTCTTGTCGAGGAAATCTTCGAGGTTCAAATGAACATCCTTTGCGATCTGACGGAGCAAAATTGGCGATATGTCCCGCCCGCCATGGACAGGAACCGTCGTACACCTTCCATCGGGATGCCGGAATTGCTTATGCGAGCCGCGCTGCCTGACCTCCACAAATCCCATAGACTCCAGGATATTGATGACTTCGCGCGGTCGCAGAACCCTCCGTATTCCCACAATCAACCCAATGTGACCGACTGCGTCCCAACGAAAGTCGTATCGAGTTGGGGCTCACCCTCTTCAAGGAGCATGGCGAGAACCTCGCGGAGATTCCTGTTTAGTTCATCGAGTGTCGCACCTTGCGAGTGGGCTCCCGCGAAGCCCGGCACATAACCGACATAAAGGCCAGTCTCAGGGCATTGCTCAATCACTGCGGTGTAAGTTTTCATGGTTTGCGGTACCTGAACTGCAATCAATTAATGGCTACCTTCTATTGTAGGCCGTGGGTCGCTGAGTATTTTGCTGTCGACCCTCCACTTGGTGATTGGCGCCGCTTGCCGCGAGATAGATAACTCGTCAGGCTCTCGCCACCCTCTTCAATCTCCCCACCGCTTCCCCTACAAACCGGCCCACCCAAGCCTCTTGCCACGCCGCATCGCCGCGTGCGAACTCCTCGGCCGTCGCTACCGCTCCCACCCAGCGGTCGGTGTGCCAGTGTCCGCCGTTCGCAAGAGGAAGCAATACAGCAGGATCGGGATTCGGATAGAGACTGACATAGAAGTACGGCTGGGGATAGTATTCGTCGCCCGGTTCCAGGCCGAAACCAATGGATCGTCCTGCCGGCAACTCGAGCAGCGCGCCGATGTCGAAATGGTGCGGCCAGCAGCGGACGGGGCCGGCGATGCCGCGCAGGGCCAAGTCTCCGTTCGCCCAGTATCGCGCCAGTTCCGCCAGCGCCACTGCTTCGTTGAGCGCATCGAAGGGTGCGCCGTGCGCCGCGGGGTGATCGGGAATCTCGAAGTGCAAAGGCTTACCGAAAGGCTCCAGGGAAAGGCCGTGCTCCTGAAGGACCCCGCGAATCCAGTCCGCCGCCTCGTCCCATGTGCGGCCGTGCAGGGCAAGGCTCTGCTCCCCACACAGCAAAGCGAGATCCGCCACCTGGAGGCCGAACTGCAAGGCCGGGGAAACCATCTCCACTTCCCGCCCCATCAGCGCGCCGCGGGCGTGATCCCAGCCGAGGTTGGTATGGCTGTCATCCTCCCTGGCGGGGATATAGCCGCGCGCCACGTGCGTCAGCAATTGCACGGCGTGGTGGCATTCGAGCCGCGCATTGACCAGAGCCTTGGGGTCGCAAGCCCCCAATTCGAGCCATTGATCCTGAGCCACGAAAACCTCCTCAGTCTGTTGCGGCCGGGACGTGCTGCTCCACCCGGCGGCGGGCGACGACTGCGCCGAGGTCGTCAAACAGCGAGTAGGCCACCGGAGTCACCAGCAGAGTCAAAAACAGGGACAGGCTCTGGCCGCCGATGACAATGATGGCGATGGAACGCCGCTCCTCGGCGCCGGGCCCCGCGCCGAGCGCAAGCGGAAGCATCCCGGCCACCAGCGTCAGAGTCGTCATCAGAATCGGGCGGAAGCGGTCGCGATTGGCCTGCATGATGGCATCCAGCCGGTTCATCCCTTCCAAACGCCGCAGGTTGTTGGTGTGGTCAATCTGGAGAATCGAGTTTTTCTTCACAACACCGAACAGCACCAGGATGCCGAGCGCGGAATAAAGGTTCAGCGTATCCTGAAACAGCCACAGTGAATAGAAGCCGAACGGAACGGCAAGCGGCAGGCTGAGCAGGATCGTGATGGGATGTACGAGGCTCTCGAATTGCGAAGCGAGAATCATGTACATGAACGCGATGGAGAGCAGGAAGGCGATGAGGAACTCGCCGAACGTGCGCTCGAATTCACGCCCTCGTCCGATCACCGCCGTCGAGTACGCCACGGGCATGTTCAGCTTTGCGGCGAGTTTGAACATCTCCTCCAGCCGGTCAGCGAGCGCATAGCCGGGCGCGATGTTGGCGCGGATGCCCACCTGGCGCTGGCGGTTCAAGCCCTCAATGCGGTAGGGAGCCATTCCTTCCTTCAGCTTCACCACATTGTCCAGACGAACCATCTGCCCGCTGCGCGCCGGCACATAGAGGTTGGAAACCGCGCTCGCATCGCGGCGGTCCACACCGGTGAGCCGCACTTCGACGTCGTAATCCTCAGCGAGTTTGTCGTCGCGAAATCGCGACACTTCGTCGTCGCCGCCCACCATGATGCGGAGCGAATCCGCGATGTCGGCAGCGTCCACGCCGAGGTCCGCCGCGCGGTCGCGGTCAATCGACACGCGCAGTTCCGGCTTGGTCATGCGGAGGGTGGTGTCGACGTCCACCAACCCGGGGATCTTCATCGCCTCGGTGCGCATCGTTTCGCTGTAGTTGCTGAGAGCCTCCAGTTCCGGCCCCCGGATGACGAAGTCAATATCCACTGGCGCCGACCCCTGGTTGATCGTCTGCGAGTTGCGCACCTGAACGCGCAGATCGGGATACTGCTTGAAAATGGCGCGGATGGCCTGCATCACATCGCGTTGTGAGTAGATGCCGCGGAAGGCGTCGAGAGGCTTTCCCTGCAGCGTCTTCTCGATCAGGCGCGGAATGGAGAAAACGCGGTCCTCCACATTCCCAATACGCACGAAACACTGGGCGCTGTTGACAGCGCTGAGATAGCTGGCGCCGACCGTGGCCAACAGATGCTCCACTCCCGGCAGCGCGAAGAGATCCTTCTCCACGTGCCGCAGCACCGCCTCCATCGAGGCAAGACTTGCGCCCTCCGGCGCCGTGATGTTCAATTCGAACTCGCCTTCATCCACATTCGTGGGAATGTATTCCTGCCGCACCATTTTGTAGAGCGGGACGCAGGAGAAGATCACCACCACGGCGCAGGAGGCGACAATCATGCGGTGATGCATGGACCACCACAGGAACTTCGTGTAGATGCGGTCAAGGATTCCGTAGAAGCCGCGGCGCGAATCGGAATCGGATTCGCCGGGCGCGTGCGCATGATGCTGCACTTTCAGCATTCGCGAACTCATCATCGGAGTCAGCGAGAAGCTCACCAGCAGCGAGACCAGAATCGCTGCCGCCGCCGTCACACCGAAGCTGTAGAGGAACCGCCCGGAAATGCTCGACATGAAGGACACGGGCAGGAAGATCACCACCAGGCTGAACGTGGTCGCCATGACGGCGAGGCCGATGTCCTTGGTTGCGAGCACCGCGGCTTTCATCGGCGGCAGGTTCTTCTCTTCAATGAAGCGGAAAATGTTCTCCAGCACCACGATGGCGTCGTCAATCACCACGCCCACCATCAGCACCAGGGCCAGCATCGTGATGTTGTTGAGCGTGAACCCGAACGCGTACATCACGCCGAACGTGGAGATGATGGAGGCGGGAATGGCCACCGCCGCGATTATGGTGGCGCGCCAGTTCCGCATGAACAGCAGCACCACGAGCGAAGCCAGAATGCTCCCGAGAATCAGGTGCAGGCGCACTTCATGGAACGCGGCTTCGATGTAGCGCGACTGATCCTGCACAATATCGAGGTTCACCCCCGGCGGCAGCACTTGCCGGATCCGCGGAAGCCTCTCCTTGACGTTGTGGATCACCTCGATGGTGTTGGCTCCCGATTGCCGGCGGACCTGCAACGCCACCGCCGTCTTGCCGTCATAGCGGGCGGCGGTGCGCTGCTCCTTATGGCCGTCTTCGGCATAGCCGATGTCGCGGATACGGACAGGAGCATTGCCGATGGTGGCCACCACCAGGTCGTTGAACATGCGCGGGTCGGCGAAACGGCCGAGGGTGCGCAGCACCAGCTCCCGCCTGCCTTCATCCACACGCCCGCCGGGGATTTCCGAATTCTGCCGTTCCACGGCGTCGCGCACCTTGATGATGGGGATTTTATAAGCAGCGAGGCGATTGGCGTCCACCCAAACGTTCACCGCGCGCTGCTGCCCGCCGATCACCATCACCTGCCCCACACCGCCGAGCGATTCGATGTTGTCCTTCACTTCGCGGTCGGCCAGTTCGTAAAGCTCGCGCGGAGTGCGCGGTCCGGAAACCACCAGGCTCAGGATGGGGGAGGCTTCCGTGTCGAGTTTGCGGATGAGCGGCGGCTTGGCGTCGCGCGGCAGCAGGCTGATCACCGTGGCCACCGCATCACGAATGTCCTGCGCGGCCACGTCGATGTTCCGCTTCAGGTTGAACGTGATGGTGACAATGGACATGCTCTCCGTGGACGTGGAGCGAATGTCTTCGATGCCTTCCACAGTGGCGACGGCATCCTCGATGCGGCGGGTAATGGTGGTTTCAATTTCTTCTGGCGAGGCCCCGATCAACTGCGTGCGGACGCTGATGATGGGGATATCGACATCGGGGAAGCGGTCGATTCCCAGCTTGCCGTAGGAAACACCGCCCACCACGATGAGGGCCATGATGAGCATCACGGCGAATACCGGCCGGTGGATACAGACTTCCGCGAGTTTCTGCATGTCAGCGCCCTGCCACTTCCACCTTCATTCCAGGGGTGAAACGGTCGCTTGGCTCGAGGACAATGCGGTCGCCGGGTTTGAGTCCTTCCGCCACCTCGACCCGTTCTCCGCCGAGCCGCCTGCCCTGGCGGATTTGCCGGTCTTCCAGGGAATTCCCGGAGACGGCGAAGACGCGGTCCACGCCGGCGAAACTCAAGATCGCGCGCATGGGTACGGCGATTCCCCGCGCATCCGGATTCACCACGATGGTTGCCTCGACAAACGATCCGGCGCGGAGACGTCCGTCCTCGTTCGGCGCCTCGCCCTCCACCGTAAGCGAGCGGTTCTGCGCTTCGATGGCCGGTGAAATGCGTACCACGCGGCCGGGTTGGGGCGTGGCTTGCCCCGCCAGCGTCAGGTCAATCCGCTGGCCGGCCTTCACCTTGTACGCCTGTCGTTCCGGCACGCTCAAGCGAACCCGCAGCGGATGCCAGCGGACCAGGACAACAGCCGGGGCATTGACGGCCAGGTATTCGCCAAGCGTGGCGATCCGCTGCGTAATGGCGCCGCGGAACGGAGCCCGGATCACCGTATCAGAAAGCTGCTGCTTAGCCAGGGCGGCTTCGTGGCGGTGTTGCCGGATTTCGGCGATGGTGCGGTAAACCTCTTCGATGGCCGCCTGCCGGCGTGCTTCGGCGGCTTGCAAAGCGACGTCCGCGCGCTGGAAATCCACGCTCGAAACAATGCCCTTCTTGAAGAGTTCGTTGGCATTGTTGTACATCAGCGTCGCCTCCTTGAGCGAGGCGGCCGCCTGCCGCACGATCGAGGTCTTTTCGGGATCTATGGTGTCAGCGTCCCCAGGGCCAAGTCCGATGCGCGCGCGAGTCTGTTCGACGGAAGCCTCCGCCTGGCGCAGGCGCAAATCGTAGTCTTCCTTCTCCAACTCCGCGATCGGGTCGCCCTCGTTCACCCGGCTGCCGAGATCGACGTAGAGCTTCGCCACCCGTCCCGGAACTTTCGCCCGCAGCGTAGCCTCATCCTCCGCCAGCAGTTCCCCCGTGGCGCTGATGACCTCGGGGATATTCTCTACTTCCAGCGTTTTCACCAGGACCGTTGGCGGCCTGCCGGTGCCGGTTGCGTTGACGGTCCCAGTGGAATAAGGGCCGCTACAGGCCGTCTGCATCAGGACGAGGATGGCGGAAAGAATCCAACGAATCATGGTAGTTCTGGCGCTCATTCTCTCATAAGTGGTTACTCACGGAACAATCGCTATCGATTTCCCGCCGCGGCGTACCTTCAGGAGAACATGCTCCAGGGGAGAGCCGTGCTGCTTTTTCATACAGAAATCCCAGTATGGTGTAGCGCTTGTCCGCCTCTGTAGAATCGCTTACTCGGTCACCGTGCCAATACTTGTGCCATTGCCATCCGGCTCTCCGGTCAGACCATGGGAGCGCCTGGCGCTTTGCGCCCTTCTCATTGCGATGTCCATCGCCATGGCGCTGGGGGTTGCGCGCCGGGGAGTGACTGTGGATGAGCCGAGCCGCCTTCCATCTTCTTGCCTTTACTGGCGGGGAGACGATACGCTTCCTCCCCGGGACATGCCCCACCTCCTCAAGATCAGCGCCGGATGGGTGCCGCATCTGTTAGGACTGCCCGTTCCGGCCACCCTCGGCCAGCCAGGACACCGGCGTACGGAATGGGATGCCGCCTCCGGCATGATGACTCGTTATCACAACTACTATCAGGTGTTCCGGCCGCTCGAGCCCATCGCCAGGCGCGGTCACTCCATTTACGCGTATCGCATTGATCTCAAGTTCCACTGAGGTGACGAATGTTTCCATCCCTGAGCGTGTTCTTTCCAGCCTACAATGACGCTCCTTCTCTGCCGGGTCTGCTGCGCACCACCTTCGCTGTGCTCCAGGAACATGTTCTCGACTACGAAGTGGTCGTCGTCAACGACGGCAGCCAGGACAATACGGCGCAAGTGCTGGAGGAGCTAGCAAAAACATACGCGCCTCACCTGCGAATCATCACGCATCCGAAAAATCGCGGCTATGGCGGGGCCTTGCGCAGCGGCTTTGCGGCCGCCACCAAGGAGTTTGTGTTCTACACCGATGGGGACGGCCAATACGATGTCAACGAGTTGCCCGGTTTGCTCGCACGCGCCGGCTCGAACGTCGGCCTGGTCAACGGCTTCAAGGTGGAACGCCACGATCCCGTCCACCGCATCTGGATCGGCAACGTCTACAACGCCTTCGCCAGGGCCCTGTTCGGCATCCGCATCCGCGATATCGATTGCGACTATCGTCTGGTGCGCCGGTCCCTGCTCGAGGAAATCCAGCTCTTTTCCACCAGCGGCACCATCTGCGTCGAACTGGTGAAGAAACTGGAACTCACCGGGTGCCTGGTGCGCGAAGTCGGGGTGCGCCACTATGAGCGGAAATATGGCCGCAGCCAGTTCTTCCGTGTCCGCTCGCTGATGAAGACCTTCGGACAGTTGCTGTGGCTCTATCTTCGGCTTGTGGTATTCGTACCCAAGGCAGTCCCTTCACAGCACACCCCGGCCGGTGGCCGGCTCAGCGAACAATAAAGAGGATCGCCGGCTAGGTTGCCGTCTTCGCCCGCGTTGCGTTCTCCTTCTCCAATTCCGCAAGAATCGCACCCGGCATAGCCGTGGAGAACCGCACACACCCGGAGGCGAGGGCGGATCGCGCCTGCTCGAGCGTTTCCACGCCTCCACACTCGAGCTTCACCAGGTGACCGCAATGCTTGAGGAGAAGTTCCAGATCGCTCGGCTTTGTCGTGGTGACGAAATGAGCGTTCACTCTCTTGGCCATGCGGCACAGAATGATCTTCATCTCTTCATTCAGCAGGTCGTTGTCCACCACAACCTTCAGAACGGCTCCGGCTTCGATGCAGGAGTCCGCCATTTGGATCAACTCCACTTCCTGGTGTTGAAACTGGCGGGAAAGAAGCTTGCCGGGGTTCGGATAGGCATTGATTTGCCGTACCCCGCGCCGCAACAGATCGCGGCATTCGTAGACCTTCACCCCGGTGTTCGAACTGCCGTAAGGATGCCCCGTCACGCTGGCCACCTTGACCACGCCAAGGTTGAGGAAGCGCTCGGCGGAATCCACGTCGCACGGCCGCACCACCACGGCTCCCAACCCGAGAGCGCGCGCCTCCAGACAGCGGTTGTAGAGTTCGTCCTCCGTCAGCGCTGCCGCGAGGATTTCGTAGTCGATCTTTTTCGCGAACTCTTCCGCGCTTTCTTCGGGGCCGGCTTCGGAGGCGGCGGTTTGTACTGGTCGGACATTATCCATAGTGTTCCCCAATGTCGCAACTGCGTGCGCACGTTCTTGGCGCCGGCGAACCAATCCTCGTGGTGGAAATTGCCGAAGTTGCCCTCGCCTCTCTCCTTCTCATCGAGATCGCCGGCCGCAATGTTCAGTCCCATCGGACGGTTGCCCAGGGCGGGCGAGTAAAACTTGCCGGGCTCCACTTCGAGACAGGGATCGAAATTCACAGCCCACTCGATAATGTAACCTTTTCCTTCAGGCTTGGGCTTGGCGGCGCACTCCATGGCGTGCGATTCAATCCAGTTCCGGTAGGTGTTCCAGGCGTTCAGGTCGCGCCGCGGCTCCCCCTCGATCAGCCCGCCTTTCCCTACGCCGCCCAACCGCGACTTCGTGAGATTGCACACCATCTGCCAGTTCAATCCGTTTCCGGCGGCGCTCTCGTCTCCCTTCCACTGGTTGGTGGCATTGATGAGGAGTTCCATCTCGTCGCCGAACCAGGGAAACCCTTCGCGCGTCAGTTCATGGGCTTTCGGATTCTCATCTGGCAGCCAGCGTGGAGTGTCGATGCCGTAAAGCACGTCATCGGTAATGTCGAAAGCAAAGTAGAGGCGGTGATCGTCGTGCTTGACGTAGCCATGGAGGGAGAGATCCTTGGGATCCGTGGTCGGGCTGAATTGAGGCACCCAGTCCTTCATGCCGAAAAACTGCGTCGCGTCTTCCCACTCCCCTTTCTCGAGAACACCGTCCAGTTTGGGTGTTCTGCCGGGGAAGGCGTACAGACTCTTCGGATTGGAAACCGGGGAGGGTTGCTGAGCGGGGAGAACGGCTGCGGCCGCGAACCAAATAAGAAAAAACCTGAACATCCCTTAGCGGCGCTTTCGCGTTGTGACGGGGCCCGCGATTTGCTTCTTCAGATCCCGGGCCTTCCGTGCGACCTCTGTATTCGGATACTTCGCAATCAATTCCGTAAACACCTTCGAGGCCTGGCTCTTGCGATCGGTTTGCATCAAAGCCCGGCCCTTCAGGTACATCGCATCCGGAGTCTTGTTGTTCTCCGGATATTTTTCCAGCACGGCATCAAACGCTGAAATGGCGCCGTCGTAGTCCTTCTGGTAATTCAGTATCTCTCCGATGTGGAACTGCGCGCTCGGCGCGCGCTCCTCATTGGGATAGAAGCGGAGAAAATCCCTAAATTCCGTAAGGGCCAACTCATAGTTGCCGGTCTGCTGGTCCCTTCTGGCCTGGTTGAATACGATATCCGGAGTAGCTCCGGGCGGCGGTCCACCCGTCGCCCCTCCAGCGCCTCCTTCCGTCGGCGGCGGTGCCGGCGGCTTGGCCATCACCAGGAGTGCCGTCAGGATATCATTCAGCTTGCCCTCCAGTTTCACCAGGCGGCTGTTCATGTCCTTCACGTTTTCGTTGAGAGAGCTGTAATCGGAACTCATCTGCTCGATCTTCGAGTTGAGCGCGGCCACGGGAGCGGCCAGCATGTTCCGCTGCTGCGTCAGGCTGTCCTTGATCTGCTGGTCGAGAACGGCAACGCCCTTGCTCGACGAATCAGCTTCGCGCACCGCCTGCTGAACCAGCGTAGTGAGCACTGCAATCTTTTCGTCGAACTTGCTGTTCAAGGTCTTCACGTCCTGTTGGACACCCGCCAGATCGCGCTGCACTTCGCGGATCAGATCGTTCGTCTTTTGCGCCATCAGGGGCGTGGTAGCGATCCACAACGTTGCTAGCATACGCCGCATGTCAGCCATATTCCTCCCAAATACGAGAAAGGACCGGAGCGGTTGGCGCGCTCCGGTCCCGGTTATCGGACTGTTGGTTTACTGCCCGACGAAGTGCGCGCGGCGGTTCTTCTGCCAGCACTCTTCATTGGACTCCGTGCACTGCGGACGCTCCTTACCGTAACTGATGACCTTGAGCCTGTCGGCGGGTACACCGAGTTGCACCAGGAAGTCACGGGCCGAGGTGGCGCGGCGGTCGCCGAGGCCGAGGTTGTATTCCGCGGATCCGCGTTCGTCGCAGTGACCTTCAATCGTTACCGTGCCACTCGAGAAGTCACGGAAGATCGCCTTCAAGGCGTCCGCGTCGCGTTGCAGCGCAACCCGGGCATCCTCGCGGATATCGCTCTTGTCGAAATCGAAGAACGCATCCTGGACTTCCTTCGCCACACGCTCGGCCATGGACATCTGGGGCACTTGCGGCGGCGGCGGCGGCGGCGGAGCCGTGACACGCAGCGTCACCGACTGGCTGGCTTCTCCACCCGGTCCCCTCACGCTCAACGTGTAGGTGGTGGTGTCGGAGGGCGAAACCTGGCGCGATCCGTTCGCATCCACTGAGCCGATGCCCTGATCAATCGTGGCCGACGTTACGTTTTCGGTAGACCAGCGCAAAGTCGCTGACTGGCCGCGCTCGATGCTCGATGGCTCTACCGTGAAACTGCTGATCACGGGTCTGGCCGGCGGCGGTGGTGTCGGCGGCGCTTCTACCTTAGGTTGGGGCGGTGGCGGGGGGGCGGGTACCTTCTTTTTGCAACCCTCCGCGAAAAACAACAAGGAAATTGTCAATAGTACTGCACCGATCTGTCGCTTGCTCATCCTGAACTTGCCTCCTAAACTCCCGGAACTGCATGGGGTACTGCTGGTCAAATGGTTTCGAGACTGTCTACTGTTTGCTCCACACAGGCATCTCATTGCGGCCTGCGCTTGTCAACTGCTTTACTTGTGTACCGTCTGCAAGCATAGTATATATCTGCATCGATCCGCCCCGGTTGGAAGCGAAGACCAGATGCCTGCCGTCCGGCGCCCAGAACGGGTTCTCATTGCGCCCCCGTCCGAAAGTCAGTTGAACGTATTCCTTCGTGGTGACGTCCATGACAAAGATATTGAAGTTCCCCGGCTCATAACCGCTGGTCCAGGAAAAGGCAATGTGCTTGCCGTCGGGATGCCAGCTTGGGTTGCTGGCTTGCCCTTGCCCCGTAGTAAGCCTCGTCACGTCCGCACCATCAATATTCATTTTATATATCTGTTGGGGTCCGCTGCGACCCGACACAAACACCAGGTCCGCTCCCGTCTTCGGGTTCACCTTCGGCTCCACCTCAATCGCCCGGCTGTTGGAAAGCCGCTGGAGCCCGCTGCCGTCCGCATTCGCGATATGCAATTGGGCATACCCGCTCACCTTCGAAGCAAACACAACCTTCGATCCGTCGGGAAAAAAGCTGAGATTGGAGTTGAACGACGCGGAGGGATTCAGGAACGGGAGACGCCGGCCGGTGTCGGTGGCGTGGATCATGATCACCGGCCCGCTGGCGGAGAAACGCGTGAAAGCGATCTTCGTTCCATCGTAGGAAACCGACGGCATGGTGCATAGTTCCGGATAGCGCGCGAACTGTTTCTGATTGGACCCGTCGTAGTCCATCACCCAGATTTGCTTCACCCCCGTACGGTTGGAAACAAAGAAAATCCTCGAGCCGGAAAGTCCCTCCAGCCCCATCAGTTTTAGGATATCGGCAGCGAATTCGCGCGCAACCTGCTTGGCGCCCTCATTGGTGACGGGACCGAAGTACAGTTTCCCGATCACCTGCGGGTTCTGCGGCTGCTGCACGTTGTACAGCCACCCGAACAGAACAATCTGATTGTTCTGGACCCCCGTATAGCCAAAAGCCAGGTAGTTGGCGCTCGCCGGAGGAGAAGACCAGTCAGAAAGCGCAAACCCCGTACCGCGGGCGGATTCCTTTACGTCCTGCGGCACTTGCGGGTGCATCCGCGGCAGCATGCTCGAGGGCACCACCTTAAACACGCCCGAACTGTCAATCTCCGAATAGAGCGTCTGGTTGAAAACGCCCATGTATTGCTGCGCTTCGCCCGAGCCCCGAAAATCGGGGATGGCGATCACCGGCCGCTGGCCGCCGATGATGTTAATGATCATGTCGCTCTTCTGCTGGGCAACCAGCAGCCAGAGAGCCGCACAGGTAAATCCGAGAAAAAAGATCTTTTTCATCGCTTGAATTGGAATTGAAACTCCACGTTGGCTTTGTTTCGCGTAAATTCCGCGGGCAGTTGGGGCAGCGGGCTTGCCTCCTGCACAGCGCGCAGGGTGGACTGGTCGAGCCCGTAATTGCCGCTGGTTTGCACCAGCCGCAAATTCGTCACTTCGCCGTTCCGTTGGATATCAAAATTGACGATCACCACTCGCGCGGAATTGAGACGCGGGTCAAGATTCTGAGTTCGCCACTTTTCGCCGACTCGCTGACGGATCAGGTCGGCATACCAGCCGAGATGCGTGCCGAAGGGGCTTCCGGCGCCGATACCGATTCCGCCGCCGCCTCCAGGGATGCTGTACATCGGCGTCGCCATCGCGGCGCCCGTCGAACTCGAAAGGCGGTTCGGCCGGTACTCCGGCTCCGGGGTGTAACGCCGTTCCATCGCCGCTACTTTTTTCTTCCGCTGGCGCTTGTTCTTCCTCGTTCTCTCGAGCGGAACCGCGTCGGGCTCCTCTTTTTCTTCGCGCTTCACTTCCTGCTTGGTGCGCTCCGGAACCATAGACTCGGTATCGTTGGCGACTTTGTTGGTAATCCCCTCGCGGTGGGGCATGGGGATGGTATCCACCGTAGTGATGGTGGCCGCGCCGCCGATGGAATTCGGATCGCCGAAGGTATCCTTGGCCCGGTTGGCCCACCACGTCCAAAAGACAACGGTGCCCGTCACCAGAAGGTGAAACGTCAGCGACGCTAACAACGGCTTCCTGAGATGCTGGTCCCGGTCGAATTCTTCGGCGTAGGCCACCATTTCCATTATCGCCTTTTGTCCGCGATATCCTCCGTCTTGGTCACCAGACGTGCATCGAACCCGGCCGCCTTGACCTCGCTGACCACTTGCGCCAGTACGTCCCAGGTGAGGTTGCGGTCCGCCCGGACATACACGGCCTTGGTGGACGGGCCGAACTTCTTGAGCACAGCGTCGCGCAGGTCCACCAGTTTCAACGGCGCTTCATTGAGATAGACCTCACCCTTCTTGGTGACCGAGATGACCGGCAATTCCTGTGCGCTTTGCTGCTGCTGCTTGACCTTCGGCACGTCGATTTCGAGCCCGAACTCCATCACCTGTGCCGTCAGCATGAAGATGATCAGCAGCACCAAAACTACGTCCACCAGCGGCACCACGTTAATCTCGGACATTGTGCCGATGCCGCCCCGCCGCCGGCGTCCGCCCGTTTCCGATCCTACCGAAAAGGCCATCGCGCGCTACTCCTCATAGGTTCGCTCCGTGAGGTTCATGAACTCCAGAGCGAATTCATCCATCCGCACCGCTATGTCTTTCACGACATGCCCGAAGTGATTGTAGAAGATGGCGGCTGGAATGGCCGCGCCGAGACCCAAGGCCGTGGCCACCAGCGCGTCCGCGATGCCGGGGCCCACCGCCCGCAGGCTGGCGGCGCCGGAGAAACTCAGCGCATTGAACGCCTCAATAATGCCCCACACGGTTCCGAACAGGCCGATGAACGGGCAGACGGTGGCCGTGGTGGCCAGCCAGTTCATGCGGCTCTCCAGGCGCGAGGTCTCCTGGCTGATGCCGAGTTGCAACATGCGCTCAATGGCGGTCTTGTTGCGCAGCTTCCCGAGCGACTTCACCTGGCGGTCCACCTCTTCATAGCCAAAGCCGTAAACCGATGCCAGAGGCGCATCGCGGAACTGCTCGGAGGCCAGAGCCAGCGCCTCCATTCCCGGAGCCTTGCGGAATGCCCGCAGGAAACTGATGTTCGAAACACGGGCCTTGCGGAGCATGTTCCACTTGGCGAACACCACCGTCCATGACAGCACGGAAAAGATCACCAGCAGGACAAGCACCGCCAATGGGATGGGCTTGTCCGTGTTGATGAAGTCCAACATGCGGATCTGGAGCAGCGCGGGTACCGGCAGTACGGTCAAACGAACTCCTTTCTAACACAGGGGCCATCGCGCTCGGGGGGCGCGCGCAGGCTAGTACCTATGATAGCGGAGACTACGGCCGGGAGAGAGCCGAAAAAAACAATACTCGCGAATATTGTTCTGACTGAGCGGCAAAGGCCAACACCTCAGGCGATCGCCACAGCGTCCACGCTATCCAGCCGTATGACGATGCGGCTGTAGCTTTGGTTTCGTCCCTCCACCATCCCGTTGCCGATTCTTGTCACCACGATTCCGATCGTATTGCCCTTGATGAAGAAATTCAGCCCCTTCTTGGTTTCGAGGCTTGCTTTCAGCAGTTCATCGAACATGTTGCGTTCCTCCTGGAGTGGCGCGGCTGCAGCGGATGCGGCTATCGTTGCGCCGGCGCCGATGAGTTGTCGTCTGGTCATAAATCGCCTTCCAGACTGGCAGGCGGATTCCCCCTGAGGATTCTGTCAGGAGCGGTGCGCTATCATTCCTTCGAATGCTGGTGGAGTTGATGGTGGAGAATCTCGCGGTCATTGAGCGGCTGCGGGTACGGTTTCATTCCGGCTTCCACGTGCTGAGCGGAGAGACCGGAAGCGGCAAGTCGATTGTCGTGGATGCGCTCGGGCTACTGTTCGGCGGGCGCGCTTCAGCGGAAATGGTGCGCACGGGATGCGAAAAGGCGCGCGTTTCCGGCATCTTCGAACTTCCTGAGGGCGCCGCCGCGCGGGCGAGGCTGGAAAGCCTTGGCGTCCCCATCGAAGAGGGAGAGATCCTCCTCGAGCGCGAAATTCTCGCCAATGGCAAGTCGCGCGCCTTCGCCGCCAGCCGCCCGGTCACCGCCGGTCTGCTCCGCGACCTGGCGCCGGTGCTGGGCGATATTCACGGCCAGCACGACCAGCAGCGGCTGTTCGACCGCGCCGAACAACTGGAGATGCTTGACGAATTCGCCCCCTCCCAGCGAGAGCCCGTCAGCAGCCTTTTCGAGGCTTGGCGCGCAGCGCGCGAAGAATTAGACACGCTTGACCACACCGAGCAGGAGCGGCTGAGGTTGGCCGATCTCTGGAGCTATCAGGTACGCGAAATCGAAGGAGTCTCCCCGAAAGCGGGCGAAGACGAGTCTCTCGAACACGAACGGAAGCTGCTGCAAAACGTCACACGCCTCCAAGAGAATGCCTCCGCCGCCTATGAGGCTTTGTATGACTCCCCGGCGTCGGCCCTGGTCCAAGTGCGGCAGGCCCATAAACGGATCGACGATTTGAGCCGTATCGACGCCGAACTCGCGCCCCTCGGAGAAAGCCTCGGCTCGGTGGAAGCCCTACTCCAGGACGTCTCCTACACCTTGCGCGACTACCTGGGCAAGCTCGAAGCCGATCCGGCGCGGCTGGACCAGACCGAGTCGCGCCTCGAAGCGCTTGCCAGGCTCAAGCGCAAGTACGGCGGGACCTTGCCTGCGGTTCTCGAGTTCCATGAAACTGCGCGGCAGAAGCTGGATTCGGCCGAGAGCGCCGAAGAGCGGCGCATGGAGTTGAAGGCGCGCGTGGACCAGGCCGCCAAAGACTACAAGGCTGCGGCCCAGAAACTTTCCGAAGCCCGCCGCGAGGCCGCCGCAAAGCTCGAGAAACGCGTCGAGCAGGAACTGGCCGGGCTGGCCATGGACCGTACCCGTTTCCGCATCGCCTTCTCCGAAGGCCCGTGGACCGCCAATGGACTCGACACCGTCGAGTTTCTGATCGCTCCGAATCTCGGTGAGGAACCGCGGGCTCTCGATCGCATCGCCAGCGGCGGAGAACTGTCGCGGGTCGCGCTGGCGTTGAAGGCCTGCATCAGTTCGTCCGGAAAAGCATCCTCAGCCCGGCGTACGCTGGTCTTTGACGAAGTGGACGCCGGCATCGGCGGCCGCGCCGCGGAAACCGTGGGGCGGCGCCTGAAGCAGATCGCCGCGTCCAACCAGGTACTCTGCGTTACCCACCTCGCCCAGATCGCAGGGTTCGCCGATCATCATTACACTGTGGAAAAGCGCGAATCCCGGGGCCGGACCGTAGCAGCCATCGAAGAACTGGAAGGCGAGGCGCGCACCCGCGAAATCAGCCGCATGTTGAGCGGCCAGCTTACCCCGGAAGCCCTGAAACACGCCGAGCAGTTGATCAGGCAGGGCGCATCCGGCTGATCCGCCGCAGCAGGCGCTCCACGCCCTCGCGGAACTCCTCAGGCTTTGCCAGCAGACTGAGCACCAGGAACCCTTCCACTTCAAAATCGTAGAAATAGCCAGGCTGCACGAGCACTTCGTCCTGATCCAGCAGGTCCAAAACGAAGGCATGCTCATCGAAACCTTCCGGCAGTTGGAGAATGGCGTACCAGCCCCCCTCGACGGGAAGCGGGCCGCACATGCTCCGCAGCCAGTGCAGGTTCCCGCGCAAGCGCTCGAGGATTTGCCGCCGCACACCGTCCCCTAACCGCAGGAGTTCCGGAAGCGCGTGCTGCACGGGAGTGGAGACCGAAAGATAGGTATCGGCAATCAATTCGAGCCGCTCCCCCGCTTCCCGGCAAATCTTCGGCGGGCCATCCAATATCATCCACCCGGCCTTCATCTGCGGCAATCCAGCCATTTTCGACAGTCCGTTCAGGCGCACCACGAGCGTGCCCTCCGCTGCCGGTCCCCAATCCGTATGCACTGGGCTATCGAGCGGGTACTCATGAAACACCTCGTCGCTCACCACAGCCAGGCTGTGTTGCGCGCAAAGGCGGCCCAGTTGTGCTACTTCCGCCGGACGTATATAAGAGCCCGTGGGATTGTTCGGGTTCACCAGCAGAATAGCTCGTGTGCGCGGGGTCACGCGCTCCCGGAGAGAATCGAAATCGATCTCCCATTGCCGGTGGTATCGCAGCGAGTAGTGGACCACCTCGACATTCTCGAGACGGGCAAGGAACTCGAACAGCGGATAGGAGGGCCGCGGGATCAGCACACGGTCACCCGGATTGCATAACAGCTTGAAGAGGTATCCGTAAGATTCGCTGGTGCTTGCGGTAAGCATCACACGTTCGGCGGGCGCCTTCTCCACGGCGGCTACCGCCTCGCGCGCATGAGGCAGTCCCCATGGGTTCGGTTCGTAAATCAGCCCGCGCACGTCTCCGAGGGCGGAGAGAATGGCCGCCGGGTACGCGATCCCGGCTTGCGTCGGATTTGACTCCGTCAGGTCGAGAAGCGCCGCCCCGCCGGCCCGCTTCGCGTGCAGAAGTTTCGAATACTCATTCTGTTCGAGCGACCAGCGAATGCGGCGCGAGAACACTACACCGTCCTGCCGATGGCCGTCTGCCCGACATCGACGTTGATGGTTTCCCCGGTGATTGCGGTGGCGTCCGCCGCCAGAAATACCGCGGCCGCCCCGATCTCCTCCGGCGTGGCGATCCGCTTCAGCGGGGTCGTCTTTTCGGCTTCGTCGAAAACCTCCTTCGGCCAGCCCGCAAAGCGCGTCCGGACGAAGCCGGGAGAGATGGCGTTGACACGTATGTCCGGCGCCAGCACGCGGGCGAAGGACTTGGTCATCGAAATCACCCCTGCCTTGGATGCCGCATAGACGATGGAACTTCCCTGCCCGCTATAGGGCGCGATCGACGCGATGTTGATGATGCTGGATCCCGGCTGTCTCCTGAGGTAGGGAACCACGGACCGCATGCAATAGAAAGCTCCCCGCAGATTCGTGTTCAGCGTGCGGTCCCAGATTTCTTCGGTCAACTCGTCGAGGTTCGCATGGGGAACGCGCTTGCTCCAGCCGGCGTTGTTCACCAGCACGTCGATGCGCCCCCACCGCGCTGCCACTTCCTCGAACATGCGCCTTACCTCCGCCTCCGCCAGCACGCTCGCCTGGAAGGCAATGGCCTCGCCACCCCGCGCGCAAATTCCGGCCGCGGTCTCTTCGCAGGCTTCGCGAGAGGAGGCATAGTTCACCACCACGCGGGCCCCTTCCCGGGCCATGCAATCCGAGATCCCCCGCCCGATCCCGGTGCCTCCGCCCGTGACGATCACCACTTTGTCTTTTAGTTTCATGATGGACTTCCCATCATACCCTCGCTCGTGGGGACCGGTGAAAATAACCCCCGGGCCCTATGGGAACAGCCGCGCGTATGGGATTCACTGGTATTATGAGGAAAATCCAGATCGCATTTGTTTTGCTGGCGCTCGCGGGGTGCGCCAAAAAGCATGTTCCCAACCAGATTTCCAAAGCCGTCCCCCCACAGCCGGCTTCTCACTCCCCCTCCACCCCGGCCGTAGCCTCCCGCTCCAATTCCATATCTTCCACGCCTGCTCGTTCGAACGAGGACGGTGACCGCGCCCTCAGGAACGCCCTCGCCAATTTGAACGCCGCGCTCGGGGACGCCATGTTCGACTTCGACAAAGCCAATCTGCGTCCGGACGCCGTATCCGCCCTCACCAAGGACGCCTCGGTATTGCAGGACGAAATCAAGAAGGATCCCAGCCTGATGTTCACGGTGGAGGGCCACTGCGACGAACGCGGATCGGCGGAGTACAATCTGGCGCTGGGCGACAGGCGCGCGGAAAAGGCGAAAGACTTCCTGGCGCAGATTGGATTGCCGGCTGACCATCTGAAGACCATCAGCTATGGCGAGACCAAGCCTCTCTGCCAGGAATCCACCGAGGAGTGCTGGCAGAAGAATCGCCGGGCCCACCTCACCTACGAACGGGCCAGCCGCTAGCCTTGCACGTCCGGCTGCAAGTGCCGGGCAAAGAATTCGAGCGTCTGTCCCCATGCCTGGCAGGCAACGTTCGGGTCGAAGGCCGCGCCGGTATCGTTGTTGAATGCGTGGCCTACGCCTTCCCAGATGTGGAAGCCGCAGGTCCGGCGTGTGTTGATAAGTGCGGGTACGATGCCGGAGGCCGAGATGGACAGGTTCCGGTCGAGTTCTGCATAGTGGCATAGAAGCTTGGCGTTGATATCCGGGACAAATTCCGAGGATGGCACTGGCGTCCCGTAATAAATGACAATGGCAACCACCGGCTCGCCGCTAATAGCGAGCAGCCATGCATTGCCGCCGCCCGCGCAAAAGCCCACCGTTCCGATGCGGTCCTCGAGGACGTCGGGCAGGGAGCGCAGGTAGGCTACGGAACTCCGCAGGTCGGCAGGCCGGCCCTCCGGTGTGGTGCGCCCGTAGGCGGCCCCGGCATCCGTCGGATTAGGGAACTGACTCGTGCCGCCCTGCCGCGAGAGCAGGTCGATAGCCAGTGCGACATACCCTCCGCGCGCCACGCGGCGGGCGACGTCCCGTATGTGCTCATTGAGTCCTCGGTTCTCGTGAATCACCAGGACGCCGGGCAGCGGAGTTGCGGAATTCCGTCTTGGTTTCACCAGGTAGGCGAATAGCGGGGATGCCTCACCGGCGAACTGCACGTCGGCGCCTTCGATATCCGGCGCGTCCGCCGGGACGCGAACGTCCGTGCCGCAGGTAACTGCCGCTTTCAGCGGAACCCCCATTTCGTTCAGGGCGACGCTGACCGCGGCGACTCCACCGGCAATCTTCCGCGCGCGGCGGATCATCTCCCGGCGATTGAATGCGCCATCGACATAGAGATGGGCTAGTTCTTCGGCTTCATTGTGCTTGTCCATGATTTCACCTCTGATGGAACGGGCGCAGCCCCTCGCCGCGCCATTTCAAATAGGAGCATCGTATCCCGAATCGTGGAACAGGAATCTGTTCCGGACTTGCGATAGGGCCGATCTCTAGGCCGATCTCAAGGCCCAATTGCTTTCCTTACTGAATGAAGGTATCCTACTCCCAATCACTCGCTATGCAACCTGGTTGCGATTAGCATCCTACTATCTGGGACTGCTTCCTCCAGCTAGGTATTTTTTGGTTCAAGGAGATGACCCTATGAGATATCTAGGGCTTGTGTTGGGGATTCTATTTCTTTGTGGGGCTGCCTTCTCTCAAGAAGTCACCGCCGGCATCTATGGCACCGTGCAGGATTCTTCGAATGCGGTAGTCCCACAGGCAACTATCACGTTGCGTAACCTCGAAACTGGCCGGACTCTTCAGACCAAGTCTGACGAATCCGGCAACTATGTTCTCACTCTGGTTCCTATCGGCACCTACGAAATCACGGTGGAAGCCAACGGATTTCGTACCAGCCGTGTTTCCAATGTCGTTCTACGAGTCAATGACAATCGCCGCTTCAACGTCACCCTCGAAGTGGGAGCCGTTTCCGAGCAGGTCACGGTGGCGGCGGAAGCGGTTGCGGTGAACACCGCATCGGGAGCCACCAGCGCCGTACTCGAAGGTAAGGAAATGGTGAAGATTCCCTCGAAGGGCCGCTACGTCTTCCCGTTTGCCCTGCTGATGCCCGGAGCGATTTCCACCACTCCGCAGGACCGCCGGGCCAACAACACGGCCGTCAACGGCATTCGTCCCACCCACAATGCCTGGCTGCTCGACGGCGGTTATAACATCGACACCGGCGGCAACTGGGGAGCCCCCCTCGCCCCGAACGTGGAGACGGTTGCCGAATTCCGCGCCCTCCGCGGCAACTACAGCGCCGAGTTCGGCATCGGCAGCGGCGCACAGTTCAACGTCATCACCAAGAGCGGAACCAACGATCTGCACGGTTCCGCCTATGAGTTCCTGCGCAATGACAAGTTGAACGCCCGCAACTATTTCTCGCCCGCGCGACAGGCCTTCCGCGGCAATGACTTCGGCTTCACTGTCGGCGGCCCTGTCTACATCCCCAAGGTTTACAACGGGAAGAACAAGACCTTCTTCTTTGTTCACATCGGTTTCATCAAGGAACGCCGGCAGGAACTGTTCCTGCAAAAGCTCCCTGAGATACCGTACCGGACAGGCGACTTCAGCACCCTCGGAAAGAACATCATCGACCCACTCACAGGGTCCCCGTTCCCGGGGAACATCATCCCTTCCGCGCGCTTCGACAAGAATGCGTCGGGATACATCAAGATGTATCCGGCTCTCAACTACCGCGACAACAATGGAAACAACTGGACCCAGACGCAGGGCCACCTGGACAACACCGACGAGCGCATGTTCCGCGGCGATCACAACTTCGGCGACAAACACCGCCTTACCGGCCGCTATACGCGTGAACTGCGTTTCGCCGACTACCGCGTCTCCCCGGGGTTTGAATGGCTTCGCCGCCAGGACAAGACGCCCGCCGACAACATCGTCGTGGACTTCACCTCCACCTTCCGCCCAAACCTCATCAACGACTTCAATCTCGTCCGTTCCCACAACCGCATCATGCAGTTCCCACCCGATGTGAGCGGCGCCACGTGGGGCATCAACATTCCGAAGCTGTTCGTCACCAACGAGCAAACCTACCCGCTGAGCAGCCTCAACTTAACCAAGATCCCGGACAAGGTGCCGAACATTTCCCTGGTGAACTACTCGAGCATCGCGCCTTCGGCCCCCTGGAGCAACTACCAGACCATCTACGACATCAAGGACAACCTCACCTGGATCAAAGGCGCCCATACCATCAAGACTGGCTTCGACTACGCCTACGAAATCAAATTCGAGCCGACCAACACCAACGTGTTCGGCGACTTCACTTTTGACGGCAAAGTCACCGGCGACGCTTTTGCCGACCTCATTCTCGGCCGCGCCGCGCAATACTCGGAAACCAACACCGTTGCTTTCAATGACAATCGCCGCAACGCCCTCGAAGCCTACATCGACGATTCCTGGAAGGTCAACCGCCGGTTCACGCTGAACCTTGGCTTGCGCTTCTCCTACTTCCCGCCGGCCCACGAGGCAAGCGACAAGTACCGCGTATTCCGCATCGCCAATTACGACCCATCGAAGGCCGTCACCATCAACACCGCCGGCCAGATCACAAAGAACAGCGGCGATCTGCTCAACGGCATTGTGAATCCCGCCAACTACTGGGATTTCTCCAAACACAACTTCGCGCCGCGCTTCAGCTTCGCCTACGACGTTTTCGGCGACGGCAAGACCGCTGTCCGCGGCGGCTACGGCCTGTTCTACAGCCGCGAGATCCTCGGCGCGTTCATCCTGATGTCCGGTAATCCGCCGTTCGCCCAATTGGTGGACCTGTTCAACACCAGCCTGAGCAACCCCGGCGGCGGAACCACGCGCAACTATGACCTGCCGACGACGCTCGGCTCCATCGACACCAGACAGCAGACGCCGAATACGCAGCAGTGGAACCTCAACATCCAGCGCTCGCTCGGATCGAACATGATGCTCGAAATCGGCTATTCCGGATCGCGCGCTCTTCATATGATGCGCACCCAGGACATCAACCAGCCGCTGCCCTCGGTGGCCATCGCCAACGGCTCTGTCAGCGCCAACTACCTGCGGCCCTACAAAGGCTTCGGCGTCCTCAATCACCGTGAACAGAGTTACATGTCCAACTATCACGGTTTGCAGACGCAGCTTTCCCGCAGCTTCGCAAACGGCCTCGGCTTCCAGATTTCCTACACGTGGTCGAAGGCAATCGACAACGCGGACTTCACCGGCGGCATCTATGGCTTCGTCCCGAACACCCAGGATTCCCGTCCGGAGCGCGGCCGCGCCAACTTCGACGCCAATCACAACTTTGTCGCCAGCTACACCTATCAGCTTCCCTGGCTGAAGAACAACACCGGCATTGCCGGACAGGCGCTGGGAGGTTGGGAACTGGCCGGAATCACGACGTTCCAGAGCGGCTTGCCCATCAATCCGCAACTGGGCCGTGATATCGCCGGCGTGGGCAGTTCGTCCCGCCAGCGTCCCGCTACCACGGGAAGTCCCTTCCTCGGATTGAGCGATCGAAATGTCAATACCTGGTTCAACCCGAGCGTCTGGGCAGCACCCGCCCTCGGCACCTTCGCTCCCACGGGACGCAACATCCTCAGCGGCCCCGGCATCAACAACTGGGACATGAGCCTGTCGAAGAACTTCAAGCTCTACAAGGAGCGGACCGTTCTCCAAGTCCGCGCCGAATCCTACAACACGTTCAACCACACGGAGTTCAACGGGGTCGGCCAGACGTTCTTCGTACCGTCCTCGTTCGGCAAGGTAACCTCCGCCAAGAACGAACGTTCGTTCATGGTGGGCATGCGCCTCCAATTCTGATCCATGGAAATGCCGCGCGCGGGACGCATCCCCGCGCGCGGCGTGATATCTTGACCACGATGCGATTTCTCATCCTCTCCCTTTGCCTGCTTGCCTGCCTTTCCGCTCAAGCTCCCACTCTCGCCGTCGTCGAAAAGAAAGCTTCCGCGGTCGCCTTTTACTCGAGCGATGGCAAGCGGCTGAGCGACACCAAAGTCGGCAAGACTCCCCACGAAATCGTATACTCCCCCGACCACCGGTTCCTCTACGTCTCGAACAACGGAATCCTCTGGATGACGGAAACCGGCGCCGGAGGCAACACCATCTCCATCATCGACGTGGCAAGCCGCAAACAAACCGGCGTCATCGACCTCGGCCCCAACCACCGCCCGCACGGCATGGACGTCGATCCCAGCACCGGCAACATCGTCGTTACCGTCGAGAACCCCTACGGCCTCCTGTTGGTGGATCCGAAAACCCGCAAAGTCATCCGCCGCTACGACACCAAGGGGCAAAAGCCGCACATGGTCCTGCTCGACAAGGATGCCCGCTTTGCCTACGTCAGCAACTCCGGTTCCGGCGATGCCGGCATCCTCAACCTCGCCACCGGAGCCGTCAAGAACATTCCCGTCGGCCAGAACCCGCAAGGCGCCGTGCTTTCGAAGGATGGCAAACGGATCTATCTCACCGTGGAAATCGACAAGTCGATTGCCGTTCTCGACACTGCCAAACAGGCACTGATCGGAAAAATCAAGACCGGCGATGGTCCCGGCCGCATCGCTCTCACGCCGGACGAAAGGACACTGGTGTACAACCTTCAGGCAGGCTCCGGCATGGGCTTCGCCGACGTCGCCTCGCTGAAGCAGACCGCCGAAATCCGCCTCCCGGGCAAGCCGCTCTCGATGAACCTGTCGAGGGACGGCAGCAAAGCCTATCTCGGCCTTCAGGACAGCGACAGGATCGCTGTCGTATCCATTCCCCAGCGCAAGGTCCTGCGTATCATCGACACCCCGAAAGACTCGGGGCCCGATCCGGTGATTGAACTTCCGTAACTCTCACCGGCGCAGCAGCCACTCGGCGGCCTGCCGCATCAGCCGTTGAAACTCCGGATTGCCCAGCGCCTCGCGCGTGTGTCCGCTGGCCAGGTGGCACAGCCGTCCGCGTCCCGGTTCGTACGCCCATCCCGCGGCCGCCGTCTTTCCCTCATCACTCCGGTTGCGTAACAACAGGTGCACCTTCGTGTCGTCGTACGGCGGCGTGTGCTGCTCGTCGGCGGCAAAGAAATCCTGCACCCCGCGCGTAATGGGATGCTGATGATCCACCACCTCCACGCGGAACCGCTCGAGCGGCCCATGCCCGATGTACTTGCCGCCTACCAGCTTCAAATAGGGGCCGTTCTCCGGATACAGGCCCATGGAGTTATGCAGGTTCAGAAAACCGCCGCCGCGGTTTACGAAGTCTAACACCGCCTTCTCCTGCTCCGGCGTCATCCAGATGCGATACTGGCCCGAAGGCCCGTCGGGCCACATCATCCCGTCGCGCAGGATCACCAGCAGTTTCACCTTCGCCAGATTCTCCGCATTCAGCGCGCGCACGTCCACGGTGTAGTGCGGCACAACGCCCGTGGCGTCGAAGACGGACTGCAACCCATCCTGCACATGACCCGGTTCGTGGTAGCGGTCGCCGATCAGCACCAGCGCATGCGGCTTCGATCCGCTCAGCGTTTTGCCCTGAAACGGCGCTGCCGGGACGGTCAACTCGGTATACACATGCCGGATATCTTCCGCCGCTGGATCGTCGTAGGGCATCCACACGAAGTCCCCGGCGGGCAGTTTCACCTCTTTCTCGATCACCTCGAGCGGACGCTCCATCGAAACCATGTACCCCACCTGACGCCGCAATTCTCGCAGGAACCGCCTCTGCCGCTCGAGCAACGAAGCGTCGCCCCACGACCCATATCCCGGGACCACCTTCTCCGCGCCCAGTTTCCGCAGAGCCTCGAGAGTTGCCAGCCACTCCGCTGTATCCCTCCCGGCGAGCTTCATCCGCGGACCATTCACCCCTATCGGGCCGGTGAACAGAACCTTCGCGTTGCGGATGAAAATCGCCCGTCCCCCGGCGTAGGGAACCAATTCGATTCCCCCGGAAGTCCGGTCGATCCGTTTGATGCCGCGCGCCTCGAGCGCCGTCATCTCCGGACTCGTGCGAGCCTCCGGATCCGTGAGCAGCGCCCAGCGCACGGGTTTGCCCGTGATCTTCTCCACGCCGGTGACATATTCGGCCGCATCCATACCCTTCGGCGTATCAATCAACAGCGTGGATTCATCCAGCGCCACCCATCCGCTGTTCGCCGATCCATACTTCGCGGCAAACCCCGCTGCGTAGATTCCCTCCCCCAATTGCTGGTGATGAGGAAACCCGAACAAGACCGTAGAGACAAACACAAGCGCGTATCGCATCTACCGATATGATAGACGGCCTGCCGCTCAGCGGCCTGCCCGTTTCACCTTGCCCGTCTGCTCCCTGGCAATCGCCTGCACGATCCTCGCCCTCGCCGCGGCCCGCTCCACCAGCAGCGGACCCTCTCCCACCTGCTCGATCCAATCGAACAGCCGCTGCACCTGGTAGAGCGTCGATGTCTCATCGCGGCAGTTCGCCAAAAACACCAGTTGCACCTTCTGGACTTCGTCCGCCACGTATACTCCGAATGGCGGCGACACCACCGTGGCATCGGGAAATCCCAACTGCCGCAAAGCCTGGTTCTCCGTGATCGTCCGGTGGCAGGCCACCAGATGCACGGGGCCCACGCGCTTGCCTCCCAACTCCCCCGCCCGCTGATGGTCGCGCAGGAAAAGCTGGTTCACGCCCTCGCGCGCTTCCGGAATCGAGAACGGAGCCGGCACCGCGCCACACACAAACAGCACCTCGTAGCCGCGAATCGGCGTAAATACGCCCGAAGCATCGCCTTTCGCCGTAACCCCGCCCCGATCCTCGAGCGCGCGGCGCAGCACACCCTCCATCTCGCGCTGCCGCGCGCGAAAATCCAGCCGGCTCCAGTCCAGTGCGTCGCCGCTGTAGAACTTGCCCTTCCGCGCCTCCCTCACCCCGAGCCGCACCATCTGCGCAGTGGCTTCGCGCAGCGTCTCGCGGCACAATTCGATGATCTCTTCCCCGTTGCGGCACGGCCTGCCCATGAACAAGTGCTGGCTTTCCACGTATTCGCGAAACAGGTCATCGCGCCGGCCGTCGTCGCCCTTCCTCCGCGGCGCGAGCGGCTCCATTTCGAGCACCCGTACCTTCGCAGGAGCCGTGTTCAAAGCTTCCTTCAACTCCGCGTGGCAAATGCCAATCTCGCCGCTCGCCTTCGCCCAGCCCGCATCTCCGTTGTACAGCGCAATCACCAGTTCCGCTTTGCGCACCTCGTCGAGGCACGCCTCCCACAAATCTTCGGAACCCTCCCGCGCCGGCGCCGGCTCGTTGATCCACACCTCGAACAACTGCTCTCCAAACAGGCGCTGCTCCTCGATTTGCGCGGCCAGGTCTGCGCGAATCTCGGAAAGCGTCGCATTCCCGTTGCCCTTATAGGGAAACTTCTGGTTGTTGCGGCTCGAGATCATCACCCTTACCGCCGTCGGTTTCGCCATCGCGTCCCCTCCGTTCCTCAACTTGTGTGATCGTGAATGATGCGCCAGGCTCCGCCCGCGCCGCGGCGTAATACGAGGGTGAACCGCCCCGAAGCATCCCCGCCGCTGCGCGCGTCCCGCTTCAGATGGAACTCCCCCGTCGTGATCGCCACGTTCGCGGAAACCAGGCGCACTTCGATGTGGTCGAACGTTAACTGCCCCATGGCGGACTTATCCGCGTAGCGCTTCACGTAGTTATCGAGAATCGCCTGATACCCTTTCACCACGCTGCGCCCGATGTAGGTGGTTTCCGGCGAGTTCTCGTAGCCGCTCATGAACGTCCGGATATCGCCCCGGTTCCACGCCTCCTGCTGCGACTGCAACACCGCCCGCACCTGCGATTCCGGCGCGCCGGACGCAAAGAAAAACAGCGCCAGCGAAAGAAAGTTCATTCGCTCACTCCGGAAGCAGAATGATCAACTCCAACTGCGGAGTGGGGAAATCGCCGGGAACGTAGGCGGCCAGGTTCCTCGCCCGCAGAATCGCCTCCCAGTACACGCCGCTCATATTGAGGCTGAAATACTGATGATTCAGCTTCACGGGAATAGCGCTCGGCGGACGAGGGTTGTGGGTCAGCAATACGCCCGGCAGCGCCTGCCTCACCAGATGCTCGATATGATTCGCCGAGCATACCTTGACAAGCGATGGCGTCTTGGCAATCAGTTCGCCCTCGTTCATGTCGGCATTGATGGCCAGGTACATGCGCGTATCGCGGAAGTACTTGTCGTCGGCCAGAGCCGTGGCGTAGATATGCGGAGCCACCAGTTTCAGCGGAAGCGAGATGAAGTTGCTCGGCACCACCGTCTCGAGCAGCATTCGCACCTTCTCGTCCAGGTCCGTAAACGGCGGCTCCAATTCATCGTGATTGTACTTGGGCAAATCCCGCGGATGGATGGTGGTGGAAAACGTCGTCAAACATCCGGCCAGCGAGAGCATCACCGTGAACAGGTCGGACGGATGCCCGCGCTTCACCTCGAACAGATGCTGAATGAGCGGGAAATGCGAGTTGATGGTGTACAGCAGCCAGAAGTTCGCAATGTCCGACGATCCGAAATCGGCCAGCGTGAGGTTCTTCTGCCTTCGCAAACCGGAAAGGATACTGCTCTTGGCCGACAGGATCTCCACCAGGCGGCGGGCGATCGACATCAGATAGTCGCTGGTCTCGATGTTCAGCAGGGGCGGCTGGAACCGTGCATCGAACTGCAGCGTCCCGGCCGGCGTCTTCTTCACCCGCGCCACGCGCAGCGACGAGTAGCCCTTCAGGTTCTCGCCTTCGAACAGGAACCGGAAGTTCTTTCGCGCCACCTGCACCGGGCGCTCCATGGTGCCCGTGTTCTCGTCCCGCAACATCAGCACGTCGGCGAGGTACCGGGTGTCCGAACCCCGGGTCGCCATGGCTACGTTCAGCCCGCGCTCGCGGTAGGCCGGGATGGCCATATACACGTCGCACGTGGTCTGGTCCTTTTCGAAGTATTCGGCAATCGGCCGCATCGGTGGTTCCGGGTCCGATTCCGGTATGTCGAACAGCATTCCGTCCGGGAAGATTCCCGAAGCTTTCGAAATCGAGATGCTGCCCCCTGCCAGCGCCTCCTGATCGAGCCTCAACTCGCGAAATCCCCAGGGATAGGAGCTGAGCGCCTCCATCTGGAACTGCAGTGTATTGTCGAGGTACCGGTCCTGGCTCTGCAGATACTGCGAATTGAGGAACGTACCCTTCATCCAGATGACGGGTTGCAAGCGCTTCATTGGAAACTAACGTAGCACAGACTCGCGATGTTCCAAGCAGCCGTCCCGTTTTTCTGCTAGAAGCTATGTAATGAGATCTGATTTCCCCCTCCATCCGGGGAACCCGGAGGCATTCCCCACCGTCCGGGAGTTTCTCGCTGCATCCGGCTACTCGGAGGAGTTCCTCCGTTCTCACTTCCGGATTCCAAGCATTCATTTTCTGCTCTACCCCTACGGTCTCCAAGCCGAATACCTCAATAAGAAATATGAGGAAGGCGACAGCCTGCCCCTCTTCCTCACCCGTCTCTTCATCGCGGGACGTACCTTCGAGCGGGCGATTCTCGAAGAGAAACTAACCCCAAACGTTGTCTCCGCAATGGAACAACTGGGACTGCTTGTTCCTGGGGATACCTCCGGTTTGCGTTGCCCCGCCACTCTCTACCCCGCACTGGGCGTATTCGTCGCCTCGGATCGCGGCTTCCGCCCGGAAGGGCCCGGCTACCGGGGCAAGGATTACGTCATGAGCGGCACGGAACACATCTGCCGCCAGTTCATCGCGCACATCTCGCAGGCTCCCTGCGAAACGTTTTTGGATATGGGCACGGGCTCCGGCCTCGCCGCCTTGCTCGCTACAAAGTTCAGCAAGCAGGTTTGGGCCGTCGACATCACGCCACGCGCCGTCGCCTATGCCGGCTTCAACCGTCTTCTCAACGGCGCTCAAAACCTCACTGTCCTCGAAGGCGATCTCTTCGCCCCGGTCCAGGGGCTCAGCTTTGACCGCATCTCCTGCAATCCGCCGTTCGAACCGCCTCTCAAGGACGGGATGATTTTCTCCGTAGGCGGCGAAGACGGCGAGGCCATCATCAAGCGTCTTATTACCGAAATCCCTCCCTACCTCAAGCCCGGCGGCCGCCTCTATTGCCAGGTCTGCGGCACCGACCGCGAAGGGGAATCGTTCGACGAGCGCATCCTCTCCTGGCTCGGCGAAGCCCGCTCCGATCTCGATGCCATCCTCTTCGTCCGGCTCATCCTTACTCCGAATGAATACGCCATTCAACAGATGCTCGGCGAGAACCAGGACTCCTGGAAGCTACAGGAGTGGAACATGTTCTACCACAAACTGAAGGCCACTCAGGTGGTGGTCGGCCATCTCATCCTGCAAAAGCGCTCCTCAGTGCGCCCTACTTTCGCCGCGCGGCGAAACTTTGGCCCCGACACCACGCAGAGGGAGATCGAATGGCTCCTCGAATGGGAAACACAGTGCGCCGAACCGGGTTTCGCGGAAAGGCTCCTCGAATCCCGTCCCAAACCAGGCTTGGGCTGGGAACTTCATGTGCGCCACGGTCTTCAGGACGGAAAACTCGTGCCGCTCAGCTATACCTTCTTCACCAAGTACCCGTTTGAAACGAACCTCCACGTGGCAGCCTGGATGGCGATGCTCGTTTCCCGCTGCGACGGCAAGGCTACAGCAGCGGATCACTACCAGTTCTTCGCTTCCCGCATGCCGCTCCCCAAGGAGGAATACCTGCGCGCGCTGGGAGCGCTCATCGGCGCTGATTTCCTGCGCATCGACGGTTCTGAGCCTCCCGCCTCCCCGGAGGCCGCGGCTTAATGAACATCCCCTTTCCCCTGCGCACCGCCTCGCCTCAATCCTTTGCCCTGGTACGTGAGTTTCTCTCCCAATCCGGATATACGGAGCAATTTCTCCTCAATCATTTTTCCCTGCCCGGGCTCCATCTGCTGCTCACGCCCTTCGGGCTGGCCGGGGAATACCTGCACCAGCGCTACCGCGGCGACAGCCTTCCGCTGTTCCTGGCGCGCACCTTCATCGCCGGCTACCCCGCTATTCCAGAGCACGTGGAGCGGTTCCTCCCCCCGCTCGTCACCGTGGCGCTGCGCGACCTGGGCATCCTGGAACCGGTCCCGGACAAGCCCGCCAACCTGCGCGCAACGGTTCTCCTCATCCCCTCCCAGGGCTTCTTCATCGCTGCCGACCGCGGATACTGGGTGGACGGCATCGCCCACGATGACAGCGATTTCGTCATGTGCGGCCTCGAAAATATCTCCCGCCGCTTCGTCGACCACTTCGCCAAGTCTGCGTGCCGCCGGTTTCTCGAGATCGGCTGCGGGTCCGGCTACGCAGCCCTGGCCGCCTCCACGTTCGCCGGCCAGGTCACTGCCATCGATATCACGGATCGCGCCGTCCGCTACGCCGAATTCAATTGCCTGCTGAATGGCGCCCCCAACATCCGCATCCTTCAGGGCGATCTCTTTGCGCCGGTTGCGGGAATGCAATTCGACCGTATTGCTTCGCACCCGCCCTTCGAGCCCTCCCTCAAGGGTGACTACGTGTTCTCGGTGGGAGGCGAGGATGGCGAAGCTCTCATCGCCAAAATCGTCTCCCAGGGACCCGCCTATCTCGAAGCTGGCGGCCGGATGTACATCCAGGTCACCGGCACCGATCGCGAAGGCGAGCCCTTTGAAATGCGCATCCGCAAATGGCTCGGCACTGCCGCCGAAGAGTGCGACGTGGCCCTCTTTGTCCGCATCACCGCCAAGCCCATGGACTACGCAACCGAGCAGGTTCTGACCGAGAACGCCGACGCCTGGAAACTTCAGGAATGGAGCGAACTCTACCACAAACTGAAGGCGGAACTGGTGGTGCTGGGGCACCTTGTCATTCAAAAACGCCGCACTCCGCGCCCCGTGTTTTTCACCCGCCGCTCATTCGGTCCCAAAACTACCATAGCGGAGATGGAGTGGCTTCTCGATTGGGAAACCCGCGCCGCCGAACCCGGCTTTCATCCCAACCTGCTCTCCTCCACGCCGGCCCACGGGACGGGATGGGAACTCTACACACGTCACCACGTGAAGGAGGGCAAACTCGAGCAGTTCAGCAGTACCTTCTTCACCACTTACCCCTTCGAAACCAGCCTCCACTGCGCCGCCTGGATGCCGCTGTTCGTCTCCCGCTGCAACGGAACCACAACCGCGGCTGAGCACCTGGAGTGGCTGCGGACACGTTTCCCGATTCCGGAAGAGGATTTTCTTCGCGCGCTCTCGGCATTGATTTCGACGGGTGTGCTGCTGGCGCCTGAATCGTAAAGAGCTAACCCTCGCCCAACGCCGATAACCTCTCGAGCCAGTCGCGAAAGTGAGGGCATTCCGCACGCATTCGATCAATCCCGATGCGCTCAGCCGCAAGCGCGCCGTCAATCACTTTCTGATACGCCTGATAAATATCGAGAATCCGCTTTGATGGCGCTCTGTTCGGATCGTCGTTGATGTCTTCTGGAGTTGGAAAAGAAGAGCGGATAATTTCGAGTTCCTTTGACAGTTTGGGCTGCCCGATGGCATCCGCAAACGCCGCCGGATCGCTGAACAGCAATCCCTCATATTCGTGGAGCTGAAGATAGGGAACGAACCTGACGTCCGCCCGGAGCCGTGAATCCTCCTCTATAAATGTCCTTCTTCATTGCCAGTTCCACTTGCAGAACTTTTTCATTGTTGGGCAGATGCGCGGGGACTGGCAAGCCGGGAAAGCCCTTCCCCAATCCGTAGTAGTCGAGCATTGTCGAACAGCAGGCTCCCGGATCCTGTTTCAGCAGGCCGAGCACGTCTCGCTTCACGCGCGGGTACTTGGTGTTTCCACCCAAAACGACCGGGGTAAGATGGACATTTTTGCACCACATCGCCTTGGAGAGAATCTCGTTGATGAACGTTTCCTCCGTCTGGCCCTCGACAACGACAAAGATCCGCTTCATCCTTCCCGGATCACCGGAGCCTCCTCACCCCGGGGCCTTCCGCCCAGCACGTTCTTCTCCCACAACTCACCGAGCGAGTAGTCTTCCAGCCATTCCGAGAGCTGAGCCGAATCCAGCCGCCGGAACACGGACTCCCCCCGTTCCCGATCCACGACGATGACATCCTCGGGTGCGAATTCGTTCAGCAGCGGAACAGACTGCGTGGAGACGATCAACTGACTGGCCGTCGCCGCTTTTCGAAACAGACCTGCGAGTAGGTTGAGCGCGTAGGGATGCAAGCCCAACTCTGGTTCCTCGAACAGCAGCGTCGCCGGCGGGCTCGGCTGTAGTAACGCCGTAGCCATACAAATGAAGCGCAGCGTCCCATCAGAGAGTTGATGAGCCTGAAACGGGTAATCAGAATCCCTCTGAAGCCACTCCAGTTGGATCAGGCCCGAATTGTCGTGTACCGGCCGCAGTTTGAAGTCATCGAAGAATGGCGCTGCCAATCGTACAACATCCCGGATCCTGGAGTACGCGAAGGGTGATCCTGTGCTGAGGCGAAATAAGAAAGCGGCCAGGTTATCCGCATTCGGCCGAAACACCTCGTTATCATTGATCGCACCTTGCCGGCGCACTCCGGCTGACGTACTGGTGTCGTGGAAATGATACACAGTCCACCTGGAGACAGCCTGATACACATGATGTGCGATCCCATATCCACGCCCCGGCTTGTCCGGGTCGTCTTTGTGATCTTTCAGCTTGGCCTCGGCATGCCCGGACCCGAAGAAATCTCCAGTTTTCCCGTAGTCACCATCAAAGAGCGCAACTTCACGGGCAAAGATCAGTCTGTTGTTGGCGGTCGGTACCAGTTCAAACTCGTATCCATTTCTCCCAAACTCAAGCTTCGCGGCAATCCGACGCGTGATCTTGGGTCCAAGGTACAGGCACGAGTCGGCTCCCCCTTCAATCTGCACCGCCAACTGAAGCCTCTGCTCAATCAACTCACGCAGCATCCGAAAAAATCCGACGAAATTGCTCTTGCCCGCGCCGTTGGCGCCTATCAGCACATTCAACGAACGCAACTGGAAGTCGTCCAACTTTCGGATGGACTTGAACCCCTCAATGGTCAGCTTTTGAATGCCGTGGGTCATCGATGACTTCTGTACGTGCCCAGTATCCCACGCCCCTGCGTCACATGAACCTCAACCTCCAGGCGGATGTATACTAGCGAAAATTACTGACGGGGATCTGGGTCGATCCTGATTGGAGCCTGCCCATGTTCATAGCTCTTGTTTGGCTGCTTGTCCTGGCCTCTCCCGCCTGGGCCCAATTCGGGTCGAGGCAAACCCTCTTCCGCAACTCAGTGAAAGCCTGGAACGGCTCGCTCGACGTACACGGCACAGGCTCCGGCACCATCACCGGCCCGACCGGCGCCACCACGCAGTACAACATCGACCAGCGCGTCTCCGGCACGCTCAAGCTGGATCAATATAATCCCTTGATCGGAGGCTGGACGGGCACGCTCGACGGAACCATCACCATCAATGAAACCTCCATACTCACTTTCGCCTGCACTGTCACCAATACCCTCACCGCGAGCAGTTCCGCCGCCGCTGACTTCCTCGGGCAGCCGCTGAAATTCAATCTCACCTTCGACATCGGCTCCGACACCTGGAGCCTCTGGCCCTCGAACGATAGCATCAACGGCACAAACAAAAGCGTGCAGAACTGCGCGGGGCAGCAGTCCACCTCCACGGCCATCAATCCTATGAGATTCATGCCCATCGACATGAAGATGGGATTTCCGTTTCCCGCCTCCGGTTTCGACCTGGTGGGCATGGGCCTGGTGCTATGCGACAGTTGCGGCAACTCCGCCTCGGCCACCGTCGGCTATTCGTTCACCTACAACCTGAAAAGCACGACGAACCCCTGCGACTACACGCTCTCCACACCGAGCCTGGCTGTCCTGGCCGGTTCTACCACGGGTAGCTTCACCATAAACACATCGGCGGACTGCGCCTGGACCGCGCTCCCTAACGTTCCCTGGATTGTCATCACCTCAGGCGTCAGCGGTTCGGGCAACGGGACCGTGAACTTCTCCGTGCAGTCTAACAACGGGGTTCCTCGCAGCGGCGGCATCACCGTGGGAAGCCAGACTTTCACCATCACACAGGCGGGCCAGGGCGCCCGCTTCATTCCGGTCATCCCATGCCGGATCGCCGACACACGAAACGCGAACGGTAGCTTCGGCGGGCCCACGATGGCGGGCGGCCTTAGCCGCACCTTCAACGTGCCCCAAAGCGCCTGCAACATTCCCACCACGGCATTGGCCTATTCGCTCAATGTCACGGTGGCGCCGCACGCCCCGCTTGGCTACCTTACGCTGTCGCCAACCAGGCAGGCCCGTCCTTTCGTATCGACACTCAACTCCCCCAGCGGTAAAGTGCTTGCCAACGCCGCCATCGTTCCCGCCGGGACAAACGGCGGCATCGACGTATTCGTAACCGACTCAACCGACGTGATTCTCGACATCAACGGATACTTCGCACCGCCCGGCGCCACCACGGGCCTTGCCTTCTACCCCGTCACGCCTTGCCGCGTGGCGGATACGCGCAACGCGGCGGGAACATTCGGCGGACCCTTCCTCGCCGGCGGCGCCTCGCGTAGTTTCCCCGTACCTTCGGGCGCCTGCGGCATCCCCGCCTCCGCGCAGGCGTATTCCTTGAATGCCACCGTAGTCCCCAAGGGCGGCTTGAGCTATCTCACCTTATGGCCTACCGGACAAGCACAGCCCTTTGTCTCGACGCTAAACTCCTTCGACGGCGGCATCGTCGCCAACGCAGCCATCGTTCCCGCCGGCGCCGGCGGGGCGGTTTCCGCCTTTGTCACCGACACAACCGATCTGGTCCTGGACATCAACGGATACTTCGCCCCACCCTCAACCGGAGGCATCTTCTTCTACCCGGCGACTCCCTGCCGCGTGGCCGACACCCGCAACGCTGCGGGAACCTTCGGCAGTCCCACCATGCAAGGGGCATCCTCGCGCTCCTTTCCGGTTCCTGCCAGCGGATGTAGCGTTCCATCGGCGGCGCTTGCCTATTCGATGAACGCCACGGTGGTTCCGGCGGGTCCGCTTTCCTACCTCACCCTGTGGCCCAGCGGAGCCGCCCAGCCATTCGTCTCCACGCTCAATTCCTTTGCCGGGCTCATCGTGGCGAATGCGGCCCTGGTTCCCAGCGGCACGAATGGCGGGGTCAGCGCTTTCGTGACGAACACCACGGACTTGGTTCTGGATATCAACGGGTACTTCGCGCCGTAGCCGGTTTCTTGGATGCCCCGCTGGCCGCACCACAGGGCATGGAAGCGCTAAAGCAACCACGCTTCGCGCCGATGAGCCCTCTTTAGGCATGCAACACGCGGAAGCCGAACGGGATGAGTTTTGGCGGGCTTCGCTCGATTCCATGAGCGCCCATATCGCCATCTTGAACGAAGAAGGTACGATCATTGCGGTCAACCGCGCCTGGCGTGAGTTCGCCGCGCAGAATGGGCAGACCCAGCCGGATGCCTGCCTGGGCGTCAACTATCTGGCCGTCTGCGAGAAAGCGCTCGAGCAGGAGCCGAAAATACGCCGGGTGATGGCAGGAATGCGCGCCGTCCTCGACGGCAGGAGGAAGGAGTTCTTCGCTTCCTACCCTTGCCACAGCCCACGGAAAAAGCGCTGGTTCATGCTGCGCGTTACGTGCTATGAGGGTCCGGGGCCCGCCCGGCTGGTGGTGGCCCATGAGAACATCACTGCTCCCAAAGCCGCACAACTGCGCGCTTCCCGCTACTCGAAGGAACTCGAAGCCGCCAAGCGTTTGTTGACCGCGCAGGCCAACGATCTCGCGAAAGCCGAAGCCATCGAGACCGGCCGCAACCGCATTCTCGAGCTGATTGCCCGCAACGAGATTCTCAACACGGTCCTGCACGAAATCGCCTTGCTCGTCGAGCGGCAGCAACCTGGAGTATCCTGCGCCGTGGTGACCAGGCCGCAAGAATTGCCCGTGGTCAGCGCCACCCACACCATGCCCGGCGAAAGGCTTCGCTATCTCACCGCGAATGCGCTGTCCATGCTGGCCGCTCTGCGTGAGGATACCGCACCTGGCCTGATGCGGCTGCAGGAAGCAGTGCGCGAGGCAGACCACGACTTTGCAAACCCGTTCCTCTCGGTTCCCATCCTCCAAGGCGGCGTGCCCAGGGGCTACCTGGCCATTACGGACTTGCAATCTGCCGCTGCTCCGCAGCCCTCCGTTCTTTTCGAACGGGCTGCATCGGTAGCCGCTGTGGCGATTGATCACGCCTCCCTCTATGAGAAGCTCTCCTTCCAGGCACATCATGACGCCTTGACTGAGGTCCCCAACCGCATCCTCTTCCACGAGCGCCTCCAGCAGGCCATCTCCTCCGGCAAGCGCGGGAACATTCCCTTCGGCGTTCTGATGCTCGACCTCGACCGGTTCAAGCAAGTCAATGACACTTATGGGCACCACGCGGGAGATATCCTCCTGCGGCAGTGGGCCAGAAGACTTGTGCGGATGACGCGTCCTTCGGATACGGTGGCTCGCTTGGGCAGCGATGAGTTCGTCGTATTGCTGAACCGCTGCCAGTCCGCGGAGGCGGCGGAGACCGTAGCCCGGCGGATTTGTCTTGCCTTCCGCCGCCCCTTCCAGGTCCTCGAACAGGAGTTGCAGGTCACCTGTAGCATCGGCGTCAGCTTCTTTCCGCAGGATGGAACAGACCCGGTCGCGCTCATCCGCAACGCCGATACCGCCTTGTACGAAGCGAAAAACAAGGGACGCAATACTTGGCTGCGCTATGACCCCGTTCCCGGCAGCGCAGTCAACGAGCGCGCCGAAATCGAACGCTGCCTGCGCCATGCCATTTGCAAGGACGAACTGCGCCTGCACTACCAACTGCAATTCGATGCATACCGCCGCGTTGCCGGCGTGGAAGCCCTGCTGCGTTGGAACAGCAGCGAACTCGGCAATGTCCCTCCAGCCCGCTTCATCCCTGTTGCCGAGCAGAGCGGGTTGATCATACCAATCGGGGCGTGGGTGCTCACTCAGGCGTGCTCGCAGTGGAAGCGATGGCAGGGCGCGGGATTCCGCGCGGTGCGTATGGGCGTGAATGTTTCCACTCTCCAGCTTTGTAAGGGTGAGTTCGCTTCCACCGTGGCGCGGATTTTGGACGAAACCGGTATGGAGCCGGCCCATCTCGAGTTGGAAGTAGCTGAGAGTTCCATGATGAATGACATGGAGGAAGCCATTACCGGGATAGGCAAGCTCCGCGCTCTTGGCGTCAAAGTATCCATCGACGATTTCGGCACGGGCTACTCCTCTTTGAGTTACCTCCAAAGACTTCCCGTGGATGCGGTCAAGATCGATCGCTCTTTCATCCGGGACTTAGGCGAAGGTCCCTCAAACGCGGCCTCGGTGGTGCAGGCAATGATCACCCTGGCGCGCAATCTCAAGCTGAAGGTTGTGGCCGAAGGCGTCGAGACGGAAGAGCAGTTGCGCATGCTCGAAAACCTGAAATGCGACGTGGCGCAAGGCTACCTGCTGCACAGGCCGCACGCCCCCGCCGCGGTGGAAGACATCCTCCGGGAGGATGCGCGCATATGGAAAGGTCAGCCCGTTCCCGAACTAATCTCCGGCCGCTGACACCGTTCAGCGCAACAACTCATTCAACTCCCGCAGAGCCTTCGAATCGAACTTCGGCTTGCGGTCGTAGGTCATCAGCCCGTTGATCTCCTGCTCGACATCGGTCAATTGCGTATAGCAGATGCCGGCAATCGCGGGGATCTTCGCCAGCGCCTCGTAAAGCCCCGTCAAACGCGCGAGCGCGGTGTTCTGATCCCGCTCGACACCCGCATACCCCCATGCATCCCGAGGCACGTTCGATCCGGGGGCGATGTAGGCGATCCCTCCGAATTCGGAAAGAAACAGCGGAGAGCCGTTGTAGCTGTAGCCGGGAATGAGCGCGGCCCTGCCGTTCGGCGGAGGCTGCCAGCCCGCCTTACCGGCGTCCTTGTATTTTTCGTACAGCATCTCCCCGGTCTTCGCATAATCGTGAAACCCGAACAGGTCCGTCGTGTCCGTGTGCTCCCAGCCGTCGTTGTCGATCACCAGCCGCGTCGGGTCGAGCGACTTGATCAGCATGTAGTTCGCCTTGAGGTGATACTGCTGCTGCGGGTCCCGCACGTTCGGAACTCCCCAGCTTTCGTTGATTGGAACCCACATGATGATCGAAGGGTGGTTGTAGTCGCGCTCCACGATCTCCATCCACTCGCGCGTGAACCTCGCGGCATAGTCTTCATCGAACAGATAGGCATTGGCCGTTTCACCCGAAACCAGGAAGCCCATCTTGTCGGCCCAGTAGAGATACCGCGGGTCCTCCACCTTCTGATGCTTCCTGGCTCCGTTGAAGCCCATCTCCTTGGTCATGCGGATGTCGTATTGGATGGCTTCATCCGAAGGCGGCGTGAGCGTCGACTCCGGCCAATAGCCCTGGTCGAGCACCATCTTCAGATACGTCGGCCGCCCGTTGATAAAGATCCGCCCGTTTTCCGTGGTGACCTCGCGATACCCGTAATAAGAATGGACGCGATCCAGCGCTTCTGTCCCGTCTCTGAGTTCGAAAGTCACCTCGTACAGGTTGGGCTGGTTGATATACCACTGGCGCGGGCCGGTAACGGCAAGGGTCAGTTCGGCGCGGGGGCCTTCGCTTGTGCATTCACCGGCCGCCACCACCTTTCCGTCGAAAGTCACCCTCGCATGCAGGCGCAGGCTGTCCTTCGGATGCGCGATCCTGGCATCGAAGCGCACGGCCCCATTCAGTTTCGGCGTGGTCCGGACACGCTCCAGGTAGCTTGCTCCGGTTGCCTCCAGCCACACGCTCTGCCAGATGCCCGTCGTGCGCGTATAGAAGATGCCCCTCGATTTCGGCTCCCAGTACTGCTTGCCGCGCGGCTGAAACCGGTCCGTGGGTGAGTCTTCGGCGCGCACCGTGATGACGTTCGCGCCAGCTTTCAGATGGCGGGTAATATCCAGGCGGATGGGCGTGGTGCCGCCTACATGCCCGCCTGCCAGCCGGCCGTTCACCCACACCATGGCGCGGTAATCCACGGCTCCGAAGTGCAGCAGCACGCGCTTGTCTTTCCACCCGGCCGGAAGCGTAACGCTGCGCCGGTACCACACCCATGGATGAAACGCCGTGTCGGCAATTCCGCTCAGCTTCGTTTCGAAGGCGAAGGGCACGGTGATGGTTCGCGAAAACTTCTTCACGCCCGAGGCCCAATCCTGCGTCAGACCCGTATTGGCGTCGTCAAACTCGAATTCCCAAGGCCCGTTGAGCGGCTGCCATTGTTCCCGCTCGAACTGCGGCTGCGGATATTCCGGACGCGGCGCCTGCTGCGCGGCGCACAGCGAAGCGGCAAACAAAGCGAATAAGAATTTCATAAGGGCTTCCTTCCCACGGCGAGCAGATGCATGCTGCAACCGAGCAACGGCGCGTCGCGTTCCACGCGCCTCACCAGCGCGAGCAGACGCTCCCTGCGCCGCGCATCCCGCCATCGCTCCTCAAAATCCTTGGCCAACCATCCTGGACCTTCCACACCAAGCACTTCGATATCGCAAAATCCGGATTCGGATGCTTCCGCGCGAATCTCCTCGGGGCGATGAAACACCGCCGTCGTGAAGTACTTGGGCTGACCCGTATCATTGCGGTGCTGCCCGTCCACGAGGTCCCGCTGCAGAATCGGCCAAAACGCATCGTCATCGACAAAACCATCCACCATCGAGTGCAGCAGAGAAGCATAACGGCTGATGACCGAGGCAAACAGCAGGCCTCCGGGATGCAACACCCGCAGGGCCTCGCGTAAGGCCTGCAACCGGTCCGGCCGCAACGTCAGGTGATACAGCGGACCGAGCAGCAGCACGGCATCGGCCAGGTTGTCTTCGCACGGCAGCGCCCGTGCATCCCCCTGCCTCACTCCCGCCAGCGCATACTTTCGCGCCTCCTCGAGGTGCTTCGGAACCGGATCGAGAAGATGGACCTCATAGCCAAGAGAAGCGAGCCACCCCGCATAGACGCCCGGCCCTCCGCCGATGTCGAGAATGGTCGCCGGCGGCTTCGGCAGGTGCCGTTCGAGGATCTCCTCGGTCCGCGCACGTTCGAGCAGCCCGGATCCCCCCAGGAGCCGGTCCGCCTCCGAGGCTTCTTCGTAGTAGCGGAGAATTTCGTCCACGGCAGCCCTCATCTCCCCAAAGCGCGCTTGCCGGCCTCGAGCACACGAAGTATCTCCTCTGTATCGAAGATGCATCCGCCCCAGGTGCCGCCGCTCACATCCTGCAATGCCGCCCAAAGACGGGTTTCGCCGGGAAGAGCCGCGTCGGGAGCAAGATCGGGCCGCAAATCGCGCTCGGCAAGAATCCGCGAACCTTCCGCAACGGTTCCATCGGGTCCCACCAGGTTGACTGACCCTTCGAGCGTATTGCGGTCGATGAGGATCTCGATCTGGTCCCCGTCCAGCACCTTCCCGACAGGCCCGCCCGCGAGAGCCTCGGGCGAGACGTGCCCGATGCATGCTCCCGTGGAGACGCCGCTGAAGCGGGCGTCTGTGACAAGCGCCACCTGCTTGCCGAAGGCGAGATACTTCAGCGCTGAGGTGAGTTGATAGGTCTCTTCCATGCCTGCCCCCATGGGTCCGCGGCAGATGAGGACAATGATGTCGCCCGCCTGGATTCTGCCGCCCTTGATGGCGGCGATGGCGTCCGGCTCTGTAAGGAACACACGCGCCGGACCGCGTTTGCGGTAAACGCCGTCGCCATCGATCACGCTCGGATCGATCGAGGTGCTCTTGATGACCGAGCCTTGCGGCGCGACGTTGCCCGCGGGGAAGCATACCGTGGACGTGAGCCCGGCCTGACGGGCGGATTCCGGAGAGAAGATCACCTGATCCGGATCCACACCGTCCCGCTGTGCCAGAATACGCCGCAATTCCGCACGCCGCCCGGAGTGCTCCCACCAGCGCAGTGATTCGCCCAAGGTGGCTCCGGTAACGGTCAGTGCGCCGAGTTCGAGCAGTCCGGCATTGCGCAGGTGAAGCATCACCTCCGGCACGGCTCCTGCCAGAAACACCTGCACCGTCGGATGATTCCGCGGGCCGTTGGGCAGCGCGTCCACCAGTCGCGGCGCCTGGCGATTGATGCGCGACCAGTCATCCACCGTGGGCCGTTTCAACCCCGCCGCATGGGCGATGGCGGTGAGATGCAGCAGAATGTTCGTTGATCCCCCGAACGCCGCATGCACGATCATCGCATTATGCAGCGCGGCCTCGGTGAGAATGTCCTTCATACGGATGCCGCGCTGCTCCAGATGAAGGATGGCGCGCGCCGAGCGGCGGGCCATATCGGTCCAGATCGGATGCCCGCTCGGAGCGAGCGCCGAATGCGGCAGCGACATCCCCAGCGCCTCGCCGAGAACCTGCGAACTCGCCGCCGTGCCCAGAAACTGGCATCCGCCGCCCGGAGAGCCGCAGGCGCGGCAGCCCATCTCCGCGGCGTACTCGAGGCTGATATCGCCTTGGGCGAAACGCGCGCCGATGGTTTGCACTTTGCCGGCGTCCTCGCCATCCTCGGCTGCCAGCGTGACTCCGCCGGGCGCCAGGATACACGGCAGGTCATGCGTCGCGGCCAGCGCCATCATCATCGAGGGAAGCCCCTTGTCACAGGTGGCCACCCCGATGACCCCGCGCCGCGTGGGCAGCGACCGGATCAGGCGCCGGAAAATGGTGCTCGCGTCGTTGCGATACGGCAAGCTGTCAAACATGGCTGGCGTGCCCTGGCTGCGCCCGTCGCACGGATCCGTGCAATAGCCGGCAAAGGGAATGGCTCCTCTGGACTTCAACTCGCGGGCAGCCGCTTGCACCAGCAGGCCCACCTCCCAATGCCCCGTGTGGTAGCCGAGCGCGATTGGCGTGCCATCCTCGGCGCGGATACCGCCATGCGTGCTCAGCAGCAGGAACTCTTTGCCGCCGAGTTGCGACGGCTCCCAGCCCATTCCCGCGTTTTGCGTCCAACCAAAAAGATCGCCCGATGGCCGCTCGCGCAGCATCTCGGGAGTCAGCGGCAGAAGCCCCTTGGGACCGGGGACATGCGTCCGGATATCAAATAGTGAAGCGTCGCCGGAATCGAGAAGATTATCAGGAATGGAAAAATTAGACATGCTCGCTATTCATGATAAAATCCCGGCCATGCCGATGACACGCCGGAACGCAGTGGGCGCCCTGACGGCGGCCTCCTATCAGCGAGTGCTGGGGGCCAACGACAGGGTGCAGGTGGGCTTTATTGGATATGGCCTGATCGGCCGCCAGCATGTTTCCGACTTCAAGAACCAGAAAGACGTGGATATGGCGGCGATGGCGGAAACCTACCAGCCGCGCCTCGAGGAGGGCCTCCAGGATTGCGGCCCGCGCGCCAAAGGCTACCGGGACTTCCGCAAGCTGATCGACAACAAAGATATCCAGGCCGTGGTTGTGTCGACTCCGGACCACTGGCACGCCCTCATGACCATGATGGCCTGCGCCGCCGGAAAGGACGTGTATGTCGAGAAACCATTGACGCTGTTCATCGACGAAGGCAAGTGGATGGTGAAAGCCGCGCGCCGCTACAACCGCGTGGTGCAGGTGGGCACGCAGCAGCGGAGCGGATTGCACTATCAGAAAGCGCGCGGACTGGTGCGCGAAGGCTATCTCGGCAAAGTACACCACGTGCGCATGAACGCCGCGCGAAACGTGATGCCCGGTTTCGGCTCCTTTCCCCCGGAGGCGCCGCCAAGCGAACTCGACTATGACATGTGGCTCGGCCCCGCGCCCAAACGCCCTTACCAGAAGCTGCGTTCGCTCTATCACTTCCGCTGGTTCTGGGATTATTCCGGAGGCCAGATGACCAACCTCGGCGCGCACCACATCGACATCGTGCAGTGGTACATGGGTGTGAAGGGCCCGCGCGTAGTCTCCTGCGTGGGAGGGCGCTGGGACCTCGAAGGCAACGGCGAGGTGCCGGACACGCAGGACGCCGTGTTTCAATACCCGGAATTCACCGCCACCATCTCGCTTCGCGAAGCCGCTGTAGGCAGGCCCATTCCCGGACTCGAATTCATGGGCCACAAAGCAAGTCTCGTGATCGATCGCGGCGGATTCGCCATCACCCCGGAAATGAAGATCGACCCGAACAACGCTGTGCCGCAGTTCAAAGGACACTCCACCGGCGGCGTTCAGCATTCCGCCGTGAAGCCCTTGCCGTGGACGCAGCCGATGAAAGAACCTGGGTCGAGCGATCAGCAATTCGACCTCCACGTGCGCAACTTCCTCGATTGCATCAAGACGCGCCAACGCCCTATCGCCGACGTCGAAGGCGGCCACCAGATCACCACCGCCTGCCACCTGGCAAACCTCTCCCTGCGCCTCGGCGGCCGGAGCCTGCGCTGGGACGCCGAAAAGGAAACCATCGTGGGGGACGCCGAAGCCGCGGCCATGATGCGCCGGCCCTACCGCGCGCCCTGGGATAGGGTGCTGGAAGGGTTGGGGGTGTTGTGAGAGGGAAATCGTAGATTCATAGAGGAGTCTTAGCGTTTGCGCCAACGTGCACCATTGGCTAACATGCAAGCATGAAGCTTCTGGTGACATTGGAGAAGGACGAAACCGGCATGATCGTCGCTGAATGTCCGTCCATTCCCGGATGCGTATCGCAGGGCAGAACCGAGACCGAGGCGCTCGACAACATCCGTGAGGCGATCGCTGGCTGCCTGGAGGCCAGGAAAGCGAACAACATGCCGCTGACGGTGGATGTTCGTGAAATCGAGGTCCCTGCATAGTGCCAGCACTTCCCTGCATTTCAGGGGAGTTGGCAATCAGGGCCTTTCAAAAAGCGGGCTGGCGCAAGGACAGGCAACATGGTAGCCACGTAATCCTTATCAAGCCAGGCGCTCACGTGAGTTTGTCAGTGCCATTGCACCGGGAACTCGCACCAGGGACTCTGCGATCTCTGATTCGGGCGTCGGGAGTATCCATCGCTCAATTTCTCAAACTACTTTGAGGGTGACAGCCGGTGGCCCATCTTGAGATGGCTTTGAACCCGCAGAATCACTCGAGGACAGGCACTCAGAAGACAACCGGGCACGACGCTTTTCAAAATGACCGAGATCACGACGATCGGGATCGCTTGAATTAGCGTCCTGCCTTCCCCACACCCCCATCCCACACCCGGATCTGGTAGCATCTCAGACTATGCTCATCACCGCAGCTATCCTCGCCATTTTCGTCTACGGCATCATCGCGGCTATGCTCGGCTCCATCCTTCCGGATCTCTCGAAGAAGTTCAACCTCACCCCAAAACAGAACGGGAGCATCGCCATGGGCCAAGCCATCGGCCTCATGGTGGGCTCGTTCTTTGTGGGGCCGCTGATTGATGTCGAGGGAGTGAAGATCGGCCTGCTGCTCGGCCTCGCGTTAATTGTCGCGGCTCTGCTCGGCCTGCGCGGCGCCGGGGGATTCGGCTCCATCGCCGCTTTCCTGGTGATGCTCGGCGTGGGCGGCGGCATCGTCGTCGTGGGCTCCAACGGGCTTCCGCCGTATATCCACCTGGGCTCGATCTCCACCGCCGGCGTATTCAACATTCTGAACCTCTTCTTCGGCCTCGGCGGATTGGTGACGCCGCTGGTGGCGGCTCGGCTGTTCCGGAACAACTCCTCGAAACTCCTGGTATTCGCCGCCGCCATCACAGCCGCGACGGTGGCTTTCTGCGCAATCACGGAGATGCCCGCCCCCAGCGGCAAAGTGAGCTTCGATTTCTCGCAGGCGGGGGCGCTCCTCGCCACCCCGGCGCTGCTTCTGCTTTCGTTAATCCTGTTCGTCTACGTAGCCTGCGAAGTGGGTGTCTGGAACTGGCTCGTCCGCCATCTCATCGCGCAGGGCGTGCCGGAAGCGCAGGCCCTCACGGTACTCTCGCTCGGTTTCGCCCTCGGATTGCTTCTGGGCCGCGTGGCGGTTTCGCCGATCCTCACCGGCGTCTCCCCCGAACATGTGCTCACCGGAGCCGCCGTGCTCATGGCCGTCACCACCTATCTCATGCTGCAAAGCGGAAATCCCACCCTGGCCTGGATCCTCGTATTTTTCGGCGGCATCGCCATGGCTCCGGTGTTTCCCACCACGCTCGCCATCGTCAGCGCGCGCTTCCCGGCAATGGCGGCAACCGCCACGGGCATCGCTGTCACCGCGGGATGGTTCGGATTGGTGGTCAGTTCTCCCATCATCGGTGGTATCGCCGGCGCGGACCCGAAGCGTTTGAAGAAGGCGCTGTTGCTGATCCCCGTGGCATCCATCGTGATGTTGGTGGTGAGCTTCGGGGTGTAGCATGACCTCGCGCCGCTCCTTTCTGCGAACGGCCGCGGCCATCCTGCCGCCGTCCGCGCCCGGCGCGAAACAGCCTCCGAACATTCTCTTCCTCTCCGTCGACGACATGAATGACTGAGTGGGATGTCTGGGCGGATATCCGGGCGTGCGAACCCCGAACATCGACCGTCTCGCCACCCGCGGCGCGCTCTTTTCCAACGCCCATTGCGCCTCCCCGTTGTGCAATCCTTCTCGCACTTCGCTATTTACCGGCATGCGGCCCGACACCACCGGCGTCTACAACAACGAGCAGTGGTGGAGGCCCGCGCTGCCGGACGTCGTGACCTTGCCCATGTATTTCCGCAAGCACGGCTACCATGCCGCGGGCGCGGGCAAAGTGTTTCATCATGTGGCGGGCTTCAATCCGCCGGATCAGTGGGATGAGTTCCAGCTTCAGGAATTCGACGACCCCTGGTACCGCCGCGCGGAGTGGTATCCGTGGGTCAAGAAAATTCCCAATCCTCCGGGCCATCCCTTCAACGGTTTGAAGAACTTTCAGGGCGAATTCGACTGGGGCATTCTCGACAGGCCCGAATCCGCTTACGGCGATCAAAAGGCTATCCAATTCGGCATCGATTTTCTGAAGCGCGAACAGAAGAAGCCGTTCTTCCTCGCCATCGGCCTGTGGCATCCCCATATCCCGATGTTCGCGCCGAAAAAATACTTCGATCTCTACCCCGACCCGCGCCTCCCCGAAGTACCGGAAAACGACCTCGACGACGTGCCGCCCATCGGACAGAAGTTCGCCGCCTTCCGCCGTGATGAGCACAAACGGATTGTCGCCGAAGGCAAATGGCGCGACGCGGTGCGGTCATATCTCGCCTGTATCACCTTTGCCGACGCCATGGTAGGACGCCTCATCTCTGAACTCGAGCGCAGCGCGTATGCGAGCAACACCATCCTCGTGTTCTGGTCCGACAATGGCTGGCATCTCGGCGAAAAGCAGCACTGGCACAAGTCGACGCTGTGGGAGCGATCGACCCACGTACCGCTGATCGTGGCGGGGCCTGGCGTACAGGCAAACGGCGCCACCCGCGCGCAGTCCGTAAGCCTGCTCGATCTCTACCCGACGGTGCTCGAGATGTGCGGCCTGCCCCCTCGGAAGGAACTCGAGGGCGAGAGCCTGCTTCCGTTGCTAACAGATCCCAAGGCGCGGCATCGCCCCGCCGTTTCCACTTACGGACCGGGAAATCACATGGTGCGCACCGGACGCTGGCGCTACATCCGCTACAGCGACGGCTCGGAGGAACTCTATGATCGCGCCGCCGATCCGAACGAATGGAAGAACGTCGCCTCCGATCCGCGCCATGCTGCGCTGAAAGCCAGTCTGGCGAAATACTTTCCAACCCATAGCGCGCCGCCCGTGCCCGAACGCAGCGCATACGAGTTCGATTTCGCCGGCTATAGCTGGAAGCGGAAATAAGAGCCGGCTCAACCCGGCGGCAAACGTTGCGCGGTGAGGGACTGCCGGCGCGCACAGCTTGCGCTCACGGCCGTCCTCAGACTTCTGCCAACTGGCGCATTTTCAATTAGTTGTCATTCTGGCACTCACATTGCCCTCCTCACAAAGCGCAAGGAGATCCTGAATGAAACCCTCTTTCCTATGGAGTTCGCTCGCACAACGGAGCCTGGCCGGCCGGTGGATTCGCGAGTTTCTTCCTACACTGGCGGGCCGGCGGGCCCTGTGCGAGCTTCTATTCATTGTTTCGACGGTCCTCGCCGCTGCCGCGTTCGCGCAAGGCGGGCCCCACGGACCGCCGGTTTCCCGAGGCAATGTGCTCGACATGGCCAAGATTCAGACCATCGAAGGCAAGATCACCGCCATTGATATCGCCTTCGGGGTTCAGTACCCCTCTATTGTCGTCGCCCAACAGCAGATCAAAGTCGCTCCCGTCTGGTTCTTCCTGGAGAACGATTTCGAATTGTCCATCGGGCAAGCAGTGAAAGTGACCGCCGCTCCCTCGCTTCGCACAACGGACCCCTATCTGTACGCAATCAAGATCGAAGCTGGCGATGCATCCCTGCTGCTTCGCGACACTGTGACGGGTGTTCCCTTGTGGAGCATGCGCATGTACGGCGGACCTTCCACACCTCCCCAGGTGAGCGGTGGTACCGGATGTGTGGATCCCCAGTCGCTCACTCTTGTGGCGGGTGTGATTGACAAGCTGAGCGCGGGACTCGGAATCCAATTCCCCAGCATGGTGCTGCAAACCGACAAAGGACTCATCACCCTGAAACTGGCCCCCGAGCGCATCCTGATGGCCGCGGATCTCGAACTCTCGCCGGGATCCAGAGTCACCGTCAAATATGGATTCGAGACCTGCATGGGCGAATACCTGGCTTTGCAGATCACAGACCAGACCGGGCGGACCGTCATTCTCCGCAATGACGATGGTTCGCCGGCTTGGAACTAAACGTGCTCCAAATCGGTCAAGAGGGGCTGCCTGAAACGGCAGCCCTTTCTGTTTGCAACGGAGGGCCGCATGAAACGAGAGAAACGCCTCACCTGCTTGCGGCAAACCGCGCAGGATCGGCGCGTCACCTGCCCGAGATGGACCGCATCGGCAAAGGAGTAAGGAGAAGGAGATTGAACCATGCTTCCTTTTAAACAGATTCTCTGCCCGGTGGATTTCAGCGACCTTTCGGCTCTCGCGCTGCGGTACGCAGAGTTGCTGGCAGCACGCTCGGGCGGTTTGGTAACCGCCGTTCATGCCACCACATTTGAAGCACCGGCTTATTTTTCGCAAAGCCGGCTACAGGAACTGGAGCGCCAGTTCCACGAAGCGCAAGAGGAGGCGCGTCAGGCTTTAGAAAAGTTCGCCGGCGGAAACCACGGTATTCATACACTGGTGGTGGATGCCCGGCCCGTCGCCGCGATTCTGTGGACCGCGGAAAGGGTCGGCGCGGACCTGATCGTGATGGGCACACGCGGCCGCAGCGGGTTTGAACGCTACCGCATGGGGTCGGTCGCCGAACGGATTCTTCATGAATCCACCGTGCCCGTGTTGACGGTCCGCGAGACGCCAGGGCGTCAGGACCTCGCAATACGCAAGGTCCTTTGCCCGGTCAACAATTCCTCGGCGGCACGCAAGGCCCTGGATCTGGCGGCTGAATTGGCATCAGCGTTCGACGCAGCCCTCGTGGTGGCGCACGTCGAGGAGGCGGGATCGCAGACAGGGGAGGAACTATGCCGCGCCGTTCCCGATGAGGTGCGCGGAAAGTGCCGCGTCGAGGAGATCGTGCGGAAGGGAAATGCGGCTGAGGAGATTGTCCGGCTGGCCGGCGAACAGAACGCTGACCTGCTGGTGCTGGGGGCGCAGCACAAAGCGTTTGCGGATACGACAGTGATCGGTACGACAACGGCCCGCGTAGTGAGGCACGCACCATGCCCCGTGTTGACCATTACCCAGCAGGCTTGATGGGCTCAGCGCCTCATCGAGCCACGCCCTCGCCAGACCGGGCGGCCATCGCTGTCCCGAAGTTCCAGGGTCTTGTCTTGCCGCGGCAGGTAAATCCGCGCGGCATAGAACCGAGTGCCCACCCGGAACCCGGTCACCTTGACGCGATCTCCGGTTTTCGGCTTGAAGTTCTGCTCCAGAAGATAGCGCATCGAGCCAAGAATCACCTTCGTCAGTTCCCCGTCATGCCTCACCTCGAGATAAGGGGGCCCTTCCCCAGGGGTGGTGTGGATTCGTTCGATACTGCCTTCGAACTGAACCGTGGCAGGGCCAGCCGAGAGCGCGGTAAAGAACGTGATCCACATCAAGGCAGTCATGACTGGCTCCTTCTTACGCCTGAATTACTTACTCGTGGCCGTGATGATGGCCATGATGATGACCATCGCCATGATGGCCTCGACTCCGTTGCGCTTGCTTGCCGTTGGAATTTTTCTTCTTGCAATCGCCGCATTGAGGGTTCCGCGGATTATTGGGGCTCGTGTTGCCCGGAGCGGGGTTCTGCGCGGGCCACAGTAGAATCGCGGAAAGAACGCCTCCACAGCCGAACAGAAGCAGACGTTTCATCGGGCGCCTCCCAACGGAGGAACTGCAATTCGCCTGCCAAGGGTCAACTTATTGAAAACAAGTCACTCTGCGCGCAGCCTTTGCACGCTGGTCCGCCTCCGCCGCGCAGCCATTGCCGGGGAGGGTTGCTATGAAGTGGGGCGGAAAACTGCTGCCGGCTCTGTTTGTGGTGCTCTCCTTTTTCCTGCTCGCCAGTTCGGTGCGAACCTTTGAGGCCCTGCGAGCGCAGAAAGAGGTTTATCTTCGCAGCCGTGCTGCCTCGATCGCCGGCCGGCTGGAGACATTCCGCAACGGGGAAAACGACAAGGCAATCATCGACACCGTACTGGAGGATGAACCCGGCCTCCTCGGTCTCCAACTCATCCGGCATAGCGATCGGGTACCGGGGCTCGAACCGATCTGGAACGGAGACGAACTCTTCCGGACGGCCGTTCTCAACGGCACCTTCCGGACGTGGGTGCCTTTTCATGCGGATGATGGAATGCGCGTGGCCCGCATCGATCTGGCCCTACCCTCGGCAGACTTTCTGGTAGTGGAAGCCCGCCACAACCTTCTGTTTGCTTCTCTTGCCAGCATGGCTATGGTCTTGATTGCCTGGTACTGGGTCTGGACCACCGGGCGCCGGGCAAAATTGGAGCATCTGGCGGAGTTGGGAAAGATGTCCGCCGTCTTGGCGCACGAGATTCGCAACCCACTGGGAGCCATCAAGGGATTCGCCCAGTTGATCGGCGAAAAACTGGACCAAAGCGAAAAACCATTCGCGGACACCATTGTGAGCGAAACCGTTCGCCTCGAGAACCTGGTAAACGACCTGTTGCGATACGGACGCCCCCCCGAGCCTCACTTCCGCCTCGTGGAGTGGTTCGAAATTGAAGAGCGGCTCCGGGCGCATGCGGCGCGGATGGCCCCGGCAAGAATCACTTTCTCCGGCGAATCCGTCTACTGGCAGACGGATCCGGATCTCCTTGTAGAGGCGTTGCTCAACCTCATGCGCAACGCGGTGGAGGCGGCTGGCGAGGATGGGGAAGTACGGGTGGAGGTCAAACGTCACCCGGTGCGCGGATTTTGCATCTCAGTGAATGACAACGGGCCCGGAATTCCCGAAAAGCTTCGCAACAAAGTGATGGAGCCCTTCTTCACGACGAAGTCCATGGGTACGGGGCTGGGCCTGGCTATTACTGACAAGATCGCTGGGATTCTGGGAGGAAAGCTACAATTGCGCTCCCGAAGTCCTTCGGGAGTGGAAGCGGAGTTGATCTGGCATGGAATGCATATTAATCATTGACGACGACCCCGGTTTCCAAAAGCTGCTGGAGGCCATCCTGCGCGGCGAAGGCTATTGCGTCGACACATGCCGCACCGTGAGTGAAGCCATCGACAGGGGCGGCAGACGCGAATACCACCTCGTCATCAGCGACTTGAAGCTTCCCGACGGCGACGGCATCAGCATCCTCCGCTGGTTTCGCGAACACTGCCCCGAAACGCCGGTCATCATGATCACCGGATTCGGCACGGTTCACACCGCGGTGGAGGCCATGAAACTGGGCGCCGTGGACTATTTAGGCAAGCCGCTGAGCAGCCCCGATGAATTGCGCCTGCTCGTGAAGCGGATCCTTTCCGCGCAACAAACCGAGCAGCACTATCACCTCCTTCAGGAGGAAGAACAGAAGCGTTTCTCCTGCGGCGACATGATCGCGGACCACCCCAAGATGCTTCGCCTCATGGAACTGGTGCGAAAGGTGGCGCCCACCAATGCCACCGTCCTCATCAGCGGCGAGAGCGGAACGGGCAAGGAAATCATCGCCCGCTGCATCCATATGAACAGCCAGCGCTCCGGCAAAGTCTTCGTCCCTGTGAATTGCGCCGCGCTGGCGCCCACGCTGATCGAGAGCGAACTGTTCGGTCACGAGAAAGGAGCGTTCACCGGAGCCTCCGGGCAACATCAGGGACGATTTGAAAGAGCCCACGGCGGCACGCTGTTTCTCGACGAGATCGGAGAACTCGATGGAAACCTGCAAGCCAAGCTCCTGCGCGTGTTGCAGGAAAAGGCTTTCGAACGCGTCGGCGGCTCGCGGCAGATCACCGTGGATGTACGCATGATTGCCGCCACCAACCGCGACCTCAAGAAGCAGGTCGCCGCCGGACGTTTTCGCGAAGATCTCTATTACCGCCTGACCGCGTTCCCACTCGAAATTCCCTCGCTGCGCGAACGCGCCTCCGACGTCCCCCGCCTCGCCGAACACTTCCTGTGCCGCGCGGCCCGCGGTCTCGGCAAAGCCGCCCCCGCCTTGAGCGCCGACGCTGAAAGTTCTCTGATGGACTACGCCTGGCCCGGCAACGTGCGCGAGTTGGAAAACATGATGGAGCGTGTCGCCATCCTCTGCGAGGGCATTGTCCATGTCGACGATTTGCCCATCGCGGGTCAGGGAATGGCCCACCCCACCGCCTTCAAGGACATCGAGCGGAAAGCCATCCTGGATGCTCTCGAAGCCCATCAGGGCAACCGCACCCGGGCCGCCCGGCAACTTGGCATCAGCCTGCGGACGTTGCAGTACCGGTTGAAGGAATACGGGGTGACTGGACATCATCCAGACGCTGCACCTTCCGAACCAATGTGAACAGCGCCGAAATCGCGATCGCGGGCATCAGACCCGCGGCGAGAAATACCGGAAGGTAGCCAAACCGGTCCACCACCATTCCCGTGGCCAGCGTGACGGCAATGGTCGCCGCGCCTTCGCACATACCCGTCAGCCCGGTGAGGCGTGCCAGCACAGGCGGAGAGAACAGGTCCGTCAGCAGCCCGATGTGGTTGGCCGAGGTTGCCCCCAGGGCGAAGGTGGCCAGGCAGATCAAGGCGACGGCGGTGGCTTCACCCGGCGCGAAAGGCACCGCCGAAGAGATCAGACACAGCGCTCCGCACAAAGCGAACGCAACCTTGCGGGCGGCGTCCACCGAAGCGCCCCTCCTCATGAGATACCCGGAAAACCAGCCCCCGCCCAGATTGCCCAGCCCCGCAAACAGAAATGGAATTCCGGCGAACAGGCCAATCATCTCCATCGAAAAGTGCCGCTCCCGCTTCAGGTATTCCGGCAGCCAGTACCAATAAAAATGGATCACCGGCCCGGCGAAGGCGCGGATCATGACGGCCCCCCAAACCTGCCGCGTCTTCAGCAGCCCTCCGATAGGAACGCCGGGACCGCTGGCGGCAGGCCGAGGAGCGCGGTCCCGGTAACGTATCACCCAGGGAACGATCCACAAAATCCCCAGAGCGCTCGGAACCACAAACGCCATCCGCCATCCCAGGTTCTGCGAGATCTTCACAACCAGGTACGGCGCGAAAAATGCCCCCAGTACAGTGCCGCTGTTGAAGATGCCGCCGGCAAGCGCCCGTTCTTCCACCGGAAACCACTGCGAGATCACCTTCACGCCCCCGGAATAGTTGCCGCACTCCCCCATGCCGAGCAGGAACCGGAAAACGGACAGGTGCGTGATGGTCCGCGCGATGGAGTGCAGCCCGTTCGCCACCGACCAGACAAACATCAGAACCGGCAGCCCGACGCGCGCTCCGACGCGGTCCAGCAGCATCCCGGAAGGAACTTGCGCGATCGTCATCCCCAGCAGGAACGCGGTCAGCACATACGAGTATTCCGTGTTGCTCAGGCGCAGTTCGTCCCGGATGACCGGAGCCAGTACGGCAAGCACCTGCCGGTCGAGCAGGTTGATGGCGATGGAAAAAAACAGCAGCGCCAGAATGCCCCACCGTCGGGGGTCGTGCGAAGAAGCCATTTTGACTAGCATAAGACGATGGACCCCTACGCTGAACTCATGAGGCTCCCGGTAGAGGGCCTCCACCGCGGGGCGCGTCTGCGATTCCGCCTCGTGGAAGACAACCCTACGCTTCTCGCCGACTTCGCCTTCTCAATTGCCGACGAGATCAAGGCAGCCAACGCGGAGGCCCGTCCGGCTCGCCTGATCCTGCCGGTGGGCCCCGTCAAGCACTATCCCATCCTCGCCGAGATCACCAATCGGGAGCGTATCAGTTGGCGTAACGTGTGGGTGTTCCAGATGGACGAATTCCTCGATTGGCAAGGACGGCCCTTGCCGGTGGAGCACCCTTTGAGCTTCACCGGATTCCTGCGGCGGGAGCTGTTCCGTCACATCGAGCCCGGTCTGGCAATGCCGCCGGATCACCACGTGGCGCCCCATCCCTTTCGCATCGATGAGTTCAGCGAGCGGCTGGCGGAAGTGGGAGGAGCCGATTGCTGCTACGGCGGTATCGGCTACCACGGTCACGTGGCGTTCAATGAGCCCGTCATCTCCCGCTGGCACAAAGTGACGGAGGAAGAAATGCGCGCCTCGCTGACCCGCGTCCTGACTCTCGGGGATGATTCCATCGTCGTCCAGAGCATCGGCTGCGCGGGCGGAAATTCCCACGCCATCCCTCACATGGCTGTGACTTGCGGGATGCGCGATATCCTTGCCTCGCGCAAAATCCGTCTCTACTGCGCCGCGGGCGAACGCCACCAGGCCGTCTTTCGTATTGCCGTCGCAGGCAATGTGACCGCGGACTACCCGGTCACCCTGGTCCAGGGCCATCCGGACGCGGAAGTCGTCACCGAGGCAGCAACCGCAGCCCCGATGGAAGTGGGATTGCGATAGACTCCGATTACTTCCGCCCGGAGTACTTGTTCAGCAGGGAAACCAGCTTTGACGCGGATGCGGGAGGCTGTACGTTTCCGAAGACAATCTCCCTGTTGCCCAGTTCCTTGCCGTACATGCCCTTGATTGAGTCGCTGTCCCGCCGGAGCGTGGCCCCTTTCAGCGAGATTCCGGCGAACACGCCCCTCGCCCGGGACCACGTCAGAATCTCCGCCCGCATTGTTGCGTCCGTCTCGGCGGATGTCGTCCTGCCTACCGGCCCTGCCGCAGCCGACGCTTCGCCACCCAGTGTGAACTTGCTCCCCAGCAACCGCTCCGCCCCCCGGTCGTTCATCACCAGCATCACCACATCCGTCTCCGAACCGCCGATCTGGAGACCGAAGCTTCCGCCTTCCACCCGCACCGCTCCGGGAGCCGACCAGCCCACTCCGTTCTTCTTCCGGCACAGCACAAAGCCGCGCCCATACTTGGCGCCGAAGATGAATGCCCCTTTCTTTAATCCTGGAACCAGAACTACGCATGCGGCCTTGTCCAGCAGGTCCTGCGGAATCGAATTGTCAGGGGTGTCCATGATCTCCTTGAACATTTCAGTCGCATTGTCCAGACGCTTGTCCTCGTCCGCTCCGGCAAACAGGAGACTGGCGGCAAGCGGCAGGGTCAGAAGAGTTGTCATCCTCATAACCCGATCATAGAACATCCGCGCCCTGTGGCCCATGCAGAGATGATTAAATGGGGAAGGTCTATGATTCCCCGCTATACTCGCCCGGAGATGGGCGCCATCTGGAGTGACGAGAACAGGTACCGGCAGTGGCTGGAGGTGGAACTGGCTTCGAGCGAAGCACTTGCGGAGCAAGGCGTAGTTCCGGGGGAAGCCGCCCGCCAGTTGCGCGAACACGCCGGGTTCACCGTCCCGCGAATCCTCGAAATCGAGCGCGAGGTCAAGCACGACGTCATCGCCTTCACCACGGCCGTCGCCGAAACCATGAAGGCCAAAGGCGCCGCCGGCGCCTCGCGCTGGTTCCATTACGGAATGACCTCCAATGACGTCGTCGATACAGCCCAGGCCCGGCAGATCATCCAATCCGCCTCACTCATCGGCAAGTCCTTGGAAACGCTGGCCGAATCCCTCAAGAGACGAGCCTTCGAATTTCGTCACACCGTGCAGATTGGCCGCACCCATGGCATTCAGGCCGAGCCGGTTACCTTCGGCTGGAAACTCGCGCTCTATTACGATGAGATCCGCCGAAACATGGAGCGGCTCGACCTCGCCACCGAACAGATCCGGTACGGCAAGATCTCCGGAGCTGTTGGTGTGTTTGCCCACATCGGTCCCGGGGCCGAAGAGCGAATCTGCGCCAAACTCGGTTTGAAGCCCGCTCCCATCGCCTCACAGGTCATTTCCCGCGACCGTCACGCCGCCTTCGTCTCGACGCTCGCCCTCATCTGTGCCGCGCTCGAAAAGATCGCCCTCGAAATCCGCCACCTCCAGCGGACCGAAGTGCGTGAAGCCGAGGAGCCCTTCGCAGCCGGACAGAAGGGAAGCTCCGCCATGCCGCATAAGCGGAATCCCATTGTTTGTGAACAGATCTGCGGTCTCTCCCGTGTTGTCCGCTCCAATGCTCAGGCGGCGTTCGAGAACATCGCTCTCTGGCATGAACGCGACATCTCCCACTCCTCGGTGGAGCGGGTCATCCTCGCCGACTCCTGTATCCTCACTGACTACCTCCTCGGCCGGACCATCTGGCTCATCGACGGCATGCGTGTGTACCCCGATCGCATGCGCCGCAATCTCGATCTCACGAAAGGTCTTGTCTTTTCAGGCCAGTTGCTGCTTGATCTCACCGCCGCTGGCATGCTTCGTGAGGAGGCCTACAAAATAGTGCAGGGTCATGCCATGCGCTGTTGGGAAGAGGATGGCGACTTCCGTGCCGCTGTGGAACAGGATAGTGAGATTGCGAAGTGTCTGAACAAAGAGCAGCTTGCGGAGGCGTTCTCGCTCGATCGTCAACTAAAGAATATCGATACAATATTCCATAGAGTCTTCGCCTTAGCTTCCTAGAGTCCCCCAAGTACTGGTATTTTTTCCTTCCTTATCAAGGACTTGCACCATTCCACCGCCCATAGCCCCCAAAACTAATGGGTTCAAATCCACCTTTTTCAGGTTAAACTGGTGGAGCAAAGACCGTGGAGACTAAGACACGAAAATTCGTCAAACGCGCTCGGGTTTCCCGGCCCACAGCTACGTCGCTGGCGCGTGTATTGCTTGTCGACGATAATCCGACGACACGGCTGACCTTACAGACCGTACTCGAGGCTGGGGGGTACTACGTCGATTCCGCCGCCTCCGCCGCTGAAGCTGTTGGCAAAATGGATCGCCGCGAATACGAACTGGTTCTCAGCGACCTGCAAATGGAATCCCCACAAGCCGGTCTTCAGGTCCTCGCCCACGCCCGCATGATGGACTATCAGCCGGCTACCGGCATCATCACGGCTTCCCATCAGGGCCGGGCGCCCCAGCGGGATAGCACCGTTCTGATCGAACCCCAGGACGTGCCGGACCTGCTCACCAAAGTGGCCGACATGATCTGCGGACGCGCCACGAAACGGCTGGAGCGGGAATTGAAGCAAGCTGGCGTCGGCTGCTAAGTCCCTTGTTCCCACTACATGTGGGAGATGAAGTCCGTCCTGCCCCCATCTACCGTCAACACCTGTGCAGTGATAAAGCCGGCGTCCTCACTCACTAGAAAGGAAACCGCGGCAGCGATATCCTCCGGCTTTCCCACCCTCCGCATCATCGCCTTCGCCGCCACCGACTCGAAGGCCTTCTGCAACTCCTCGCCGGTCCGGCCCCCGCTGGCCATGTCCGTCAGAATGAACCCCGGCGCAACGGCATTTACCGTAATCCCAAACGAACCCAGTTCCAGCGCGAATCGCCGCGTCAGCGTGATCACCGCCGCCTTCGTGGCGGCGTAGAACGTCGTGCCTGCCATGCTCGTGCCAAGCGCCGCAACCGACGTGAGGTTGACAATCCTCCCCCATCCCCCTTGCCGCATGCCTTCCGCCGCCGCCCGTGTCACCCGAACCAACCCATCCACGTTGACGCTCCGCATGGCCTCCATTTCCTCGAGGTCGAAATCCAGCAAATCGCCCCGCCGCAGCACTCCCGCATTGTTTACCAGGATGTCGGCAGGACCCAACTCTGCCGCACAGCGCTCCACCAGAGCCGCGCAATCCCCTGCCTTCGCCAGATCCGCTCCAATCGCCACAGCGCGCCCGCCCTGCTCCGCAATCCGGCGCGCCACCTGCTCGGCTTCCTCCTTGCGCTCCTTATAGTTCACGCAAACCGCAATCCCCTGCGAGCCGAGACGCAGCGCGATCGCCTTGCCGATCCCCCGCGATGATCCGGTGACCAACGCTACTCTTGTTCCCAAGTCTTCCTCCCGTTCTAGCTAAGCTAGAATCCATCCCAAACATGCGCCGCGAACTCCCGCATCCGCCGGAATCCCAGGCTTTCGTACAACCGGATGGCGCCTTCATTCACCGAGGTCACCGTCAGGCTGACCTTGCGGCAGCCGTACTCCTGCATCGCTTCGATCGCATTCCGGAGCAGTTCATGGCCGATGCCCTGCCGTCTCATCTGTGCGGATACGCAGACTTGTGTAATGTGCCCCACAGTTTCCGCCACGAGGCTCCCTAGAATCAATCCGCACGGCTGCCCCGTCTCCTTGTCGAACGCCAGAAATGAAGCCGGCTGAAAAAACCGGCCACAGCCCGGGTACTGCACGATATTCAGCAGAAAGCGGCGCGCCCCGGCGATGGACTGATACTGGTCGTTGATGTAGCTGTCGATATGGCCGTGGTAGGCGATACCGATCAGTTGCGCAGCCTCTTCGTGCCGTTCGTCTCTCCAGGGCTCCAGCAGAATCCGCTCGCTGGCCGGGCCCTTTTCGATGCGCTTCCCCCCTGCTTCCCACATCATGAAGGTGCGCCGGAATGCCCGCAGCTTGCCCGGATAGGGCATGGGCCGGTCGAGCGGTCCCTCCAGCATCATCAACTGCGACTCCACGCGGCGGACCATGCCTTCTTCCACCAGTGCGTCCAGCACGGCCTCGATCAACCGGTTCTCCCGCTCCACCGTGCGATGAGCCTTCAGGATATATACATCGCCGATCAGCCCTTTGCGTTCCTCGGAGATGTAGTACGAATAACCCGCCACTCTCCCCTTCACGAGAAACGCAAAGCCGCTCAACGCCTGCATGTTCACGAACCGGATCACCAGTTCGGCGGAAGGGGAAAAATCCCACTCGAGCGCTTCCCGCCACGTCGCCGTCTCCTCGTCGAGGACGGGCAACAGATCCTCGCCGCGGACGTTCCGCAACTCGATCACTTCGATTCCCGGAGCCGCGGCTAAAGGCGAGGCGCTCATGCGTGCCGGCTATCTCTTCTGGTTCGAGGCGTCTTCCGATCGCGGGAGCGGCGCCACGGGCTTGTCATCCCCGAAGTTCGCCACCAGGTATTCAAGCAACGCCTCCCGGTCTTTGATCGGAGACCCCCATCCGGCCATCTTCGTCAATTCCCGGTCCCACTGCGCGCGCGTCAGACGCTGCACATGGACTATCCGCAGCCCATGGCAAGCCACGCACGCGCGCTTCTCTTCCGCCTTTCCCTTTTCGAGCACCGCCGGATCGGCCGCCGCCAGAGACACCGCAAACCCCAAACCGAGTAGCCATTTCATGTCAAGCCTCCACCGTCACGCCGATGCGGTCAATGGAATTATACATATAGCCTCCCGGATTCCACGGGCATTCCACCGGCTGTACACGCCCCGCCGAATCCGTGGCCTTCGAGCATAGGATGTGATACCCCTGTGCCGACGGAGTCCAATCGAACGTGAACAGCCTCCAGGCGAACGGGTAGTTCTGCGGCGAGAGTTTCGCGTCGATCCATTTCGAGCCGCCATCCGTGGAAACTTCCACCCGCGACACCCGGTTCTCTCCTGCATAGGCCACGCCCTGAAGCCGCAGCGGGCTTCCCTTCTTCGCCGTCGACCCATGAGCCGGACGGGCAAAATAGGACGTCAGCGCCATCCCTTCCAGCACCTCCATATCCTCGGGCTTCACCGCGCTTCCCGGCGCCGGACTAAACTTCGGATAACGGTACGCCGTGGCAAAATAAAAACCCTTGCTCGACTCTTCGCTCAAGTCCATTTCCGTCACCCACTTCACCCAGCTTGCCCCGTCCCAGCCCGGGACAATCAGCCGCGCCGGAAATCCGTGAATCTCCGGAAGCGGAGCCCCATTCATCTCCAACGCAACGATGGTCGCTTCGTGCATCAACTTCCGCATCGGAATCGAGCGGATGAAATCCGGAGTCTTCGCCACGCCGTGATCAGCCCCATTGAAATTCCCGTACTTCGCCCCCGCCGCCGCCCCGGCTTTCTTCAACAGATCCGCCACGCGGACGCCGCGCCACTCCGCATTCCCCATGGCGCCCTTCGACCACTGCAACCCCGGCACCTTGGGCCGGTAGTTCGCTCTGCCGTTGCCCGCGCATTCGAGCGTCGCCGGCACTTTCACCTGCGGCATCTTTTTCAAATCATCCAGCGTCAAGGTCAGCGGATTGGATACCATCCCGCCTAGCTTCAGCCGCCAGGATCCGGCGTCCACCTTCGGCCGCGGCAGGTGCTGGCGTACAAAGAAGGCGTCGTTCGGAGTAATCCAGGTGTCAAAATACTCCACCGGCGTTTCCAGATCCTCGGGGAAATCATTCTGCACCAGCATCGGGCGCTTGCCGGGAAACCTCAGCGGACCCTGTCCCCATCCATCGAGGGCGCTCATCCCGGCGCCCAACACTTTCATCCACTTGCGGCGCGAAAACATAGTTCTTCGATAGCGTAACATTTTGTGCACGACGGTTCGCTCGCAACCGCTCCGCCGCCTTATCTTCCCAGGTCCCCCAGCCGCGCCAAACTCGCCAGGTGGTCCGCTGCACGATACGCCAAAGCCTGGATCGTGGCCGTCGGCTGCTGCCTGGCGCTCGTCACAAAATTGCTGCCGTCTACGATAAACAGATTCGGGACATCGTGCGCCTTACTGAATGCGTTCACTACAGACGTTTTCGGATCGTTCCCCATACGGCATGTTCCCATCAGGTGGCGTGTCGGATGAAAGGTCTCCACCGGAGCTGCCCAGATCTTCTTCGCCCCGGCCGCCTCGAGGATTTCCCGCTGTTTGCCCAGCAGCCACCGCATGGCCGCCATGTCATCCGGATGCTGCGCAAACGTGATCCGCGCCGCCGGCAATCCCCACGCATCCTTCACCTCGGGATCGAGCGTGATGCTGTTCTTCTCCCGCGGCAGGCTTGTCGAGTGGCTCAGCAGCGACATTGTGCGCGTGAAATACTCCCGCAGCATCCGCTTGTAGCCGTCTCCCCATTTCGGTGCGTCCTCGGGTAACCCGGCAAGCGCGAACCCCGCCGGATAGAAGTCGAAGCGCGCGTCGATGCCTCCTCCTCCATAGAAACCGCGGGCCGGATCGGCTCGATAGTAATCGTGGATGACCCGCGTCACCTGAATACTCTTGAATTCATTCAACGGGTGTTCGAACAGCCCGCTGGCGAACGCGCCGTTGTCCCACATGAGGTACTTGCCCACCAACCCGCTAGAATTGGCGAGCCCCTCGGGAAACCGTTTGGACTTCGATTGCAGCAGCAGCCTGGGCGATTCGATCCCGTTGGCGCACAGCACCACAGCCTTGGCTCGCTGGAAGATTTCCCTACGACGGCTGTCGAAATACACCGCCCCGGTTACGCGTCCTTGCGAATCGGTGCGTATGCGCCGGACATAACACCCGGGCCGGAGCTCGCACCGGCCCGTCTTGAGAGCCACGGGAATGACACTCACCAGCGTGCTCGATTTCGCGCGCATCTCGCAGCCAAAAATCTCGCAGAACCCGCAGTGCGTGCACGCCCCCCTTCCCGCATAGGGCTGCGACAGAATGGCCACCGGGGCCGGGAACGGATGGAGCCCGAGTTTCCTCGTGGCCCGCTCGAAGAGAACCCCGGAAGATTTCACCGGCATCGGAGGCAGCGGATAGGGCCTCGACCGTGGGCCTTCGAAAGGATTCGCTCCGCCCTGACCCGAGATCCCTAAATCGTATTCCGCCTTCGTATACCAGGGCTCCAGGTCGGCGTACGTGACAGGCCAGTCCGCGAAACCCGTTCCCGGAATCGCCCCAAACAGGCTGCACTCCCGGAAATCCGTCTCGTGAAACCGCCAGTAGTTCGCCGTGAAATGGACAGTGCCGCCGCCCACCTGCCGCCCGTACTCGAAGGCGCGCAAGCGCTTGGCGGGCTGCCCGTCGTTTTCCCGGAATGTCGACGGCTGCACATCGGAATCATTCATCAGGCCGCCGCGCACGGAGTACTTGATCTCATCGTGCGTGAAATCCTTTTCCTTGAGCCACGGCCCCTGCTCGAGAACCACCACCGAGAACCCGGCTGAGGAGAGTTCCTTCGCCATCACCCCACCTGCGCCGCCGGAACCGATGATGAGGAAATCCACCGCATGACTGGGGCGGAATGCCGGACCGCTCATGGTTTGCCTTTCGCCGCCTCGGCATCGTAATAACCGAAGGGCGGCTGGAAGGACATGCGATCCTCGAATCCGATGTAGGCCCAACCCACTCCTCCCCGGTTGCCCCCATACTCGGGGCTTCCGAGAAAACCCAGCACCGTGTGCGTACGCAATACCTCGAAAAACGGGGTGTTCTCGATGGCGCGTACCAACTCCAGTTGCTCGGCTTCGCTCAACCCCGCTACGGTCGAAGAGTTCGGAAACAGCTTCTTCCGTGTTCGTGCCACTTCTTCCATCCCCCGAAGGTAGAGGTCCTTCTTGCCGGCGTCGAACGTATGGAGCGCGCGGTCAATGAAGTAGATCACCCCGGCCTCCTTTGCTCCAGGCCCGTCATGCGAGGGTAGAATCTGCGATGCCAGCGCCTCTACTTCCACTGCCAAATCCGCGGGGAGTGCCTCGAACCCCGCCCCGGCCACAACCGCCTGATGGGCATGCTGAAACGCCGCGGCGAGTTCCGGCAACGAGACGATGCCGCAGGCGGTGGCAAGAATCTCCCGGCGTGAAAGAGGCATGACTATGAGGGAACACTGTAGCGGCTTTGCTCCTTCCAGTCAACGTGCCCGGCTGGCGGGAAAAAGTAACCCGGCGTATGTTCCTTGCCCTCGGCTATGGCAGCATGGGTTGTATGTTGCCGGTTTCGCGGGCGGTGTGCATGGACATCGGCTTCATGGACATGGCCGGACAACTCGACTCTTTCCTCACCGCCTTCGGGTTGCGCCACGTCGCCGCCGCCGCGCTTGGCTACAACAACTGGTGAACGCCGCATGAACTTTGAAGTCCTCGAGCACACTGCCGATATCGGTTTCCGCGCCTGGGGCTCTACGTTCGAGGAAATGCTGTCCAGTGCCGCCATGGCCCTGGTGGCCATCGCCATGGAACTCGAAGACATTGACCCGCGCGAGCCCTACCCCATCGCCGCCCATGGCGAGGACCGCGAAAGCCTTGTCGTGAACTGGCTCAACGAAGTTCTCTACCTCGTGGACGGCCGCCTCCTCGCCCTGCGGCGCGTGGATATGAACGAATGCACGGAGACTGCCGCCAGCGGCGTCGCCTGGGGCGAGCCCCACACGGAAAAGCATCGCGCGAAACTGATAGTGAAGGGTGTCACGTACCACCAGTTGAAAGTCGAGCCAACCGCGAACGGATGGTTTTGCGAAGTATACCTGGATATCTGAGATGGAATTACAGCGCATCGATGAATGGCGCGTTCGCATCCCGCGGGATCCCGTGCGCGGCATGCGGACCGATGTCATCGTTTACGCCAGCGCGGTACTGCTCGATCAGATCCGCAAAGACCTTTCCCTCGAGCAGGCCGTGAACGTCGCCACCCTGCCCGGCATCGTCGGCCCGAGCCTCGCCATGCCCGATATCCACCAGGGATACGGCTTCCCCATCGGCGGTGTCGCCGCCACCGATTTTCAATATGGCGTCGTCTCCCCCGGCGGCGTCGGCTTCGATATCAACTGCGGCGTGCGGCTGATGAATACCAGCCTGACCGAGGCGGATGTCCGGCCCCGCATGAAGGAAATCGTGGACCAGCTCTTCCGCGACATCCCCTGCGGCACCGGCGGCAAGGGTCCCTTCGACATTACCCATCAGGAACTCGAGCAGATACTGATACACGGAGCCCCGTTCGCCATCGGAAAAGGCTACGGCGAAGAGCGGGATTGCGAATTCACTGAAGCCAACGGCTGCCTGCCGGAAGCCGATCCCCAATTCGTCTCCGCGCGCGCCAAAGAGAGAGGCCGCCCGCAGCTAGGCACCGTCGGCAGCGGAAATCATTTTCTCGAGATCCAGCATGTGGAAAGCATCCATGATGCGGAAGCCGCGCGCGCCATGGGCCTCGAAGTGGGACGCATCGTCGTCTTGCTCCACTGCGGCTCGCGCGGCCTCGGCCATCAGGTCTGCACCGATTTCCTCGCCGAAATGGGTCCCGCCATGAAGCGCCACGGAATCACCGTGCCCGACCGCCAACTGGCATGCGTCCCCATTCAATCGAAGGAAGGCCAGGCCTACTTGGCCGCAATGCGCTGCGCGGCGAACTTCGCCTGGGCCAACCGCCAGGCGATCCTTCACCTGCTGCGCGGCAGCTTCACCAGGCTCTTCGGCAGAGACACCCGGATTCGTGTGCTCTACGATGTCTGCCACAACATCGCCAAACGCGAGAAGCACATCGTCGACGGCGTGAAACGCGACGTGCTCGTCCACCGCAAGGGAGCCACGCGCGCTTTCTCACCCGGCCATCGCGAGATCCCCTCCGACTATTCCCGGATAGGCCAACCCGTCCTCGTACCAGGCAGCATGGGAACCGCCTCCTGGATCCTCGCCGGAGCCGAAGGAGCCATGCGGGAAACCTTCGGAAGCGTCTGCCACGGAGCCGGCAGGCTCATGAGCCGCACCGCCGCCAAACGAGGCCGCATCGCCCGCGAAGTCCAGGACGACCTCGCCCGCCAAGGCATCATCGTCCGCAGCGAGACCCGCGACGGAATCCTTGAAGAGGTCCCCGAGGCTTACAAAGATGTGGACGAAGTGATCCGCGTCGTTACAGGCGCCGGCCTGGCGAAGCCCGTGGCACGGCTACGGCCCATGGTCGTCATTAAGGGGTGATGAAGCTGCCCAAGTCATGTATCTTCGGATAGATTCGCTGAATCACAGAAGCGGGAAGGCTCATCAATTCCCGGCGGGCGGATTCCGCCAACGTAACGTGATAAGCCGTCACTTCAGCTTGCCGAGGGCGCGAAGCTCCCCTTCCACTTCTTCCAGAAGTACCCGAGGCTCACCTTCCCTCGCTTTTGAAACCTCCACGTCCTCAATGTCTTCAGCCAGCATCTCCAGGGCCGCACGAATGACCTCATTGGAGTCTTTGTAGGCGCCGGACTCAATGGCCCGCTCGATCATGCGCTCGAGATCCGGTTTCAGTTCGATAGTCATTCCTGGTGTTTCTCGTCCCGGTTGTCCTACCACAACTTTACCTCACACTTTTGATCCGGATACCACAAGTCGATCGTTACGGCCAATCTGCTGGCGGCGCGATCGGCCCGTCGTTGCGGCATTGAACACGCCTGTGCTAAAAGCTAGTGCGTGGACAAGACCATCCGCTGCTACACAACTCTCGAGTCCATGAAGGTGGATGAATGCAAAGAATGGCTGCGGCTGCCCGCGCACGTTCGGATGCAGGCTGTCGCTGAAATCACCGCTGCAACCTATAAGTTAAAGGAACCCGGCGCCGATGTTCGAAGACTTCAAAGAATTCTTGTCCATCTTCAACGCCCGGAACGTTAAGTACCTCATCGCCGGCGGTTAACGCCGTGTCGTTTCACGCATAACCAAGGGCTACGAAGGACTTCGACTTGCTGGCTAAGGCTGATCCTCCAAAGTAGTCCCCGAGGCTTACAAGATGTGGACGAAGTGATTCGCGTCGTTACAGGCGCCGGCTTGGCGAAGCCCGTGGCACGGCTACGACCCATGGGCGTCATCAAGGGGTGAGGTGCTAGCTTAGGGATGCCGCAATAATAAATAGATATGTTTGGGCGTCACGAAATCATTTGGTGGCACCATCTCCGAATTGACCCACGGACGCCCACAATGTCGTCCTAGCCTGTGTTCATCGTGGTTCCAGCCATTTGTGGCAGAGTGGACGAGGCTTTCACTATTCTGCTATAGTT
>JADLBD010000168.1 GCA_020847975.1 Bryobacterales bacterium | reverse complement strand
TTTCCGAGGCCCTGCCCGGCGATATTTTTTCGAACGTCCTCTTCCGGAACAACCTGTTCCTCGGCATCGATGCGCCAGGCCGCGCCGTGTTCCGATTCTCGAACGCCACCGCCTACTCCACCTACGAACTACAACGGCTACCGCCTGAATCCGAAAGCCCGGGACCAGTTCCTCTGGAAATCACCCGGCGAGGGGAAACTGCGTGACTACACCCTCGACAAAGCCCGTCCGCGACCCTTCCCATCCCTGGCGGAGTTGCGCCAAACCACCGGACAGGAAACGCACGGCGTCGAAGTGGATTATGACGTGTTTCAAAATCTCCAGCCGCCTGACGCAGCCAAGCCCCATGCCATCTATCAGACCCGGGACTTGAACATCACCCTCAGGCCGGGCGGCAAGGCCATCGATGCGGGTGTGCGGCTGCCGAACGTGAACGACGACTTCATCGGGAACGCCCCAGACCTGGGCGCTTACGAATTGGGACGCCCCATTCCGCTCTACGGCCCGCGTCCCGGCAAATAGCTGGCCTCAAACCCTTACGCCGCGTAAAGTTCTATGGTTGTCGAACCATCCTGCCCAAAACGGAATCGCCCACAAACTCAACGAGAACCACGCCACCATGTGCTCATCGGGAGGCGGTGGGCCTACGATGTTCCCTGCATACATCGCAAGCAGAAAGACCGCAAAGGACCCGAACCCATAAGTTCCGGTCCGGTCCCGGCGCCCGGTGACGCTGCGATACACTCACACTCCAGCCAGAAACAGCAGATCCAGCAACAACGGAGCCGCCATTAGCCACCCCAACGGCACACGCGGAGCCAGCCTTTTCGACGCCAGCCCCACCGCCACGTGCCCGATGAACATGAATAGCCGGACGCCAGCCGGTCACTTCGACGCAGTTACATGAAAGCTGGCGGTCATGTCGTCCTTCGTCCCAATGACGCCCAGCAACGCGCTCGGCGGCTTCATGTCGTAGCTGGTCATCTTGAACACGCTCTTGCCGTCAATTACCATGCCCGCGGGCTGCAATGTCGCAGCGATCGTGATTGGCCTGGCTATCCCGCGAATGGTGAGCACTCCGTCCACCTGAAAATGGTTGTCACCCTTAGCCGTCACCTTCGTGGAGGTGAATCGCATTTCCGGATATTGCCTCACCAGAAGCATGTCGCTGAGGGCCGTGTCCATAATCTTCTGAAGATCCTTGGAACTGACCCAGGTATCGTGGCAGGCCATGCTGGTGGCCTCGATCTTCAGTTCAACCTTGGAATTCGCCGGAGCCTGCGGATCGTAGGTCAACCTGCCCTGAAAGTTCGGGAATTCAAAATGGTGCGCCTTTCCCTTCATCATTCCTGTCTTCTCCACTTCGAGGGTGATCAGGTTTCCCCCGCCGGAAACGATCTTGTATTCGACAGGCTCGGCCAAGAGGGCGGTAGCGCCCAGGAATAAGAGTACGGGTATCATACCTATCTTATATTACTCTCTATGGTTCCTTCTTATTGGACCGTGGAGGGCGGTGGGAGCATCCAGGGCCGGTAGGCGCACGATCTGTCGGTCAGAACTGGAAGTAGACAAACGGTACGGTCAGGTCCGTGACGCCGAATAGTTCGAGGCATAGGAACAAAGTGAAAACCACTGATGCGTATACCCAGGCGGGACCTTCAGCTACTCTCATGAACCATTGGCGTTTTTCCTCCCACACGGCAAGGAACGCGGCGCAAGCGCCAAGTCCCATGTGCCACGAGGAGAGCCCCCAATTCCCGCTCCATCCGCTAAACATTTGCGCCAAGACATAGAGGCTGTCGGAGAGGCTTGTTGCTCGGAAAAACACCCAGCCTACGCACGCCAGAAGAAAGGTCAGAGGCATGCGTACCCACTCAAAGCCTTGCCGCCGATTCCAGCCGGTCAGTTTCTCTACGCAGAGTAGCAGGCCGTGGTAGCCTCCCCAGATCACGAAATTCCAACTCGCACCGTGCCACAATCCGCCGAGCAGCATCGTGATCATCAGGTTCCTGTACATCTGCCATGCACCGTGCCGGCTGCCTCCTAAGGGAATGTAGAGGTAATCGCGTAACCAGCGCGAGAGCGACATATGCCATCGCCGCCAGAACTCCGTGATGCTCGACGAAAGGTAGGGCCGTTCGAAGTTCTGGGGAAAGTGGAACCCCATCAACCTCGCCATGCCGATAGCCATATCCGTGTAACCGGAAAAGTCAAAAAAGATCTGCAAGGCGAATGCGAAAACCGCACTCCACGCGGGGAGAGAGCCCACGTGCGTCTGCGGGCTGCGAAAATATGCGTCGGCAACCAGCGCAAATTGATCGGCCAGCGCCATCTTCTTGGTGAGCCCGATCAGCACCAGGAGCACTCCATGCATCAGTTCTCCGTCCCGCGGATGCCGCCAGTGATAAAAGTCTCCGAAGAATTCCCGCGCCCGTACGATCGGCCCCGCCACCAACTGCGGGAAGAATGCAATGAACAGAGCGTAGTCAATGGGGCTTTGCACTGGTTTCTGTTCGCCGCGATAGACGTCGATCACGTAAGACATGCTCTGAAAGGTGTGAAAGCTAATTCCCATGGGAAGGACAATCTGCAGCGCGAAGGATTGCGGCGGCAATCCGAGCACTTGGGAAATCGTCCCCGCGAGAAAATTGTAGTATTTGAAAAACCCGAGGAACCCCAGATTTGCCGATAGGCTTACAAGGAGCGCCAACTTTTTCCTCGGCTCGGGTGCGCGGGCAATCCACAGTGCGGCGGCGTAGTCGACGGCAGTCAAGGTCCATAGCAGAAGCAGGAATTTCGCGTTCCAGCAGGCATAGAAGTAGTAGCTGGCAAAGAGCAGTATCCACCGTCTCCAAGAGGCGGGCGATTGGTAAAACGCGGCCAGCACCACCGCCAGAAACACGAAGAATCCCGTGGTGTTAAACAGCATGGCTAGCTCCCCAAGAGACGCAATACGAGTTCCGCCACGAGTCTCGAGAGAAGTCTCATACCCTCCCCGTTCAGGTGCATCGGATCCATGAAGTACTTTGGCTGCTCCAGCATGTCGAAGGCATGTTCAGGAGCCAAAATCACCTCGCGCCGGCGAGCTAACTCCCGCACCACGGAACCAGTGCTCCGGTTCCATTCCACTGGCCTCACTACCGGTCCCCGCGGCAAGCGAAGGAAGACCACACGCGTGTTTGAACCCGCGTAGCACTCCACAATCCTACCGAGCCACAACCTGCGATACTCTTCGCATTGGCCAGTCTGTGGCGCCGGCTTTCGCAACAGACGCGCCCTGGCGAATTGGCGTATGTTCTCGGGCACCCCCGGGGGAAACATGATCGTCCCGGCCTTCCAATTTACGCGTAGACCTTCCAGGCTGCGTGTCTCCCCACGGTAGTCGTACACCCATTGCTGCCATCCCTTGTAAACCTCGATCGCATCGAGACGTTTGCGCGGGTTTGCCAGAAATTCCTGCAAGTCCCGCTTCAGCAGGAATCCCCTCAGCACTACGGATCGAAGGGAATACCATCTCGCATTCCAAGCGTGGAATGAGGCCGGGAAGTCCACCACATCGGCCCAACCCAACCTCGCTATCAGATAGTTCAGATCGGTCTTTCGATCCGCCAGGTCTTCGGCGGTGTCTTCGTCTTCATAATCCTCGAGCGGAATCACAATCGCTTTGTAGGCCCTCGCCCGCGGATCCATGTCGCGAAGCAGGTAAAACCAGCACCGCGGCGTAGTGCCGCCGATTGCAGCGCTCACAAAGTAGTAGTTATTTCCAGCCCGCCCTTCATTGGCAACGCGGGCGAGGAAACCCATACGCGAATCTCCGAGAATGAGGATCCGCTGCTGGGCCGGGTCCGGTTTATGGCTTAATTCCAACTTCAGAATCCGTTCCAAAGTGGCCGTGGACGAATCAGGATTAATCAATGACAGGTAGAGGTCCGTGCGAAAAAGTAACGAATCCGTTCCGGCCAAACCGGCGAGAGAAATGAACAACAGAAGGACAATCTTGCGAGATGAGCCGGAAACCGCCAGTCGAGGGTAATCCACAATGGTCATCTAATTGGTCCTCAGTTCAATGTGGACGCGGCGGGTTCGAAATCTATTCTACGCCAATCGGCTGCGGGCCTGTGCGAACATAATTGGTTGCCAGTACGCATCGGCCTCCACGTTTCCATCGCCGGATCCCTTGCCGCCGCCGCCGAACGGGCGCACGAGTTGGGAGCCGCCACCCTTCAGATCTTCTCCTCGAGCCCGCGCATGTGGCGTGCCTCTTCCCTCGACCCTGCCGATATCGCCCGCTTCCAGGCACTGAGGCAGCAGTATGACCTCCGCCCTCTCGTCATTCACGACAACTACCTGATCAACCTTGCCGCCATCGACTCAGAAGTGCGCCGCAAGTCCATCGCATCATTTCGCGGTGAATGGCTGCGCGCCGCTGCCATCGGCGCCGATTACCTCGTGGCGCATCCCGGAAGCTGGCGTGGCCAAACCATCGATTCCGCAATGAATGTCTTCGCTGCCTCCCTTGCGCAAGCCGCCGAAAACCTCCCTACAGACCAGGTCACCCTTCTGCTCGAATGCACGGCCGGACAGGGTAGCGCCTTGGGCCGGCGCTTGGAGGAACTCGCCGAACTAGCTCGCCGCTCCGCCGCAACCACCAGCCTGAGGCTCGGCTATTGCCTGGACACCTGCCATCTGCTGGCCGCCGGATATGACATCGCCACCGCGGACGGACTGGAAGAGACCCTTCGCCATGCGGAATCCTGCCTCGGCTTGGCGAACGTACCCGTTATCCATGCCAACGATTCGAAATTTCCCCTCGGCTCCCACCGTGACCGGCATGAGCACATCGGCCAAGGCCACATCGGCAAGGCAGCCTTCCAGCGAATCCTGCGTCACCCTTTGCTCGACGGTAAGGCCTTCCTCCTGGAGACCCCCATGGATGACGAGGGAGACGAACTGCGGAACCTCAACACCTTGCGGCGGCTCGCCGCTACACATCGTGCTGATGGCCGGCGCTGAATCCTCCGTCCACCGGCAGAGCGATTCCCGTGATCCACGACGCGTCATCCGACAACAGGAACAGCGCCGCTTTCGCGATATCCTCCGCCTCGCCCATACGTCCCAGAGGATGCATCGCCTCGATCTTCGCCTTGCGCTCGGAATCGCCGAAAATGGCCCGCGTGAGTCCGGTCCGGGCAAAGCCGGGGCAGATGCAGTTCACCCGGATACCCCGCGAACCGTAATCGAGAGCCATGTTCCGGGTTAGCGCTACCAGCGCCCCCTTCGTCGCCGTGTAAACGGCCCGGTTGCGCACCCCGATCAGCGCCACGGCCGAGGAAATGTACACGATGCTGCCTCCGGCCGGCATGCGCGGAATGGCGTGCTTCGCGCAGAGGTACGAACCCTTGAGGTTCACATCCATCACCGCGTCCCACCCCGCTTCATCCTGGTCCGCCAACGGATGGCGCACCGCGATTCCCGCCGCGGTCACCAGGCCGTCCACCCTCTCCACGCCGCGAAATGCGCCCTCCACGGCATCCGCGTCCGCCACGTCGCAGTTGTGCCGGTCGAGCAGGATCACTTCGGCCCCCTCCGCCGCGCACAGGTCCGCCGTCGCCAGGCCGATTCCGGAAGCTGCGCCAGTCACCACAATCACTTTCCCGTCGAGCTTCCCCATGTCAGTACAGCGCCCATCCGCCGTCCACGTTCACCGTCTGCCCCGTCATGCCGTCGCTCAGCGGACCGGCAAGAAACGCGCACACCCGCGCGACGTCGATCGGTTGCAGGCGACGCTTCAGGCTCTGCAGTGTGAGGAATTCCCTGCTCTGCTCTTCCGTCACGAAGAACTTCTCCGACGCCGTCTGGATCGCCCCCGGCGTGATGCAGTTGACATGGATGTTGTAGTCCCCCAGTTCCTTCGCCATGACGCGCGTCAGCCCGATCACCCCGCCCTTGGCCGCCACGTAATGGCTCAGCAGCTTGGCGCCGAGGAAAAACGTCACCGAAGAAATATTGACGATCTTCCCCGAGTTCTGTTTCACCATGTGGGCAGCCACAAGCTGGGACATGCGAAATGTTCCCGCCAGATTGACATCCTGCATGTCGCTCCACTGTTCTTCGGTCAACTCGAGGAACGGCATGCGCGGATAGACGCCCGCATTGTTGATCAGAATGTCGATCCGTGAAAACCGCTCGATCGTCGTCTCCACCGCCGCCGCAAGCCGGTTGCGGTCGCGCATGTCCGCCTCGATAGATATCGCGGCGTCGCCGATCCGTGTCGCTACATGCTTTGCCTCTATCCCGTGACGGTCGAGAACCACCACCTTCGCTCCCAGTTCCGCAAAATAGAGCGCCGTCGCTTCTCCAATCCCAGCGGCGGCGCCCGTAATGATCGCAACTTTGTCTTTCAGCACGGAGAAAAGCGTAACACACTCGCCGCCTACTCCTTCGGCGAGATGTAACGAACCACGGGAAGCCTGGCGATCGCCTCGATCTTGTCGAGACTCACCCGTCCCGTCACCGCCTGCTCACCTGTCTCCTGCCGCAGGACCTCGAAGCCAAGAGCCTTCAGACCCTCGATCGTCGCCGGGCTCAGGTTCGTGAGGTACACCTTCACTTCCGCCTTGCCGTTCCGCACGAACCCAGCCTTTGCGCCCTGCAAGGCGGCCGCAACATCGGGGTGAAGCTTTGCCGTGGCTTTGGGCTCCGGACGCCGCGCCTCGTTTTCTCCCATTTCCTTCTTGTCCTTGTACACCGGCGGCGGAGCCGAAGGCGCGTTCTGCGCATACCCCCCAATCGCTCCCCCAACCGCAGCCATCGGCCGCGGCCCCATCGACATCCGCGCCGCCTGCGGCATCATCGCTCCCGCCTGGTCCCGTGCCCGGTCGCCGAACACCCCCTCATAGCTGACGCCGTCCGGCATCTCCACCGGCACTTCAATTCTCCGCGGCTGCCCTCCTTCGTTCACCGTCTTCTCCTCCACCGCCACAAACGCCGTATACTGCGTCATCAGCCGGTAGTCGAGGCCGAGCTTCGTAATCTGATTCCGCAGACTGTCCGGCAGACTCCCGTTCTGAATCCCCCGGAAATCCTGCCCCATCAGATCATCAATCTTCGTGCGCGCCCACAAAGAGGCCAGCGTGTCATGACGCGGTTCGTTCGAAGGCAGATCCACCTGGATGTTCCGCACAAAGTCCCGCCCCGCGCTCTTGCCGTAGATACGCACCGTGCCTTTGCCTGCCGCATGGTACCGGCCATGGATCACCAAAGGCTTCGCGGCAAACAGGTCTGGGATGTGCTTCGGATACACATCCTCCACCTGCAATCCGCCCCAGTCAACGCGAATATCCGTGAGCAGTGGATTGCGCATCCGCTCGAAGAAGCGCCTCGCCGCGGCAGATCCGTCAGCCTCCAGCGTCACGTACTCCACTTCCCCCCTTCCAAACTCCGCCATCTTATCCAGCAGGAACCGGTTCACCGAGTTGCCGATTCCGAAGCTGAATACCCGCGCATTCGTATACCTCTTGATCTCTCCAATAATTTCCATGTCATTGCCGACATAACCGTCCGTCAGGAACGCCGCCACGCGCAGATGATCCTGGCTGCGCGTCGGCTCGAGCGCGGCTCGGATCGCCTTCATCATTTCCGTCCCTCCGCCGCCGCGCCGCCCATCGATAAACTGCCGCGCCCGCTCCACATTCTCCGCGTTCGCCGGAACTGGCTGCGGGAACAGAATGTTCGTATCACCGGCAAAGGTAATCACGTTGAAGGTGTCTCGCGGATCCATGTTCTGGAGCGCCATGCGCATCACCTCCTTCGATTTCTCCAGCGGAAAGCCCATCTGCGAGCCGGAGGTATCCACCACAAACACCAGTTCCCGGGGAGTAATCTCGCTCGCCGCAACGCGTTCCGGCGGTTGCAGAATCAGGCTGAAAAATCCGCCCCGCGTATCGCGATGCGTCAGCACCGCATCCTCCACCTTGCGGCCCGCCACGTCGTACTTGAGAATGAAGTCTTTGTTCGGAATTACGGCCAGGTTCTTCAGCCGCACCACTGCATGTCGTGAGTCAGGCCGCTCGGCCGCCACCTCGTGCGACGTGCATTTCAAACCATCAATCGGCACACCCGCGTCCAGCGAAACCTCCACCGTGATGTCATGCCCGGCGCGCGTGCCCGGAGGCGTCACCGGCGGCGTGATGCGCGAAGCGTCAGGAACGCGGTTGGTGTCCGGAGACCATCCCCCGCCCTGCCTCCCGATCGCCTGCCTGCCCGGGATGTAGCGCGGCCCCACCACCATCGGGAATACGAATTCATAGGTCCCCGCTTCATACTTCAGCGTCTCCACATAGCTGATCACAATCTTCACCTTCTCCCCGGGCCGGATGTTGGCCACCGACTGGGTGAAGATGTTCGGCCGTTCCTGCTCCAGCAGCGACGCCGTGCGGCCGGAATTCCGCGCCGCGTCATAGATCGCCCGCGCTTCCTCCCGCGGTTTGATCTTGCCCTTGATCGTCCGCTCCCCCACGAACATCGTCATATCGTCCACGGCCGAATTCTGGGGCAAAGGAAAGGTGTAGACCGCTTCTATCTTCTCGTTCAGCGGATTCTCGAAATTCTGCGTAACAGTGACTCGCGAGACAAAGCCGCTGATCTCCGCCTTGACGTCCGTCCGCCTCAGCGGACAGGGAGGGCCGGGTCTCCCGTCGCGATCAATGACCGTCAATGCGCCGGAGCCATCCGCGGGAGCCGCCGCGCCGGGTTTCGCCTCCAGCGAAAACCGGGCCAGAGGGCAAAGGACAATGCCGCCATGGCCGCGGCAAGTAATGTGTATCGGGTTCGTTTGTTGCGTTTCATGGACAATCCTCACTTGGGAATGTCCCGCCGCAAACGATCCTTTCAAGAAACTTCCGCTACCCGGCGCGGGCATCAGAGCCAGTGCTGGCAGGAGAACGCAGCCGAGTTCATCTTCTTCACAAACGTATCGAGCGCGATCCAGCGCGGCTTGATCAGTCCGTACCTGAACCCGCTGTAAGGATCGTTCACACACACCTCCGCATCGCCAATCCAGGGATCCCGCACGCCGCGCAGCACCACAATGTGCTTGTACCGCCCCTCGCAGTAGTTCCCCGATACCCAAATCGGCCCGTAAGTCTCCAGCTTGTATTTGATGTCGTCCACCGTGGCGAAGCCCTTATACGTGCTCGAACTCAACCCCAGCGCGCCCCGGCAAACAGGGAATTCCGGGTCCAGAATGCCGCGTTCCCTCATCTGCGCGTCGTTCGGCAGCGAATCCGCGGCGGAAACCGGCTTGTTCTTGTACTTCAGCATCATCTTATAAGCGGCGTTCCAGCAGGTGGCATTGGTCTCCTGCGCGATGTATGGCACTTCAATTATGTATTCCATGGTGTTCCCTCACCCGAACAGGCGTAAGGAACCGCTGGATTCTGTCACGGCCGCGCCAACACCACCCATCGCCGAAGCATCCAAAGGGTGTCGAGATCGAAGTTCGGGGTTATCGAGGGCGGCGGCAAAACGGTTGAGAATCTCCGTTGCGGCAGCCACTACTAACAAGTGAAGATAACCGTCTTGTGCACCTCCAGGGAGCACCCGATCTGGCCGCGCCTCGAAGAGTGGTGCGGACGGGTGCCTCATGAAACATCACTGGCCACCTCAGTGCCCGAGGTGACAGAGGGCGACCTCCTCCTGTTGATATCCTGCAGCGACATCATCAGGAGGAACATCCGCGACCGCTTTCGCCGGACTCTGGTAATTCACGCCGCCGGCGTGCCGCACGGCCGCGGCTTCGCGCCTCTCAATTGGCAAATTATCGAGGGAAAATCCGACATCAACGTGACACTGATGGAAGCCGCGGACAAGGTGGACAGCGGCGATGTCTGGGCAAGGCGCACCATGCATTTCGAAGGTCACGAACTCTTTGAGGAACTGTTCGGCCGTCTGTTCCAAACGGAACTCGAATTGATGGACTTCGCTGTAGCGAACTTCCACACAATCAACCCTACCCCTCAATCGGGAGAGGGCTCCTATTACCGCCGGCGGGGCCCTGAGGATAGCAGAATACAGCCAACCCAGACCATTGCGGATGTGTTTGACCTTGTGCGCGTGTCAGACCCTTCGCGGTATCCGGCGTTTTTCGACTTTCGCGGCCATCGGTACGCCTTGACACTCACGAAGATGGAAGTCTCCTCCAAAAGTTGAGCCACCCGACCAGGAAGGAAGAGCACGATTTCCCGGGCGATGGCGCGGGCAGCGGTTGAATCGCAAGGGTCCTCCTCACCCTCATGTTGCGTGGACGCGCTGCCTCTTGACGGACTACGGCCGGCGCCTCCGGATCAGCGCTTGTAATAGCTCCGCAGACGCGCGGCATACTCCTCCCCGCCCACCTCCACAAGGTCGTTATGATGCGCCCCCTCCACTACCCACATCTGCTTCGGCTCCCGCGCCGCATCGAAAAGATCACGTCCCAAGGAAACCGGGATGACTTCGTCACGGCTGCCATGAATAATCAACAGCGGCGCCCGGACCCGTCCCATCCGCCCCTTCGAATCAAAGCCCCATACCAATGCCGGTCCGATCACCGGCAACACCGTTCCTGCCACCGCACGCGCCGATGGGAACGGAGCCTCCAGAATCAACCCGCGGCACGAACGGCGCGAGACCAGTTCCACCGCCACCGCTGTCCCCAGCGATTCGCCGTGGATGATCAGCCGCGCCGCATCGTAGCCCTTCCTTTCCAGCCAGTCATACGCCGCATCCGCATCCGCGTACAGCCCTGCCTCGGATGGCGAGCCTTCACTCTTGCCGTAGCCGCGATAATCCGGCACAAGCACGGAGGACCCCGCCTCGGTGATGGCGCGAATCGAACGCCCGCGGTGCGTCACGTTTCCCGCGTTGCCGTGAAGAAAAAGCGTCGCGAGTTCTGACCCTCGAGACTCCTTCCACCAGCCATGCAGTTTCACCCCGTCCCGCGTGACGAGTTGCACATCCTCTGCGCCCACGCTTTGCTGCTCGTGCCACCAGCCTTGCGGATAGCGCATCGGCAGGTAGATGCTGCGATGCGCCAGGAAGCAAAGCGCCGCATACCCTCCCGCAGCCACCAGACCAAGCCCTGCAATCCTTTCGAGCATTGCTGCCTCCGGTTCAACTCCTCAGCCGCCGCGCAACCCTCCAGGACACCAGCGAAATGGCGAATCCCGCCAGAGCATCCACCGCATAGTGATATCTACCGTAAACCGTCGCCGTCGCGATCCCTACCGCCAGCAGCAGCAGCCCTCGCCACACCCACGGCTCCTCCGGCAGGATCTCCCTCATCCCGAAGGCGGCCGAAAAGGCCCCCGAAACATGCGCGCTCGGAAACACGCTCATGTGAATCCCGTACCCCCCGACAAGCACCAGGTTGAACCATCGGAACACGGTAAATACGCGGGGCAGGTCCTCGTTCGGAAATACCGTCCGCGGAGGCTCCGATGGGAAGAACGGAAACAGTACATACGCGCTCAGGATGCCCGTCAAGAACACCGTGACGAACGCGTCCATGCGCCCCGCCTTATGGCGCGCATACAGCCAGCCCATGCAGAACGGCGCAATCGCGTAGACCAGCGAGTAGCAGATCTCGAGCAGCGACGGACCCACCGGACCCGCCGCCTCCACCAGGCTCCGCAATCCCCAATGGTTCAACAGCAGTCTGTCCCACACCACCCATCCCTGCTCCAGCTTGTACGTATGCGTCCGCGGCGCGAACCACCCCATCTCCCGGTACGCCAGCAGCATTAATGGAAGCGGGTACCAGTCCCGCATGACGCGCAACAGCCTCAGATGCCTCAAACCTTCGGCGTAAGCGAGCAGCAACAGCCCGGCGAGCACCATCGCATTTACCGATAGCGTCACGCGCGTGATATCCGGCCGCACCGGCAGAGCGGCGCTGCACACCGCGCAGTAACTGAAGTACACCGCCAGCACCCACTCGGACCTCCGTAATGTCACGAGTCTCCTCACCCCCTCTACCATCGGCGTGCCGCTATTGCGTCCGAGGCGCCATGCCACACCGTCTGTGCTCAAATCCAAATCTCCAGTATCGCCAATGCGCGATACACTGAGGCTTTGCCGATGCTGCGCTTCCTTGCTCTGCTCCTCCTCGCCGCCCCGGCGCCCGCACAATCGCTGTGGAACGGCTACGAGAAACGCGAATTCGCCGTCGATGGCGTCAAGGGTTACGTCGTGCTCCCGCGCATGCCCGCTCCCGGCAACCCCTGGCTATGGCGGGCACGGTTCCCCGAATATCACCCCGATGCCGCCATCGCCCTCCTCGGCAAAGGCCTCCACATCGCCTATTACGATCTGCCGAACATCTTCGGCAGCCCCAAAGCAGTCGAGAGCTTCGATCACTTCTATGCCTACGTCACACAAACCTTCCGTCTCTCCCCCAAAGTCGCGCTCGAAGGCGTCAGCCGCGGCGGGCTCTTCGTCTACAACTGGGCGCTGAAGAATCCTGAAAAAATCAGTTGTATCTACTGCGAATCCCCGGTCTGCGACATGAAAAGCTGGCCCGGCGGCCGCGGCAAGGGAATCGGATCGGCGCCGGACTGGAAGCAGGCTCTCGAATCCTTCGGCTTCACTGAGCCGCGCATGCTCGCCTTCCGCGGCAACCCGCTCGACAACGCCGCCGCGCTCGGGGCCTACCGCATCCCCGCGCTGCACATTGTGGACGAACACGACAAAGTCGTCCCCCCGGAAGAGAACACGGCGCCGTTCGCGGAACGATACCGGAGCGCCGGCGGCGCCATCACCGTGCACTACAACACCAGCCTTCCCGAATCCCTCAGCGGGCATCACTTCCCGATCGATGACCCGGCCATGGTCGTCAATTTCATCCTCAGCCACACCGCCGGCCGCGAGACGCTTGCCGGCTCCGGCATGACTCCGCACGGCGTCGACTACTTCCATCTGCGCGAGGGACTGCGCAACTCGCTCGCCCGCTTCTCCCAGGGAGGCCCGGCGCGCGTCGTCTTCCTCGGCGGCTCCATCACTCACATGACAGGTTGGCGCGACATGGTCTGCCGGTATCTCGGCAAGCGATTTCCGCAAACTCAATTCGATTGCGTGGACGCGGGCATTCCTTCCACCGGTTCCACCCCGGGAGCTTTCCGCCTGCAACGTGACGTCTTCTCCCGCGGCCCCGTCGACCTGCTCTTCGAAGAGGCCGCCGTCAACGACGACACCAACGGCTTCGGCGAGCGCGAACAACTCAGGGGCATGGAGGGCATTGTCCGCCACGCCCGCCTCCTCAATCCCAGCCTCGACATCGTCCTCTTGCACTTCGCCGACCCCGGTAAGCTTCGCGAGATCCGCGCCGGCCGTACTCCGCTGGTCATCCGCACCCATGAGCGCGTAGCCGAACATTACGGCCTGCCCTCGCTCGACCTCGCTCGCGAAGTGTCCGAACGCATCGACGCCGGCGAATTCACCTGGGAAAGGGACTTCCTCAACCTCCACCCCTCGCCGTTCGGCCAGACCGTCTATTTCCGGTCCATCCAACGGCTGCTCGAGGCGGCATGGAAAGATCCGGCCATGCCCTCCTCTGCCTTACGCCCCTATCCGCTGCCGCCTCCCCTCGATGAGAAGAGCTACTTTCGCGGCCGTCTCGTCCCTGTGAACGAAGCAAACCCAGGCGCGGGATGGTCCTTCATCGAAAACTGGAAGTCCGCCGATGGCGTGGCCACACGCCCCGGCTTCGTCGACGTACCCGCCCTCATCAGCCATCAGCCCGGCGCCGAATGCCGCTTCTCCTTCGACGGTACGGCCGTGGGGATCTTCGTTGCCGCCGGGCCCGATGCCGGCATCGTCGAGTACAGCATTGACAACCAGCCTTTTCAACCCCAGGACCTGCTCACCCAATGGAGCCCGAAACTCCACATCCCCTGGGCGTACGTTCTTTCCGCGGACCTTCCACCCTCGCGACACGAACTTCGTCTCCGCGTCAGCACGCGGAAGAACCCCCAAAGTACCGGGCATGCCATCCGCATCATTCACCTGCTCGTGAATTGATCTATTTCGTCGCCACCATCCCCCGGTACGGAACGTGGACCGCCATCGCCCCTTTCCAGCGCGCGGGAACCTTGCCATCGAGGCACCAGTGAATCGCATGGATCACCAGCCGCTGGAACGGCTCCACATCGAAATCCTCCGGATGACCCATCGAGGTGTAGAACGCGCGCCCCCCGTATTTGTTCTTCCACGTCCATGCCACAGGGTTGTCCTCCGCCGGCTTGTTCGGATTGACGGCATGCCCCGTCAGCAGTTGCTTCGCATCTTTCGGCGGCCACTTCGGCAGCACGCGGTAAAGCCAGCTCCGCACGTGGAACGGTCCCCGGATCCCTTGCAGAATGGGATCGCCCGCCGCCGAAGGAATCACCGAAACATCCGTGCTCGCCAGGTGCCCGAAATGCGTGTGCCCATCCCCGCCCCAACCCGGAGGCGTGCCGAACGCATCCGATCCCCACGCATTCCAACGCGCCAGCGGGCTCTCCGCCGGGTACTTGAAGGCGTGCGAAGTGGTGCGGAACCCCAACACGGGCTTCCCCGCTTTGACATAGGCGTCGATGTGCGCCAGTTGCCCGGCGGGCAGTTGCCGCCATCGCAGGTAAAACACCGCCAGATCGGCGCTGCCCAATGCCTCGAGCCCGGGTATGTCTTTCTCCCCGTTCTGATCCGGCGCGGACTTGAGCACCGTGCAGCGCATCCCGTAATGCTTCTCCAGTTCAGCCGCCACCACAGGCAGCGTAAACTCACCGCTATACTCATGGTCTCCGCACACGAACACTACATGAGGCTTCCCCGCCGCCGGCAACAGCGCCGCGCCTCCCAGGGAAATCGCAAACTCGCGTCGTAACACTCCTTGCCTCCTTACCGGAACTTCTTTCAGCCCTTCCGCGCAGACCCTAACACAGTAGCCGCGGCGGAGTCTGATTCAGCATACCCCGCGAATGTTGCGAAATGTAAAGCACTCCGACGGCTCAATACCGGAAGCGGCCGCGTTTCCCAGCGAACAGCCAGGCGCGGCGTCAGGCCAAACGGCGGCAGCGCGGTTCCTGTCTTGTTGCTGTTCATTCTCTTACCGCTTCTCGCTGCTAGACTCGAACTCATGCCCTGGCACAGCGATCTCACCCTGTCCCGCCGCCTGGAGCGCGCCGAAGCTACGGCAAACGCCCGCTTTGTGGAAGCCCGCACTCTTGTATTCCCCGGCTGCGGGGCCGGTTGGATCGAGGTCGCCGGAGCCTACGCAATGTTCGACGGCCTCGATTCTCCCTGTACACAGACCTTCGGACTCGGCCTCTTCGAAATGCCCCTTCCCGAAGATATGGAACGCATCGAGGCATTCTTCGAAGAACGCGGCGCTGCGGTCTTCCACGAAGTGAGCCCTCTCGCGGACAGACGGATTCTCCCCCTGATGAGGGAAAGGGGTTACAGTCCGGTCGAGTTGTCCAACATCCTCTGTTTGCCCCTCGAAAAACGCGCCCCCCCAGCCCCGGTTCAATCCGTACAAGTGCGTCTGGTGGGAGCCGAAGAAAGCGAATTGTGGGCGCGCACGGCTGCCGAAGGCTGGCGCGAATACACGGACGTTTCCGAACTGTTGCCGGGCATCATGCGCGTGATGTGCGCGCGCCGCGATAACCTCACCTTCCTGGCGGAAGTTGAAGGCCATCCCGTTGCTGCCGGATCGCTGGCGATTCATGATGGCGTGGCCCTGCTCGCCGGAGCAAGCACCGTCCCCGAATGGCGGCGGCGGGGCGCGCAAGCCGCGCTGCTCGAAGCCCGCCTCTCCCACGCGCGCCAATCCGGATGCGACGTCGCCATGATCGGAGCCGAGCCCGGCGGCGCGACCCAGCGCAATGTCGAGCGCCTCGGGTTCCGCGTCGCGTACACGCGAATCAAATGGGGGCGGGAGCCAACTTGATACGAGAGGAACCATCCCCAACTCGCACCTACCTTGCAGGGAGGTTGAACAGAGAGAGAACAAAAGCGCACAACTCCGAGACAACAATACGAGAGAATGCAGGAGGGTTGAGCCCGCTCGAAGCGCGGATTCAACCCTTTTGCATTTCCGGCCGTTGCCGTCTGTGCTACGTTGCCCATATGCATGTTCAACTCGCTTTCGGCAAGACTGGTCTCGATGTCGCATTGCCGGAAGGTTATGACTACCGGCTGCTCGAAGCACGCTCGGCCACTCCGCTGGAAGATGCGGACGGCGCGCTCGCCCGCGCCCTTCTACAGCCCATCGCCAGTCCTGCGCTGGCGCATCTGGCCAGAGGAAAGAAGACCGCCGCCATCTCGGTCTGCGACATCACCCGTCCCGCTCCCAACCGTACCGTCCTGCCTCACGTATTGCGAAGTCTGGCCCAGGGAGGAATCCAACGCGAGAACGTAACCATCCTCATTGCCACCGGCTTGCACCGCCCCGCCACGGATGCGGAGATCCGCGAGATCGCCGGCGGCGATCTCGCCGGCCTCGTGAAGAACCACAACGCCCGCGAATTGCGCGAGCACCGCAATCTCGGCGAAACCAACAGCGGCACTCCGGTTTACATTGACGAACGTTTCGTCTCCGCGGATCTTCACATAACCCTCGGGTTCATCGAGCCTCACCTCATGCTCGGCTTTTCCGGAGGCCGCAAACTGGTCGCGCCCGGTCTCGCGGCGCAGGAAACCATCAAGGTCCTCCACAGCCCGAAGTTCATGCGGGAAGCGCGCGCCGTGGAGGGTTCCATCGAGGACAACCCCCTCCACAGGGAACTCCTCGAAATCGCCGCCATGGCAAGACACGATTTTATCGTGGACGTAGCTCTGGCCCGGGACCGCCGCATCGCCGGCGTGTTTGCCGGCAACGCCCTCGAGGCCCACCGCGCCGGCGTCAACTTCGTGCGCAAGGTTCTCCTCGAGCAGATGGCGCAACCCGTCGATGCCGTCATCACCACTGCCGCCGGCTACCCGCTCGACCTCACTTACTACCAGGCGATCAAGGGCGTCACTGCCGCATCACACATCGTAAAGCCGGGAGGAGCCATCCTCCTGTTCGCCGAATGCCGGGAGGGGCCGGGAGCGCCCGAATTCCGGCGAATGCTCAAAGAAAACCCGAATCACCGGGAGTTCCTCGAAAAGATCCGCATGCGCCCCGTCGAAGTGGACCAGTGGCAACTCGAAAAACTCGCGCTCGTGATGGAACGCCTGCGCGTCCTCTGGCACGTGCCCGGACTCGGCGCGGATTACCACCCCACGTTGTGGGGCGCCGCCTACCATACTCCACACGAAGCCCTGAACGCTCTCTTCGCCGATCTTCCGAAAGGAGCCAGAATCGGCGTCATCCCGGAAGGACCTTACGTGCTTGCCAAAGTAGCCTAGGCCGCATCCTTGCCGGCCAAAGCATGGCCGAACTTTCGGGACGCCGAAAATAGCTGCGCCACCGAAACCAGCCCCCCGAGCCGGACCCGGCCGATCGCTGCCAGCCCCGCCGAAGCGAGACAGCCGCATTCCCCACACACCGGCTGCCCTCCGAACTGGCAGGGCGTGATCCGTGTCGTGAAATCCGCCGATACACAAGTCGTCGTCTGCGCGAAAATGCACTCCTCGGGCGATTGCGGCGGCGTTTCCAGTCCTCGCAACACAATCTCCGGCAAATGCACCTTGGGAAAAAGTGGACGGAGTGCAGCCAGATCACTGAGAACCCGCGAACGGTCGGCGGGTTCCAACCGCTCGGCGCACTCGCTTCCCTCCTGCGGAGTAAACAGACTGAACCAGATCTTGCGCACCTCCCGCCTTTCCGACCAGAACCGCGTGAAGTCCTCCAGATAGCCGGCCCGCGCCAGCATCTGCCGCGTCACCGTGCAATGCACGATCACCGTGTGTCCCGCAATGTGCTTCTGGATTCGATCGTAAGTAGCAGGCGTGCGCCGCCGGTCGTGCTCCGGTTGCAGTCCGTCGACGGACACCACCAGATGCAGGCTCCGCAAGTCCGCCCAGTGCGCCGGAATGGGACGCACCGCGCTGGTCACGAGTTGTACTTCTATGCCCATCCTCTCCAGTCGCGGCAGTATGAGGTCCAGTTCCCGATAGCGAACCAGCGGCTCGCCCCCGACGATCGAGATGTGAATGGGGCGGTGCTTGCGCACCAGCGAGAGGAACCCATCCACCAGAGCCTGACCGCGATAGTCGGAAAGCAGCCGCAGTGGACCTGCGCCGCCGAGATGCTCCGGCTCAAAGGCATAACATCCCGGGCAGCGAAGCGGGCACTCCTTGGTGATTTCCACGGAAAGCAGTGGTCTCCCCCCGCTCAGAATTCTGCGCCATGCCGGAAACAGATCGCCCTTGGTCATGGAATCCTCAATCCTCGAAACTGCCCGTTGTGCCCTGGAAGCGGTTCATCGCTTGCTTCAGCGTCCATTTGATCGCCCGGCTCGCTTTGTAGCAATATGCAAGGTTGTGGTTCAGCGTCGAGAAGCAATGCGTCTGGCAGGTCTGCTTCATCGCATCAAGCTGTTTTGCCTCGAACCGGTGATCCCCCACCACGCCCCAGTCATAAGTTGCCGAGTACATCGGGAAACAAGGCGCCAGCGTCCCGTCCGTGCGAATGATCATCGAGTTGTGCCCGGCCCGGCAATCCCAGCATTGCACCTTCCCGCGCATGAAGGCCCGCATGTCCTCCAGCCGCCGGACCGAATTGACCATCTTGTAACCCGATTTGCTCTTCCCGATCAGCCAGTCGATGACGGCATCCACCTTAGGCCAGTCCTCCTCGGTAAGGAACGTGCTGTTCTCCCCCGCATGTTTGAAGTGCGGCTGGTCGAGCATGGGCGACTCATTAATGTGGTAGTCCGTCGCAATCCCGTTATCGTGCGCGATCTCCGTGAGACGCTTCACGTCCTCCAGATTGATGCGCGTGATGTTGATGTTGAAAAACACGCTGAAGCCGTACACGTACTGCTTCTTGATCAGGTAATCAAAATACGCCCGGATCGGAGCCAAGGCCTTCGGCAGTTCCTTGCGATCCTCCACCGAATCCACGGCAAGATTCACGGCGGCCACCCCGGCGTCGCCAATCCAATCGATCACCTCGTGCCGCATCAACCGGCCGTTCGTCGGAAGATACACCCAAAACCCCCGCTGCGCTGCGTAGTGCACCACTTTGTGCGCGAACTGAGGCCGCAGCAGCGGCTCACCCCCCATCAACGCCAGCACCCGGCACCCCGTATCGTGCAGCCAATCGATAGATCGGCGCGCCGTGTCCTCTGTCATTCCTTTCACCCGATTGTCGAAAGCCCAACAATAGTGGCAGTCGAGGTTGCACTTCCACTCTGTAAACAAATACGCGATGATAGGGTGGTAATCTCCCGGCATCACCCGGGACCGCACATACGGGTAAAGCCAGCCGCGAAGACCGCGCCGGACCATGCCGGCAGTTACTCGCGGACGATAAGGATTTTCGTCGTTCGGAAGGTACTTCGGGTCAGGCTCCACATTCCCCACTTTTTCCGGAAACCGCGGAAATACCGCATCAGGTAACGTAAGCGGCTCCCCCGCCGGAAGCAACGAACTTCGCTTCCGGCCGCCAACCAGGAGTTCATGTGTCGCCACATCCAGCCGGAACTTATTTCCATTCTGTTTCATGGGCTGCGTCTGCATGATACAAAATCTCCTGTGCGTTAGATTACGCCTTGTCCACCGAAGTTTCGAAAAAAAAGGTAACAGGAAAAATCCAACTAATTTGATGCCGGCGACAACACATCGTGAACGCCCCGAAACAAAGGCGCAAAGATACCCCCAGCGGGCGATTGCCGGTTCAAACCAACACAATAAAGCGAACCCCGGTGAGTTCATTTCTGTTCATTTCGAACCAGAGGACCCGAACGAAGGCCAGACACGTCTTTGTAGTCCAGGAGCACCATCGCACCCGGACTTCCGCCCTGAGATCCGCCGTGTCTTGCTTCGGCGCGTACAGGGCCTGAGCTTCCGGGAGTCATCACCTCCTTTGGGCCCTACCGGGAATCGTACCCGCTATTACGAGAAGCGGAGCGGCCGCTCAAGGGGATCGACCCGCCAGCCGCGGAGCCGGCGCTGACTCCCCTGACGGCTTGGCCCGGCAGCACGCGCCAGGAATCCGGGAAGGCATCTCGTAGCAGGTAGAATCAGAATGTGAGTTCTGAATTGCTCGAAACTGCGCGGCAGGTGGTGAAATTCGCGCTCGACCGCGGCGCGGATGATGCCGAATGCACCATCTCGGAGGGCTCGGAGTTCTCCGCCACCGTGCGCATGCGTGAATTGGAAACCTTGAAGGAAGCGGGCTCTCGCGGGGCGGGTGTGCGCGTGCTTATTGGAAAGCGTGTCGGTTCTTCCTACACTTCCGACCTGACCCGCGATGGGCTGGACCGCATGATCTCCTCCGCCCTGGACCTCGCCAGGCTCACCAGCGAAGATCCCTTCGCCGGGCTCCCTGATCCGGAGGACCTCGGCTCCCTCACGCTCGATCTGCAACTCTACTGTGACGACGTCTCGCGGATCGATCCCACCGAGCGCATCCGCCAGGTCAAGGAAGCCGAAGAAGCCGCCTTCTCCACTGACCCGCGCATCGCCAATTCCGAGGGCGCGTCCTTCGGAGCCGGCCAGGGTTCGCGCTGCTTCGCCAACTCCCGCGGATTCTCCGGCTGGTATCGCGGCAGTTCCTGCTCCATCAGCATGGTGGCCGTTGCCAAAGATGGCGATTCCATGGAGCGCGACTACTGGTATTCGGCCGCGCGCAGCTACCACA
>JADLBD010000167.1 GCA_020847975.1 Bryobacterales bacterium | reverse complement strand
GCGGCCTTCTTGGTTGCGTTCTTCATCGATTGATTCTCCCTAACATCAGAATTCGCGATCCTATGAAAGATCGCAGTGTGATTCATATATAAGGTTGTTTGAAATGAAAGTCAAGAGAAAAATGATGAGCGAGGGGTTGGAGAGAGGCGCGGAGAGGGGCGCGGATCGAAAAAACGTTTTCCTGTAGAATTGTTTTAGGGCTTCCGATGCTTCCGAAGCAGCGATTTACGGGCGTCCGGCGCATGCGGCGCATGGCGTGCGCGATTGCGGCCGCGGCGCTGGCGATTTTCAGCCAGGCGTGCGGGCGGAGAACGCAAGCGCGCGTTCCCGCTCCTCCGCGCATCGGCGCGACGAGCGAAGGGATCGCGAGCTGGTATGGAGATCCGTACCACGGAAGACGCGCGGCGAACGGAGAGACGTACGACATGGATCAACTCACCGCCGCGCACCGCACGTGGCCGTTCGATACGATCGTGCGCGTGACGAATCTCTCCAATCAGCGATCGGTGAACGTGCGCATCACGGATCGAGGGCCGTTCATCGACGGACGCATCATTGATCTTTCACGCGAAGCGGCGCGCGAGATCGGCATGATCGGACCGGGAACGGTGAAGGTGCGGCTCACGGTGATCGGCTTCGACCGGCATACACCGCAAGCGGCGAAGGAGAACACGGATCCTGCGCGCGGCGAATTCGCGGTTCAGGTGGGAGCGTTTCGAGACCGTGAGAGAGCCGAAGCATTGCGCGCGGAGATGGAGAGGAGATTCGGCAAGGCGCGGGTCGCCGTCCGGCAAGGAGATCCGCCGGTGTGGCGGGTGTTGGTGGGCAGGGCAGAAGCGCTCATCGAAGCCGAGCGGCTGGCTGCTCGCATGCGCGAAGAGGGGACGGATGGATTTGCGGTACGGGTGGATGAATGAAGAGGAGCGAGTCAGGATGGGAGACATCGAGCGGTTCGCGGGCGTGTGGCGGCTGGTGAGCTATGAGACGCAGGAGGCGAATGGGGCGACGGTGCAGCCGTTCGGGCCGGATGCGGTGGGGATGCTCATCTACACCCGGGATGGATGCATGAGCGGTCAGGTAATGCGGCGCGGAAGAGAGAGTAGAGAAGCTGGGACAGACGGATATATCGCCTACTGCGGCAGCTACCGGGTGGAGGAAGCAGCGGGAGAAGTGATCCATCAGGTGGAGGCGAGTTTGTATCCGGGGTGGGTGGGGAGCGAGCAACGGAGGGGGTACGCATTTGCAGGTACGCGGCTGACGTTGTCGGCGAAACTTCGGCGGAAGGGGCGGGAAATTGTGAGCAGGCTGGTGTGGGAGCGGGCGCGGAACCCCCTGAACAGTGGGGTAATCCCCTAGGTATAGGCAAGGTACTGGCGAGACGCCCTCCTGTGCGGGTATCCTCCCCTACCTCATAAGAGTTGGCGCTATCGCCCTTGCTGGTATTGCTGTACTAAGCACTCCGGGTTAGATTTTATCTTCAGTCATTGCACTAGGTAGTAAGCGCCCTTCGCGCTCCGGACGGGATTGGCTTCTTCCCGGCCGACGGGAAGGTCCGTTGAGGTGTGTAGTAATTTATTGCGCTCCAAAGGCTCGGGGGCGCTCATGGAAAAGGGACCTGACATGCTCTCTCAAATACAGGGTGCGCCGCAGATGCTGGTAGGCGACTCGATTCGCAGCAAGCAGTTGAAGCGGTTGATTGACAAACTAGGCACTAGCAGATGGCCGGTGCTCGTCCTGGGTGAGACGGGGACGGGGAAGGAAGTGGTTGCACGGACGATCCATCATATGAACCCGGATGGGCCATTCGTTACCATTGACTGTTCGGCACTGGTTGGAACGATCATGGAAAGCGAATTGTTCGGCCATGTGAAGGGGGCCTTCACGGGAGCGGTGGGGCAGAAGACCGGCCTGATCGAAGCGGCCAACGGGGGGACGGCGTTTTTTGACGAGATCGGCGAGTTGCCACTGGACTTGCAGGCGAAGCTGTTGCGGGTGCTGCAGGAGAAGGAGTTCCGTCCGGTAGGTTCGCTATTCGCGAAGCGCTCTGATTTCCGCGTCATTGCGGCAACGAACCGCGATCTGTCGAAGGAAGTGGAACGGGGAACGTTCCGCCGGGACCTGTATTACCGGTTGAACGTGGTGAACCTGAAGCTGCCGTCTTTGCGTGACCGCAAGGAAGATATCCCCATGCTGGTGGATCATTTTCTGGGAGTATACGGATCGGGACACCGACTGGCGCAGGAGGCGCTGGACGCGCTGCTGTCATACGAGTGGCCCGGCAATGTGAGGGAGTTGGAGAACTGCATCCAGAACATGGTGGCGATGCATACGGGGCCGCTGCTGACGAGGAACGAGCTGCCATCGAGCATCCAGAACCATTTGTTTGCGCGCAAGGCACAGGCGCTGAGCGTGGCGGTGGGGAGTTCGGGGATGCCCGCGGTACGTCCGGTGGCGGCGAAAGTGGAGGCGCATGTGCCCTGTCCGGCGGATCCCCCGGTGCTGCCGCTGGTGGAGTTGGAGAAGCGGGCGATCCGGCAGGCGCTCGAGTACACGCGCGGGGATCGCGGGATAGCGGCGAGCCTGTTGGGGATCGGGCGAACGACACTGTACCGGAAGCTGAAAGAGTACGAGTTGGCGTGCTGAGGAGGCCGGGAATGGGCGGAGGCGAGTCAAGATCTTGCCTAAGTTCAACTGATTGAGAGTTTTTTCCGTCTGCCTGCACCAACTTAGAAAAGGTATAGCAGACAATGACGGACAGACTGATTCGCGTGCTATTGATTGACGGGCAGGTAGAGGATTCACGGTGGGTACAGGAACTGCTCGCGGAGTTGGAGGAAGGGCGGTTCGGCGGGGGTTGGATGCATGGGCTGGAGGTTTTTCACCTGGACCGGCTGGGAGATGCGCTGACCTTGCTGGAAGACAGCGAAGGCAAGGAGCAGTTTGACGTGGTGTTGCTCAACCCCACGCTTCCTGACAGCTTTGGACTGAATACGTACCTGCGGGTGCGGAGCCGGGTGCGGGAGACTCCGGTGGTGATTCTGGCCGAGCAGGACGATCCGGACCTGGCAATCAGCATGGTTCGCGCCGGGGCGCAGGATTTTCTGGCGAAGACGCAACTGGACAGCTTACCGCTGGCGCGAGCGCTGCGGTTGGCGGTGGAACGGAACCGGATTCTGCGCGATCTGCGGGCGCTCACGTGGGGGGACGAACTGACAGGGCTGATGAACCGCAGCGGGTTCGAGATGATGGCAGAGCGCGATATGGCGGCGGCACGCCGGCTGGGAGTGGAGATGGCAGTGGCGGTGGTAGAGTTGTCAGGACTCGAGGAAGTGGGGTTCGCCTATGGCAAGGACGAGCGGGAGTTGGCGCTGATTGAAGCGGCGGATGTAGTGAAGAGTGTCTTTCCGCGCGCTTCATGCATGGCGAGGGTGAGCCAGAACCGCTTTGCGGTGAGTCTTCTACCGAAGGATGAGGAAGAGGTGGAGGGCGTCATGGAGGACCTGAGGAAGAGGTTCCAGCAAGTGGCGCGGAAGGCGAATCGTAGCCCGCTGAGGATCAAGGAGCGAATCCACTGGCTTGGCGACGAGGCGGCAGAGAGCCCGGCGGCGGCGGTGGAATCGCTATGCGAGAATATTGGGGACCGGCAGCGCGGCGCGATGGCCACGGCGGCAGGAGAGAAGGGACCGGGTAGGGGGAATCCGCAACTCGTCAATAGCATTGGACGCAACGTATAGCGTAGGGGAGAACCTGAGCGGGGTGGGGGTGTACTCGCGGGAGATTCTCCATGGCTTGTGCGCGCTTCACCCGGAACAGCGGTTCCTGTGGTGCTACCGGCCGCACCGTTTTCTGCGCAGTCTGCGGGAAGGAGTTCCACGCGGATGCCGGCGCAGGTTGTTGTGGGAAACGGGGCCGCCGGGATGCGGCTTGTTTCACGGGTTGAACCAGCGGATGCCGCGGAAGCGGGCGAGACGGTCCGTGGTGACCTTTCACGACCTGTTCGTGATGAGCGGTGAATATTCGACCGCGGAGTTTCGGGAGAAGTTCACGAGGCAGGCGCGGGAAGCGGCGGAGCGAGCGGACATGGTGATCTGCGTGTCGGCATTCACGGCGTCGCAAGTGGCGGGACTGCTCGGAGTGGAGGCCGGGAGGCTGCGGGTGATCTGGCACGGGGTGCACGCACCACAGATACCGCCGCCGCTCTGGGAAGACCGTGAGATGATGATTCTGCACGTAGGCGCCTTGCAGAGGCGGAAGAATATCGCGCGGCTGGTGGAGGCTTTCGAGGAGATGCCGGCGGAGTGGCGTCTGGTGCTGGCGGGATCGGCGGGATATGGGGCGGCGGAGATTCTGGAACGGATGGGGCGAAGCAAGGCGCGGGCACGGATCGAAGTGACGGGCTACATCAGCGATACGCGGCTACGGGACTTGTACCGGCGGGCGAAGATGCTGGTGTTTCCCTCGCTCGACGAGGGGTTTGGGATTCCCTTGCTGGAGGCGATGGCTTACGCTGTGCCAATTGTGACGTCGAATGGTTCGGCGCTGGGCGAGGTAGCGCAAGACGCTGCCATCCTGGTGGACCCTGCGCGCGTGGACGAGATCGCGGGCGCGATGAAACGAGTAGCGTCGGACTCAGCGCTGCGGGCCGAACTGATTTCCAAGGGATTGTCTATCGCGGGGCGGCACGGGTGGCAGGATGCCGCCAGAAAAACCTGGCAGGTTTATCAGGAGTTGCTGGCTTAGGATTCTTCTTCCGTAGAGATCTTGAGGGCCTTCAAGAACTTGTGATCTTGGGAGGTCCACTTGATCTTGGTAGTGGCGGCGTCGTATTCCCGCGGGCGCGGTTCGATATCGACAGTGTCTTCTTCGACCTCTTCGCGCTTGTTGAACCCGATGGTGGCTTCGAGCACGAGGAAGACGTCGTAGCCTGCACGCTTGATTTCGCCGATTGCCTCGGCGATGCGATCGGAATCGGACAACGATTCGTTGATCGCGTTACCAAGCTCCTGCATCAAGTCTTTGAGTCGTTCGTCCAATATCTGCCCCTTTCAGGACGTATCCAGGATAGCACCTTTCCCTAACAGTTCCCACCGGTGAAACCTATCGTAAAACTTATCGGCTGAGACGCTACTTTAATTGATGCCGGGGCAGGGCGGCGGGTTTCCTGAAGGCATCTGATACGATGAAGACACGACACGAATCATGGTAGGAAAAACCAAGCAGTTTCTGAGTTTCGTCCTTCCCGGAGTCATCAAGCCGGTACGCATTCTGTGGAACGAGATGATGGGATTCATCTTCCTTTGCCTGGGGCTGATTCCGATCCCTTCGGCCATTCGCGCGTACCGTGATTTCTCCGACGGGGGGCAAGGCATGTTCCGCCTGGTTCTGACCGGGATCTTCTGCTCCGTCATGCTGTACTTTGGCGTGAGCTCGTTTGTGAAAGCAAAGCGGATCGGAAAGAGCTGAGGTTCCGCATGGCTGGGGGCAAGGAAAAGCCGGGCGAGTACCCGTACACGCGGGGCATCTACCGGGACATGTACCGGAACCGTTTGTGGACCATGCGGCAGTATGCGGGGTTCGGAACGGCGGAGGAGAGCAACAAGAGATACCGGTATCTGTTGTCGCAAGGGATCACGGGGCTTTCCGTTGCCTTCGACCTGCCGACGCAGATGGGGATGGATTCGGACCATCCGCTGGCGAAAGGGGAGGTGGGCCGCGTGGGCGTGGCCATCTGCACGCTGGCGGACATGGAGCGGCTGTTCGACGGGATTCCGCTCGAGAAGATCACGACGTCGATGACCATCAATTCGACGGCGGCGATTCTGCTGGCGTTGTACGTATTGACGGCGCGGCGGCAAGGGGCGGAAGTGCGGCGGCTGTCGGGGACGATTCAGAACGACATCCTGAAGGAGTACGTCGCACGGGGAACATACATTTATCCGCCTGGCCCGGCGATGCGGATCATCACGGACGTGTTTGCATGGGCGGCGGACGAGGCGCCGGAGTGGAATACGATTTCGATCAGCGGCTATCACATTCGCGAGGCGGGATCGACGTGCGCGCAGGAGGTGGCGTTTACGCTGGCCAACGCGATCGCCTACATCGAGGCAGCGATTGCGGCGGGGCTGGGTGTGGACACGTTTGCGCCGCGGCTGTCATTCTTCTTCAACGTGCACAACGATTTTCTCGAGGAGATTGCGAAGTTCCGGGCGGCGCGGCGGTTGTATGCGCGCATCATGAAGGAGCGTTTCGACGCGCGGCATCCGAAATCGTTGATGATGCGATTCCATGCGCAGACGGCGGGCTCGACGCTGACGGCGCAGCAGCCGGACGTGAACCTGACGCGGGTGTCGATGCAGGCGATGGCGGCGGTGCTGGGGGGAGCGCAGTCGCTGCATACGAACTCGAGGGACGAGGCGCTGGCGCTGCCGACGGAGGAATCGGCGCGGTTGGCGCTGCGGACACAGCAGATCATCGCGTATGAGACGGGCGTGGCGAACGTCGCCGATCCGCTGGGGGGGAGCTATCACATCGAGGAACTGACGGACCGGATCGAACGCGAGGCGCGGGCGTACATCGAGCGGATCGATGCGATGGGCGGAACGCTGAAGGCGATCGAAGCCGGCTACATCCAGAACGAGATTCAGACGGCAGCGTACGAGTATCAGCGCGAGATTGAGAAGGGGGAACGTGTGGTGGTGGGCGTGAACCGCTTCCAGAGCGCGGAAACGCAGCAGATTCCGCGGTTCCAACTGGATCCCGCGCTCGAGCAGCAACAGGTGAGACGGCTCGGGGAAGTGCGCGCGCTGCGCAATGCGCGACTGGTAACGGACCGGCTGAAGGCGCTGGAGGAGGCGGCGCGCGGGACAGAGAACCTGATGCCTCACATTGTGCATTGCGCGGAGGCATTTGCGACCGTTGGGGAGATATCGGACCGGCTAAGGAAGGTATTCGGGGAGTACCGGGAGCAGTAGTGGATTTCGGGCGGCGTCAATAACGGGCTAGGAATCGAGACTTCCCGCGGCCCATTCCGTGCCGCGGGCCAGGAGTTGACGGAACCACTTGTCGCGGAGATTGGGGTTGTCCTCATTGCGCCAGGTGTGGCCGAGCATGGTGACATAGACTCGGCCGTTGCCGTAGGCGCGCACCCAATCGAGCGGCTCGTTTTCATGGGAGTCTTTTGACCAGGCGTAGGAGAGGATGGTGAGGTCGTCAGGCTTGAGGGAAGGGAGACCGTGCTGGCCGTGGGTTAGCTGCTCGGAAGGATGGAGCCAGCGTTTGGGCAGTCCTTGTGTGATGGGATGGCGGGGATCGCGTATCACCAACTCGAAGTCGTGGCGCGGGCCGTGTCCGGGGTTGAGGCCCTGGCCCCGCGGGATGACCACTACCTGTTCCTTTTCGTTGACGATGAGGCTGGGGCCGAACGACATGTCGCGCCAGCCGAGACCGATGATTTCGTTGTAGGCCCGCCAGTGCAGGAAAGCATTGTTGGCGGCATGGAAGATGACCAGGCCGCCGCCCGAGCGGACGTATTGCTCGAAATCGAGCTCGACTTGGCGGGGCCAGCGGATGCCGTCGTCCTTGTGGCCGCCGTTAAAGTTATTGATCACTACAGGGTAGGCAGCGAAGTTGGGGCGCCATTTTGCCCACTCGCCGGGCGGAGCCTGCGCGGGCGGCGAGGTGGAGACAGAGACAGTGAAGCGGCCGGCGGCGAGGAGGGTTTCGCGGATCGCAGCGGTGCCGGCCTGCCAGTCGTGGTTATTGATGCCGTCCACGATGAGGGCAGGAATCTTCGGTGCGGCGATGGCGGGGAGGGAGGCGGCCATCACCTCGAGAACGGTTCTACGTCGCATGGCCACATACAATCATACGCGCGACCGGGAGGAGGTCCGATATAATACGTCCATGTCCGGAAGTTCGAAACGGGCCGGATATGCTGGGGTTTGCATCGCGGTATGGATGGGATGCGGCGCGATGTGGGCCGCCACGGGCGCGAAGCCGGCGCTGGGGCAGGTGGAAGTGCTGCGAGTGGGGGTCGCCGGATCGGAACCGTTCGTAGTGAAAGAACCGGCGGGACTGGCGGGTGTAGCGGTGGAGATCTGGGAAGGGCTCGCGGCGAAAGCCGGATGGCGGTATCAGCTTCGCCCTTTAAAGGAAGTGGAATCGCTGCCGGATGCGTTCGGCCTTCTCAAGCGGCGGGCGGTGGATGCGGTTGTGTTCGACAGGCCGCAGCTACTGTACTTCCTGAAGGAACAGCACGACGACAGTGTGGCGGTATCGAAGGCGGAGTACATGCGGCAGGCTTATGCGTTCGCCATGCCGATGAATTCTCCGCTGTTGCATCCGATGAACGTAAACCTGCTGTTGCTCGAGGAATCGGGGAGGGACCGAATCGTGACGGCGTGGCTCGGAGAGGAGCAGGAGTAGCGCGTGCCACCAGCGCGGATGCAGAGCGACGAAGAGTTCATGGAGATGGCGCTCGCGCTGGCGCGGGAGGCGCGGCAGGCGGGGGAAGTGCCGGTGGGCGCGGTGGTGGTGAAGGATGGAGAGGTGGTGGGGCGGGGGTTCAACTCGCCGATTTCGCGTGTGGATCCGACGGCGCACGCGGAGATTCTCGCGCTTCGGGAAGCGGCCCGGCGGGCGGGCAATTACCGGCTGGAGGGCACGACGCTATACGTGACGCTGGAGCCTTGCGCGATGTGTGCGGGAGCGCTGGTGCAGGCGCGAGTGGCGCGCCTGGTGTTCGGCTCGCGGGATCTGCGTTTTGGCGGAGTGCGGTCGAAGTTCCGGCTGGCGGACAACGAGTTACTGAATCATCAGGTGGAGGTGGTGGAAGGAGTGCTGGCGGCGGAGTGCGTGGGCATGCTGCGGGATTTTTTCGAGGAACGGAGAGAAGGCGGCGTCAGCGGACGGGAGTGATCTCGCGGATACGGATATTGCGGAACATGACGATGCTTGCCGCGTCGTGAAGTTGAAGACCGATGGGGCCGGTCTTGCCGCGGCGCGGGTCTCCGGCGTGCTGGGAGACCAGCCTGCCGTTGATTTTCACGCGGATGGCGCTGTCGCGGGATTCAATTTCCATTTGGTTCCAGTCGTTGGCGATCTGCGCGCCGGGCTCGGCTTCATCGAAGAGGTAGACGCTGCCGCTGAGGTATTTGGCGGTATCGGGCCCCATCCAGATCTGGATCTCGTAGCCGATGTGAGCCGGGGTCTTGTCGGCCACCCACTTGTCGCCGCAGGCGAAACCGGCGCGCGAGGTGTCGCGAATGGAGACGCCGCTATTGCCGCGGTTGCGGGTCCAGTATTCAAGGCGGAGGTCGAATTCGTGGAAATTTTTGCGGGTATAGAGCCAGGACTGGTGTACGGCGCTGGGCGCGCGCTGGCCGAGGATCGTGCCATCGCGCATCATGCTCCATAGACCGTCGCCGATGACTTCCCATCCATCCAGATTTCGGGAGTTGGTGAGATTGGCCCAGCCGGCGGCGGAGGCGGCCATCGAGGCGGCAAGCAGGAGGGGGATTGCAAGTTTCACGCGGGCGATTGTATCAACAAAACGGGCGCGGTGAGCATCCCGCGCCCGTTTTGCAGCTTTAGAAAAGCGGCGGAGCTTAAGCGGCCTCTTCCTCGGGAGGCGCCAGTTCCGTCTTGCGAAGCGGCGGACGGATCGGGATCACTTTACGGACTTTGCGCAGTGGTGATTCCGGTTCGTCATCGAGTCCCTCGGAGGCAAACTGGCGTTCCTCGTCTCCGGCTTTGGCGATGGCGCGCCATTCGTCCGGGTCCTCATTTCGCGGCGTGCAGCCGAAGTATTCATCGAGCGGGAACAAGGCGTAGGGCTTCAATTCGCGGAAGGTACGGCCGAGGGTTTGCTCGATGCGGTAGACGGCGTGGAAGAAATTGCCGCGATCCAGATTCAGGCGCCGGCAGCAGAGCCTCCAATCCGCTCCGAGAAGGAAGTGGAACCGGAAGAGCTGCCAATCCGCTTGATCCAGGGTGCGCTTGCTGACGAGATAGAAATCGGCGATGAATTCCTCGTCCTTCCGGCTCCAGATATAGCGGCTATTCTTGCCGCTCGTTCCCAGGTCGAGGGTGGCCCTGGGGATATGCTTCTCCTTTTGAGTACAGTTACGAAACCGGTTATAACAAATCCGGAAAATGGCGCGCAGCACGCAATTACAAGGTTGAATGCCGCCTCTTCGACCAACTTTCATGCCGGAACCGCGGCATGCGGCGCAGTCAACAAGGGCCAGGGCCAGCGTATCTGACCGGGTCCAACGCTTCATGGGTGCAACCTCCTTCAGTCTCGAGCCGCCGGAACGGGTCCGGCGGGGCTGAATGTATTCCCATGCTATGTACTAGGGGAAATAAGTCAATAGGGGTAGGGTAAGAGAGGGGAAGAATATCCCCCGGAAAGGGGATTCAGCCGGTTCTAACGTACACAAAACGATAGTGTTGTTCCACAAGAAAAAATCTCATCAAGAAAAGTTCTTTTCCTTGTCCGCTTTCTCTGGCAGTATAGGCATGAGATGGACCTATTTCTATGTGGAATAGGTTTAGTCCTAGAACCATGATTCTAACTTGCCTGCGGCGGCGGCTGCTCGAGGATTTGCACCGCCGCATCCACGGCGGTGAGTTCACCGAGCGCGGCCTGGCGCACCGTCTGGGCGTTTCTCAGCCGCATATTCACAACATCTTGAAGGGGGCGCGCACGATGTCACTGGAACTGGCGGATCACATCATTGCGGACCTGGAGATTCCGGCCGAAAGGCTTCTCAGCGCGGAGGACCTGCTCCGGATCCATCAGCGTGAGTTGGGCGAGGAGAGGAATTAGCGCGCGCCCGCCAGGCGGATGATCTCCTCCATGGCGCGGCGGGACATGGCGAAGTTCGCCGGTCCATGGCCGAAGTGAGTCTCGAGACCGAACAGGCCCTGATAGCCATCGTTGTGCATGGTCTGGAGGATCTCGCCCCAGGGGAGCTTGTTCTTCCCGTTCCTGCCGAAGAGACCTTCGGCCTTGATCTGAACATTCCAGATGCGATTCTTAGGAAGTTTCCGGTATCCGGCGGGAAAGACATCGGGTTCGAGCACGAGGGAGTTCTGCGGATCCCAGTTGATGCCGATGGAGGGAGAGGGAAGGAGGGCGAGCAGGTCGCGCATTTCGGCGCTGGTGGCGACGTTGGTGGCGAATTCGGTTTCGACCAGCAGTCTCATGTTCGCGGATTTCGCGACCTCGCCCATCTCGCCGATCAGGTCGACCAGCCGGGGATAGAGCAGGCGAGGCTGCTGGACACGCCAGAAGGTGAACGTGCGCAGTTGGTTCGTTCCCAGGATATGAGCGGCTTCGAGGGCGCGCTGCAGCCGCTCCTTGCGCGTCCGGTAAAGGATTTCGGGGGTAAGGCGCTGGCGGGCGTAGAGGTTTTCGTACCAATCCTCCTTTTCCACCGGAACCGTTCCGGGGAGCGTGTACTTGAGTAACGCGCTGTTGAGAAAAGAGACCCTGATACCTTCCGATGCCAGTCTGGCGGCAATGGACTTCAGTTCCGCGGGCGGCAGGTCATCGAGCATGACGGGGTGACCCGCCTGGGTGATGGCCCGCATTTCGAGGTGATGCAGGCGATACCGGCGGGCGAAGGCAATCCACTCTTCGAGCGTGTCGCCGGCTTCATCGGCAATGATGGCGAGGCGCGACCGGTCAATGGCGGAGGCATTGAGCAGGCTCGAGGCAAGGGCGGCGGCGAGAAAGTGACGCCGGTGGCAGACCACTCCCGCCTACTTTCCTTCTTTCGCTACGCGAACTTTGGCGCTATCCAGCTTCTTCTGGATTTTTGCGACCGACTGCGGTTCGTACTCGTTTTTCGGGGTGGCTTCCCACTCCTTGAGGGATTTCTGCCATTCGTTGATGGCTTCCTTCCACTTGCCTTGCTTGGAGTAGAGATCGCCCAGATGCTCATGAACGGTGGGGTCATTACCCGTGCGCTCGACGGCCTTTTTGAGGTACTCTTCCGCTTCATCGAGACGGTCCAACCGGTAGAGGACCCAGCCGAGGCTGTCGAGGTAGGCGCCGTTGTTCGGCTCCTGGTCGACGGCTTTGCGGATCATCTCGTGGGCTTCCGAGAGGCGAACGCCGCGGTCGGCGAACATATAGCCCAGGTAGTTGAGCGCGGAGGCGTTGGAGGGATTGACAGCGAGAACTTTGCGAAATTCGGCCTCGGCGGCGTCAAACTTCTTGTTCTTTTCGAGCATGGCGCCGCGCATGAAGTAGATGTTTTCCTTCTCGTCCTGATTTTCGGAAAGCTTTTCAGCCTCATCGAGGGCTTTGGTCATTTCCGGATAGTTTCTGGTCCGGTCGAAGACCTGGGCGAGGGTGATATACGAATCGCGGTCCTTCTTTTCTTTCGCCAGGTCACGGGCGACTTTTTCGGCTTCGACGGTCTTGCCGGCATCGGCTGCGGCGAAGGCATACATGGCCTGGACGGAACGGTCCTTGGCATACTTTTCACGAGCCGTTCGGGCCGCTTCGTATGCCTTGGCGGTATCGCGCGCCTGGCGGTAGGTTTCGACAATCTGGATGGCGGCGCGGGGCGCGGATTCGTCATCGAGTTCCTGCATCTGTTTGAAGGCGTCGATGGCCTGGGGATACTGCTCGGAGGAGCGGTAAAGGAATCCGAGGCGCTCCATGAGAATGGCGCGGTTCGTTTTTTCGCCGGCGTGATAACTCTTCTTGGCAGTGGCTACGAGAATGCCTTGCAAGGCTTCGATGGCTTCCGGGGTCTTCCCTTCGGCTTCGAGCAGGTTCACCTGGTTGTATTTGATTTCGAGGCTGTTGGGGTCCAGTTCCCCCGCCTTTTTCGCAGCTTCGCGCGCCTTGTCGAACTTTCGCTGCTGGCGATAGATCTGGGAGATGCGCAACTGCACCTGCGCGTCCTTGGGGTCTTCGGAAGCAAGCTGCTGAAAGAGTTCGAGAGATTCGTCCAGTTTGTCGGAGAGGAGAAGGTTCTGGGCGAGTCCGCGCTTGACTTCGGCGTTGCCGGGCGACATCTCGAGGGCCTTGCGGAGAGTGGCGGCGGCATTGGCGTAGTCGCGCAGTTGCTCGTAGGCGGCGGCGAGGGCGGCCAAGGTGCGGACCGACGGGTTCTTCTCGGTGGCTTTCTTGAGCAAGTCCGCGGCGCTCTTGGTATCGCCCACATCGGCGTAGACCATGGCCAGTCCGGTGAGGGCCTCCTCGTTATTGGGGTCAAGTTCGAGAGCGTGTTTGTATGCTTTCTCCGATTCGGGGGAGTTCTGCGCCACCTTGTAGAGACGCCCCAGCATGAGGTAGGTGGATGCATCGTTGGGAGCCTTTTCCGCGATCTTCGTGTACTGTTCGATGGCCTTCTTCAGCATCTCCTCATTCACGCGGTTGTTCTCTTTGTCGCCGATGAGGCGGGTGTAGATGCGGCCGAGAACACGGCGCAAGTTCAAATCATCGGGATTCTGCTTGAGCGCCTCTTCGGTCTCGAGGACCGCATCGCGGATTTTTCCGGACTGAATGTAGAGTTCGGCGAGTTCCT
>JADLBD010000166.1 GCA_020847975.1 Bryobacterales bacterium | reverse complement strand
TTCCCGTCCGCCGGCGAAACCGCATACGGCCCCTCCGGCGTCACCCGTTCCGGGTCCCGGAAGAAATACAGACAGAAAAGAGCCAGAATGAAAAGAGGGAGACCGTAGACTGGACGGCTGAGATAGGATACCAGCAGACCTCCAGCAGTCAGTCCTAGGGCGTAGTAGATGCCGTCAACAACCATCGAGGGATTGGGCCTTCGACCCTATTTTCGCAAACTGTTGCTGTTTGCGCTTCCCGCCCTCCTCTCGGCTGCCCCCTCCTCTGACCGCAGGAACTTCGTCCTCGAAGGCCATTTGAAGCCGCCGCCCCGTTTCTCTCTGGTTGCCGTCTCCGCCGCTGCCGCCTCCTTCCGCGCCGAGGCGCCCGTCTACTGGGACGGAAAGTTCAAGTTCAAAAACCTCGCTCCCGGCAGCTATCAAATCGTAGTTTTCGTTCCCCGCCTCGGCGAGTTTCGTCAAACCTACAGCGTCGGTCCCGCCACGTGCGATGAAAAAGGCCGCCTCAGGGTCACGGTTCTCATTCACCCTTCCCGCGCCTCCAAACTCTACACTCCGAAGGATCGATTCACGGTTTCCGCCGCCAGGCTCTCCATTTCAGATAAGGCTCGCAACGAGTACGCCGAAGCCCTCAAGAGACTCCGCAAGAGCGACGCCGAGGGCGCCGTCCGGCACCTCCGCAAAGCCGTGGAATTCTCCCCGCAGTTCGCCGCCGCCTGGAACACCCTCGGCACCATCGCTTACCAGGGCAAGCAATACGACCAGGCCGAAGCCCATTTCCGCGAGGCCATCCGCCAGGACCCCGAACTCTACGAACCCGTCGTCAACCTCGGTGGCGTGCTCCTCAATCTCGAGAAATTCCAGGAGTCCCTCCCCTTCAATCAGAAAGCCGCCGAGTGGCGCCCCAAAGATGCCCTAGCCAACGCGCAACTCGGAGCCAACTATCTCGCCCTCGGCAAGACCTCTCTCGCCCTGAAACACTTGAAGGAGGCCAAGAGACTCGACCCCGGCCACTTCGCCAATCCGCAGTTGCTCCTCTCGGAAATCTACCTCCGCCAGGGCGACGCCATCGCTGCCGCCGCGGAGGTCGAGAATTTCCTTCGCTACCACCCCGGCAATCCCCAAACCGAGCAACTGCGGGCCCTCATCCGCAGACTCCGTGAGCAGCCCGCCGCCGTGCGCCACTAACGCTTTCTACAGCCGCCCGCGCGTGTGCGGCGATCGCGCCTGCAACGCCATCCGTATCCTCAGCGGCAGCCGCGAGAAAATCGCCGTAAACAGCCGGTATCTCCATCCAGGCACCACCACCAGCTCCCCCCTGTCGAGCCCCGCCAGCGACCGCCGCACCACGTCCTCTGCATTCATCCACGGAACCCGCGCAATCCGCTCTCGCGAAACCCCCATCACATCGTGAAATTCCGTGTAGGTGAACCCCGGGCACAGCGCCTGCACCTTCACCCCGGACCCCATGCTCCCGAGATCCAGCGCCAGCCCCTCCGTGAACGCCACCATCCACGTCTTCGTGGCGCAATAACTCGTATTGCTCGGGCTTCGCGAAAATGCCGCCACCGAGGCTACGTTAATAACGCCGCCCCGCCCCTGCCTCACCAGGTTCCCTAAGGCTGCATGCGTCAGTTCCACCGTCGCCATCACATGCACCTGGTGCATGCGCATCTGCCCCTCCAGTTCCGCCTCCCAGAACCGCTTCTTTGTCCCGAATCCCGCGTTATTCACCAGCAGCGCCAGCCGCTCCTCGCCTCGCAACCGCGCCGCCAGCCTTTCGCAGTCCTCGCGCAAACTCAGATCCCCCGCCAGCACCTCGGTCTCGACAGGAAGTTCCGCCGCCAATCGCTCCAGCCTCTCCCGGCGCCTCGCCACCAGGATCAGGTCGTAACCCCGCTCCGCCAGTTGGCGCGCAAACGCCGCCCCGATGCCGGACGAAGCCCCGGTGATCATCGCCACGGGTTTAGGCGAGGGAGACAGGCTGCCGCACCTCGACTGGCTCCACCCACACCTTGCTTGCCGCCGATTGCCCCAATTGCACTCTGCGTCCGTCAATCAGCAGCGTCACCGTGTCATCGTAGTTCTGGCTCATCATCCGTAACGAGGCCCCCGGACAGATTCCCAGGCTGTCGAAGTACTCGAGCAATTGCCGGTCCCGCTCAAACACGCTCACCACCGACGCATCCTGCTCCACAGCCAGATCCGGCAGCGGCATCCACCCCCGTTTCCTCCGCTCTTCCGGAGTGTCGAGGCCGATAAAATTGCCGTGCGGGCAGGCCCCTCCCGGACCAAGCCTCTCCATCAGCTTCCGCTCGAAGTCCGAAGATACCGCGTGCTCCAGTTGCTCGGCCTCCTCGTGCACCTTGTACCACTCCATCCCAAAGATCTCCGTCAGCATCCGCTCGATCAGGTGGTGACGGTTGAGCAGCCGCGTCGCGATGTCTCTTCCCGTGCCGGTGAGGCTCAGTTGACCATCCCTCCCCACTTGAATCAGTCCGTCCCGCTTCAGCCGCTTGATCGCCATCGTTACCGCCGGAGGCGACACGTTCAGCCACCGCGCAAGCGTGGCGGCAATCACCGTTTGCCCTTCGCTCTCCGCCTCGGCAATCGCTTTGAGATAGTTCTCCTTGGAGATTGTGATCCGCACGCCTTTCTTGATTTTAGCCGTTTGTGATGCGTTTTCCGAAGCGGTGCTATTCTGGCCATGAAATGCGTTACCGGCTCGGTCTTTTCGTTCTCGCGCTCACCGTCACCCTGTGCCTCCCGGCGGAAGAACGGGTGGACTTGTCCATCGTTCACCGCATTCGCACGGAAGCCTTCGAGAACTCCAGGGTGATGGATCACATGTTCCACCTCACGGACGTCAACGGTCCACGCCTCACCGGGTCCAGCGGATACCGGAAAGCTGCTGATTGGCTCACCGGCAAAGCCCGGGAGTATGGGTTGTCGAATCCCCACCTCGAGAAGTGGGGCCCCTTCGGGCGCGGTTGGGAATACACACAATTCTCCGCTCACATGCTCGAGCCGGCCTACTCCCCCCTCATCGGCTTTCCCCTCGCCTGGTCCTCCGGCACAAACGGGCCGCTCACCGGACAACCCTCAATCGCCGTCATCCAGACGCCAAAGGATCTCGAAAAATTCAAGGGCAAACTGAAGGGTAAGATCGTGCTGGTGGACCCGGTCCGCGAGACCTCGCTGCTCACGAATCCTTTGGCAAAACGCTACAGCGATACCGACCTGCTGGGACTCGAGCAGGCCCCCGAACCCGCCGACGCTCCCCGCAGGCTCCCCGGAGATTTTCGCAACCTCGACGAACTCCGCGCCTTCCGCAACAAGCGCATTGTCTTCTTCAAAGAGGAAGGCGTCCGCGCGGTCATTTTCGATGGCGCCACAGCCGACGGAGGCACCGTCTTCGCCTCCAGAGGAGGATCGAATGACCTCAAAGTCCCCGTCCCGCCCCCTATGATTGCGCTCACCCCCGAACACTACAACCGCATCGTCAGGTTGGTTGAACGGAAGATCCCGGTCCGGATCGAACTCAATATCGAGGCCCATACCATCGAAGAGAACCAGGATTCCTCGAACGTCGTCGCCGAGATCCCCGGTAATCGGAAAAAAGAGCAGCTTGTCATGATTGGCGCGCACCTCGACTCCTGGCAGGGAGGAACCGGCGCCACGGACAACGCCGCGGGCTGCGCCGTCGCCCTCGAAGTCATGCGTATCCTCAAATCGCTGGCCCTTCCCATGGACCGTACCGTTCGCCTCGCCCTCTGGAGCGGCGAGGAGCAGGGCTTGCTCGGCTCGAAAGCATACGTCAAACAACATTTCGCCGATCCCGCGAAAATGGACCTCAAACCCGAACACGCTCTGCTTTCCGCTTACTTCAACCTCGACAACGGGACGGGAAAAATTCGCGGCGTCTACCTCCAGGGCAATGACATGATGCGGCCTGTCTTTTCCGCATGGTTTTCACCTTTCAAAGATCTGGGAGCCTCCACCATCAGCATTCGCAACACTGGAGGCACCGACCACCTCTCCTTTGACGCCGTCGGCCTCCCCGGCTTTCAGTTCATCCAGGATCCAATGGAATACAGCACCCGAACCCATCATTCCAACATGGACGTCTATGACCACGTCTCGGCGGCCGATCTCAGGCAAGCCGCGGCCATCATGGCTTCCTTTGTCTATAACGCCGCTACCCGCGAAGAAATGCTGCCTCGCAAACCTTTACCGAAGCCTAAGCCCGAAGGCTCGGACCGCCCGGCCTCTCCCCCAAGCGGGGAAGCACGGTAATCCCCCTTCTTCCGCATCGCCGCCGCCGCCAGAAACACCACCCACAGCGACACCCCCGGCCGTTGCAACGGATAGTCCACAAACGTGTGTAGAAACACAGCCGGCAGCCCGATGGCCCATGGCAGCCGGATGCTCCCCGGCAGTGTGCACGCGCCAAACCCCAGAATCAACACGAGAAACGGAACCCCGCCCTCGGAGGCCCACTCCGCCCAATCATTGTGTGCGTGGTTGACGAAATAGCCGCTGTCGAACAGCGCGTAGGCCGGATAGACTCCCGGAAACGTACCCAAACCGTGCCCAAACAGCGGCTTGTCTTTCAACATTTGAAGCGCGGATAGCAACATCTCGCGCCGGTACCGCATCGGATCCGTATCCCTCAGTTTCGGCCCCAGCGCATCCCATCCCATAACAAGCGTTGCCGCCATCGCCATCCCCGCCGTCCCAAGCACGAGCGCGATTGTCTGCTGCTTCGACAGCCCCGTCCGGCGCCTCGCCAGCCACAGGAACGCCGCCGCTTCCAGCACGGCCAGCAAACTCCCCGCCCGCGATCCGGAGGCAATTGCCGAGGCCAACATCAGTGCGCCCGGCAGCACCCAGACCCAGTCGATGCGCGCCTTCTCCACCGCGTTCCACAACACCAGCGGAAGCGTCAACAAAACGAACGAAGCGTAGTTGTTCTTGCTCTGAAACGGCCCGAATACTTGCGGCTGCCCGCTCGGCCAGATCCAGAAGTAGCGCCCTTCGGAAGTGAAGAACTGAAGCGTCGCCGCCGCGCACAAAACCACCGCGAAAATCGAGGTCCACCTCAGAAACTGCCGCATCTCGTACTTGTCATTGAATAGGGCCGCCGCGCACCAAAACGCCGCTCCAACAACCGTCCACCCCAGGCAGGCCCGTAGCGTGAGCCCAACAATCGAACTCGTGCCCAGCGCCAGTTGCAGCACTCCCCACAACGGCAGCGCGGCCAGGAAAACCACAGCCGGTTTATGCCGTCCGGCAAGCCGCCCCGGCGCCCACATCAGAAACCCCGCCGCATACAGCAGAATCGCGGCGCCAGACAGCCCTGGCCACCACAACTTCTCCAGCCACGTCGTCGCCGTCACCATCACCGCCAGCGTGAACAGCGCTCCCGCCCACCTCGTCTTACAGCCGCGCATGGACGGGCACCAGTCCGTTGTGATGGTTCTCGAGGGTCAGCGCAAACGCCGCCATCACCTGCGCATCTATCTCCTCCTTGGATGCCAGCCGGCCCGCCGCTTTCAAGAACCGTTGATTGTGATACAGCGGATCTGTGTAATCCCTGATCTTCTTTGTCACCAACGCCGCCCTCAGGTCCTCGATTCCCTCCTCGAGCGTCACCCTGCATTCAAATCCCAACTCCCTGCGGATCTTGTCAAAGCACACGCGATAATTCCTCCGGTCGGGGTTCTCAACATGCTCCACCCTTGTCCCAGGCGCCAGCCTCTGAATCGTATCGGCCACCTGTGTCAACGTGTAATTCAGCCGCGAGTCCCCCAAATTGAAAATCTCGCCGCTCACCAGCGCGGACGGAGCCTCGAGAGCGCAAATCAGCCCTTCGGCTACGTCCGAGACGTGAATGAACGGACGCCACTGATCCCCGTTGTAAATCGTGATGATTCCGTTCTGCAGAGCCTTGGCCGTAAGCAGGTTCACCACCAGGTCGAATCTCGGCCGGTAGGAGTTCCCGAACACAGTGGCCAGCCTTAGGATCACGGGATGAAAGCTCTCCGTGCGCGCCTTCAGCAGCGCTCTTTCGCTGTCCACCTTTGTCTGCGCGTACAGCGAAATCGGACCCGTGGCCGATTGCTCATCCACGATCTCCTCCGTCTCTCCATACACGCTGCACGAAGAGGCAAACACGAATCGCTTCACTCCGTATCCCTTGGCAACTTCCGTCATCATTCGCGTAGCCGCATAGTTGATCTCGAGCGCCGCATGCCGATCCTGTTCGCATGCCGGGTCCCCCACAACCGCCGCCAGATGGATGACGGAGTCCACTCCTTTCATCGCGGAGACCACGCTTTGAATATTCCGGCAATCCCCGATGCAGAGCTCCAGGCGGGGATGTCCCAACAGCTCTCGCACCGCCTCGTTGCCATAAACAAAACTGTCGAGCAGACGCACGGTCTTCCCTTTCGCCAGCAGTTTGCGGCAGAGAATCGATCCGATATAACCAGCGCCCCCCACCACAAGCACCGGACTCGCCCCGGCGCCCCCCGCGGGAGCAATCTGGACATTTCTCTTCGCCTTTGAAACGCCCCCAGGCTGGGAAATCAGAGATTTGATCACTCGCGCGCCCACTGTCATCCCATTCACCAGAACGATGAACACCACAATGGCGCTCCGCGGCAGCGCTTCCGCCCGGCTTACCAGAAACGCCGCGAACAGGAAAATCAGCGTCGCCAGTGTGACCCCCCTTGCCAGCACCGTCCACTTGTAATTCGTAAAATAACTCCGCGACCGCGTGTAGAACCCGCTTGCGAAAAAGACGATCGGGAATACCACCGACAACGGCAGAAAGGAATGCATGTAGAACCCGCGGAGTTCGCGCACCAACTGTGCTGTGCGGGCGCCTCCTCCTCCCGCTGACTGCCATAGCACCACCGCCGCCAGCGAGGCGAGGGCCGAAAGATGCACCATTGCCATGTCGGCCGCCAGCCGTGGCAACGCCTCCTTCCAAATCACATCTTTGTACGTACGCCTCATCAGAGCTTCTCCTTCCTCTAGTTCGCGGTCATAGCCGCCGGATGCGTCGCCATTGGTATGGCTATCGAAGGCCTCCGGTGCTCCGCGACGATCCCCTTCACCGCTTCAATCACGTCATCGACATCCCCGTCCGTCATCCGCGGATACAACGGAAGCGAGACGTAGCCCTCGTATAACTCCTCGGCCATCGGGAACTCCCGTGCGCAATACCCGAAGCGGGTCTGATAGTACGGATGCCTATGGAGAGGGATGAAGTGCACGCTTGCGCCGATCTGCCGCCGCTTCAACTCTTCGATGAATTCTGACCGGCCGATCCGCAACGCGCTTCTCTTCAACCGGACCGGATAGAGATGGTAAACGTGCACGCGCTCCGGCAGTTCTACCGGCAGTTCCAACTCCTCAAACCGCCGGAACGCCGCTTCATATCGTCCTGCAATCTCTCTGCGCCGGGCAATGAAGGAATCCAGTCTTCTCAACTGGTGAAGTCCGATTGACGCCTGCACGTCAGTCATGTTGTCCTTGTAACCCGCCTCCTGGACTTCGTAATACCAGGACCCGGATTCCGCATAGCGCCTCCAGGCGTCGCGGCTCATCCCGTGCAACGCAAGCCTCCGCAGCAAAGTGGCCGTTTCATCGTCGGAGGTCGTTATCATTCCGCCCTCGCCTGTCGTCATGTTCTTCGTGGCGTAGAAGCTGAACGCCGTGCATCTGCCGTGCGTGCCGATCTTTTTCCCTGCGTACACCGCGCCTACCGCGTGCGCTGCATCCTCGATCAGTGCGATGCCGTGACTGCGTGCAACATCCTCCAAACCCCGCAGGTCGCACGCTTGCCCCGCAAAATGTACCGGAACGATCGCCTTCGTCGCAGGCCCAATGGCTTGTGCGGCGATGCCGGGATTCATGAGTCCTTCTGCGTCCACGTCCACCAGCACGGGCCGCGCCCCGAGATGGATGACAACATTCGCCGTCGCGCAAAACGTGAGCGTCGGAACCACCACTTCGTCCCCCGGCCCCACGCCCAGCGCCGCCAGCGACAGATGCAGCGCCGACGTGCATGAATTTACGGCGATCGCATGCCGCGCTCCCGTGTATTGGGCAAACTCCTCCTCGAATCGTTTCACCTTGGGTCCCGTCGTTACCCATCCGGACCGGAGGCTGTCGACAACCTCCTCGATCTCTTCTTCACCGATTAGTGGAAGACAGTACGGGAGAAATTGTTTGCGCACTGGACAACTCCTTGAGTGATTCGAGATACAACTCGTGATACCCCGCAAGCATTCGCTCTTGTGTGTACCGTTGTTCGTAAATGCGGCGGGCCGACATCCCCAATTGCCCCCGCAAAGCGTCGTCGTCCGCCAGTTTCGTGATCGCGGCCGCCAGTTGTGCCGGCTGCTTTGGCGCCACCAGCAGCGCCCCCTCCCCTTCATTGGTCGCCTCACGGTTCGATCCAATCGCTGTCGTGATGATCGCGCAACCCTGACACATTGCCTCCAGCAACGCAATAGATAGACCTTCCCTCCATGTTGGAAGAACAACGATCTCACTCGCCGCCAGCAGCTCAGGAATGTTTTCCTGAAAACCCGTGAAGCGCACTTGCTTACTAAGGCCGGCATCCTCAGCCATCTGCTCGAGTTTTGGCCTCAGCTCACCCTCTCCGGCAATCAACAGCACCAGACGCTGGCGCAGATCAGGCGATAATTGCGCCAATGCATTCAGAAGATCCTCCAACCCCTTCTCCGGCGCAAGCCGGCCAGGAGTCAGCAGAACGGTCTGCCCCTCACTGACATTCCACCTTTCGCGTACTCTCTGCCTGTCTTCGCAACAGGAACCCCTGCTGTCCGGGATACCGTTTGGAATTGCCCGGATTTTTTCACTGGCCGCGATGCCCAGCCGCCTGCCCCAGTGCTCGTGAAAATGGCTTACCGCGATCACTTTCTGGCAGCCCCAGGAGGCTATGCGTTCGAGGGCTGTATAAAACAATATCTTCACGCGAGGCGATCCCTCATGAAATGCCAATCCGTGAACCGTATGAATCACGACTGGGACATTCGCCATCCGGGCTGCTATCCTTCCCACAAAACCTGCTTTCGTCGTGTGCGTATGCACCACCGTATACCGGTGGCTCCTCAGGAACCTGTAGAGCTTCCATAGCCCTTTCAGATCAGCCCAGGGCCGTATCTCCCGCCAGATCACGTCCACGGGAATCACCGGAACCCCCGCCGCCGCCGCCGTGCTGCAAAATTGCGGATCGGTGGCCAGAACGTCTACCTCCCAGTTGAGGGTTTGCCAGAATCGCGCCAGACGGATGATCCCAAATGAGGCGCCGCCGAGTTTGGAATCTCCGACAACATGAAGAATTCTGACTCTCACTGTCACTCCCCCCACTAAAGAAGTTTCCGGAACGTCAAACCACTCCCGATCAAACGAAACCCGCAACTCTCATAGAGCCTGCCCGCCGGTATGTTCCGGAGTTGCGTCCCCACCCGCACACCTCGCACCTGCCTGTCGGCCAGCCGGCGAAGCGTGAACTTCGTCATCGCCTTTCCAATCCCCATGCCCCGGGCAGCTTCTGCCGTTGCTACAAGCACGATGGTCGCCAAACGGACCCCGGAAAACCGCTCCATTTCGCAATCGATCTTAACTGTCACAAATCCGAGCACTTCCTTATCCCGTGTGGCCGTAATCACTACATCCGCCGCTCCCCCCTCGCAGGAATTTCTCAGCCATTCGGCGTGAATCTGGTCGGCCGCTCCCGGCGGCAGTGCCGAATCGGTATGAAAACGGTCGAATTGGTACGCTCGGGACGCGAGATTCACGATTCCCTCGAGTTGATCCTTCTTGTACAAACCACCGGCCCTGGAACTTCCGCGGCAGCCATCCGTCCATCGAGCCTCATCCCAAACGTCAATATCCCGTCAACCAGATCGAACCCGGCCGCTTCGAGCGCATGAGCGCCACTCAGGTCCGAAGAGTCTACGCGCGCCGTGAGGTGGCGGATCCCGGCTTCATGGCAGCGCTGGAGAGTTGCCTTGAGGATCGTCCGCCGGATCGAATCCTCTCTTGCCAGCAGGAACTCCAGTCTCGCCGCCGAAAAGCCGAAGTGTCTGCTATCCCACGGGAGCGGAGACCAGGCACAGGCCCCGGCCACGCCGCCCGATTCCTGCTCGATTACAAGCCTTGGTCCCAACTCTTTCATCCATCTCTCAGCCCGCTCTTCTCGCTCTCGACGCTGCGCTGCCCTTGGAATCAAATCTCCAAAATGGCCGTAAGCGTCCGGCTCGAAATCAGCCAGCAACCCTACCAGGCTGAAACGCAAATCTTCCGACGATAACTTGTCCTTAACAGCGTTCGAAGCCGCCGGCATGATGTTTCCCCTCGTGAATATCTCTCCTCAGCACTACGTAAGGGATGGTCCGCATGAGAATGGAAAGATCTTGCCCAAGCGACCATTTCCTGACGTACTCTGCGTCCAGACGCTTCCGCTCCTGCCAACTGATCCGGTTGCGCCCGCTGATCTGGGCCAGTCCCGTAATGCCGGGCTTCACCCGGAGTTTGATCATTTCATCGACTGAGTAATACTGAAGCTGATCTACCTGGTCGGGCCTGGGGCCCACCAGGCTCATATCTCCCCTCAAGACATTCCACAATTGCGGCAATTCGTCGAGGCTCGCTTTCCTCAGCGAACGCCCGAGTGTGGTGACCCTCACATCCGCCTCCCCGCAAAAGGCCGACCCGTCTGGGTTCCGATGATCTTCCGCCTTGTCACGCATCGTACGGAATTTTGCAATCAGGAACGGCCGCCCCAACCTTCCAAGCCGAGCCTGGCGAAACAGGACCGGACCCCGCGAACTGATCCGCACCAGCGCCGCAAGCAGCAGAAATAGCGGGGACAAAAGCACCAGCGCGAACGAGGACAACACCACATCGATGCACCGTTTGACAAACAGCTTCATTGCCGGAACCTCGCTCCCGTAAGCACGCGCGAAACCGCGGTCCGCGAACTTGTCTGCATCATCTGTTCGTAAATGTTTTCCCACTTGTCCACAATCTTCTCGTGGCTGAATGTGCTCTCCACGCGCTTTCTTGCAGCACTGCCCATCGCCCCCCGCTCACCCTCCGGCAGGGCCATCAATTTCAACATTGCATCCCCCAGTGCCTCTGAATTCCGCGGTTCAATGAGAGACCCCGACACCCCATCCTCCACCACATCCGGATTGCCACCCACTCGTGTGGCCACAACAGGAACTCCACACGCGCACGCTTCGAGTAACGCCATCGGCGTCCCTTCCCAGGCCGACGAAAGAACATAGCCGTCAACAGCCTGCAACAACTCACGCACGTCTTCCCGTGCCCCAAGAAACCGTACGCTTCCGCCAATCCCCAGTTCAGCGGCCAACGATTCCAATGAAGCCCGGAGCTGTCCTGATCCAGCTATAGCCAACAGCGCTCGCGGTTCCCTTGCCGCCACGGGCACAAAGGCCCGCAGAAGGTTCGGATAGTCTTTCGGCTCCCGCAAATTCCCCACCGCCAGCCATACAAAATCATCCCAACCCATCTGCATCCGAATCCGCTCCCCTGCAGCCTTGTCCGGAGCAAAGTGGGACACATCCACACCATTTGGCACCCAGGCAGCCTTTCCCTCAGCCGCCAGCTTCCCGTCAATGTACCGTGTCAAACCCGCTCTGCTTACGTTTGTCGTAAGGTCGGAAAGCGGATCCGTCAGCCGGTACGCCCAATCGCGCCACCACCCTCCTTCCCAGACGCTGTGTGCCGTACAAATCAGGGCCGGGACGTGCACGAGCAGCCTGCTCACCCGCCCGAGTAGATTGGCGTGAACCATGTGACAGTGCATCACGTGCGGCTTGAATCTTCGCAGGCTCTTTGCTAGGCGAAAAACCGCTCGAGGATCGGCGACCCCTCGGCGCATGTCCAGGTTCTCCACCTGTATCCCGCTTCCCAGCAATTCCTCGACAAAGGCGGTTGGCGGCAGCATCGAATACACCCGCACCGCCCAGCCTCGACGGCTCAGCGTTTCGGCCAGAAGCGTCACTTGAGCCTCTGCGCCTCCTCTGGCGAGTCCCGTGGTCAGGATGGCGATTCTTGGTGGCGGCATCGTTCCTTCTCCCGCAACATCAAGTCATCCTCGCGTCGCTCGGCCGGTAGTATTTCCCGTAATGCCCGTAGTAGTAGTAGCTGTCACTCATCTCCTGATGAACCTGGTTCAGTATGATGCCCATGACGTTTGCGCGAAGTCGCGATAGCGTCCCCAATACGGCCGCCACCGCCTTGCGGTTCGTTTCCCCCGCGCGCGTCACCACCACCACTCCGTCCACCGCGGTCGCCATTTGCAGCGGCTCGGCGAAACCGAGTAAAGGCGGAGCATCCAGAATCACCAGGTCATATTCCGGCCCAGCCTCCTCGAGCAGTTCCATCAGTCCTCGCCCTATGAGGTCGGCCGCGCGCCGTGACGGAGGACCGGCGGGAAGCACGTCCAAATCCGGAATCCCCTCCGGTTTGATCAGGGCGTCCTTCCAGCCCATATCTCCCACCAGCACATTCGAAAGCCCGGTCGCGGCCGAGATTCCGAATCTCTTGTGCACACTCGGACGGCGCAGGTCGCCGTCAATCAGCAGCGTCTTGTGATGTTGCTGGGCATGCGTCGCGGCGAGATGCGCGGCGATCGTCGACTTCCCCTCTCCTGGCGATGCGCTCGTCACCAGCAAGGACCGCAGCCTTCGGTCGAAGTCGCTTAACAGAATCGAATTGCGCAACGTCCGGATTGCTTCGGCGTATCCGTCCGCATGGCCTGTCGCATTGCTCAGCGCCACCAGCGCCGTCGTCGTGGCGCCGTTCTGCGCCACCGCACCCAGCCGCCCCTTCCAACTCTTCACCACCGGCAAACTTCCAACCACCTCGGTCTTCAGTGTCCGCGAAACCTGTTCCGGATCCCGAATCGTGTTGTCTAACGCATCGCTCACGATGGCCGTCCCAAAAGCCAGCAGCGTGGAGAACACAAGCGCCAGCGCGATGTTCATTTTGACATTCGGAAACACCGGCTTGATCGCCGGCCGCGCGGGGTCTGCTATGCGAATCGATGAATTCTGAAAGCTGGCGTTGATCCCGGCTTCTTTGATCTTCCGAACCAGTTCCTCATACAATTTCTTGTCGGCCTCAGCCTCCCGCTTCAGAGCCTGATACTCAAAGGAACGCGTGTTCAAACGGTCGAACTCCGCTTTTGTTTCCTGCACCGCCTTTTGCAGCATTGCTTCGCGGTCCTTCGATTCCTGGTATTCAATCTCCACACGCTGCATGATGTTATTCCTCGTCTTGTCATGCTGCCGCTGAACCTCCGCCAGATACGCCGCTGCCTTGCGGTATTCCGGATGAGCTGCCCCATACTGCGCCTTGACCTGGCTGAAACGTTCCTGCGCCTCGTTGAGTTTCTCCGTCAACCGGCGCAGAGGCTCGCCCTGACCGGATACTTGCGCCGCTTCGAGCGAACCGCTCCGCACCGACGCGAAAGCCGCTTCCTTGCGCACCCGGTCTGCTTGCGCGTTAGTGTATTCCGTGTTTAGCTGCAGCAGCCGCGAAGAGAGGATGTTGGTCTTCTCCTCCGGGCTGATGACGTTCAGTTCGCGCTCGAACTGAACCAATGCCGCGCTCGAGCGCTCCATTTTGGCGCGCAGTTCCTCGAGTTGCTTCTCCATGAAGCTGGTGAGACTCGCCGAAGCCCGGTAGCGAATGTTGTAGGTATGCTCCAGGTACGATTGCGCGATCGCATTCGAAACATCGGCGGCCAGTTGTGGATCAGGCGAGCGGTAGCTGATCAATAGCAGGTACGTATTGCTCGGACGATTCACCTTCAGCCGCTTCAGGAACACCGGCGCCTGCGCCGCGTTCGGATATCGTTCCGTCTCTTCCCTGTCCTTGTTTTCCAGCGCCAGCAGGTTGAACTTCTGCGCCACCGGCCGCAGGACACTGTCCGACTGCACCAGTTTGATCTGCGTCGCCAGAAATTGGTCGGAATCCATTGCCGTCGGAGACCGCATCGCCTCCTGCCCCACCACGGCATTTGGACTTTGGCGATCGATATCCACCGTTGCCGTCGACTCGTAAATCGGCGTGATGCGGCTCGATACCACGGCCGTTGCCAGTACGGAAGCCGTCACAAAAGCAAGAATCTTCCACCGATGGCGTTTGAACACCCACAGGTAGTGGGAGAGCGGAACCCCACTCTCCTCCTGCTCCATCTCCGGCACGGAGTTCAGCGAAACGTATTGCGAAGGGGTGTAGGCCACCGGGTGTAATCCCTCGCCGGCCACTACTATCTCTTTGTCAGTTCTCTCGTAAGACATGGAACTCTGAATCCTTTAACCGTTGGTTGTGGTTGCCTCTTACCGGCGCCAGATGAGAATGCCGCTCGCTGTGGCAGTCCCGAATCCCGCCAGCCTCTCGAGCGTCGTCACGGTGAGCCTTCTCCCCTTGTTGTCCGGTATGTAGAGAATGTCGTTAGCCTGCAAGGGAACGTCCGCTGCTTTGCGATCAATGATCTTCTGAATCTCAATCGGAATTTCGTTCTTCCCGTTGCCCCCTGCTTCCCTCCGGTAGATGTAGCCTACCTTCGCCGAAAACGGCATCAACCCCTCGGAAAGCGCGAGGATCTTGAGAACGCTGGTCCCTGCCGCATCATGCACGGCAAATGCGCCCGGATGCCTCACATTGCCGGCCACAAACACCTTGCCCACTTCCGGGACTCGAATCTGCTCCCCTCCAAACAGCCGCACATTCAATTCCGGATCGGCTTCGTCGATCAGGCCGCTCACCAGAATCCGCTGCGTCAACGTCGTCTGTCCCCCCGCCTCCGCCGGTTGTGCCCGGCTTACCAGAATTTCGGGCCCCGCATCCGGCGTCAGTCCCTCGGCCTTCGCAATCGCGTCTAACAGGGTCGTCGGCCCTACTGCTTGAAACGTAATCGGCTTGCGCACCGCCCCCGCAACATTGATCGGGCGGCTGTGATACTCCACCATCGTCACTGTGACAATCGGCTCCACCAGGATCTGCTCTTCGCGTAAAGAATCAGCGATGGCTGTCTCCAGTTCCGAAGGCATCAACCCGTCCGCCTTCAGACGCTGCCTCACCATCGGTAGCCGGATCATGCCTTCCGCGCTGACACGAACCGTGCGTGTCAATTCCGGAGCGTCATAAACAGAGACCGCGATGAGATCGTTCGCCCCGATCTTCTGCGCCGGAAGGTTGGCTCCGCCCACTTCAACCGGCAGACTACTGCGCACCGCAGTTGTCTGCCCGGCGCTCGTAAGCGCCCCCAAAACCAGCAGAATGATGCCTTTCATGATTGAGTTACCCCCACGGCGCACCCACCCGCCGGCCTTGCTTCCTCAGTCCCGCCGTCCCGCAACAACCCTTGCATCATGTTCATCAGTTCTCCAACGCGCGATTCCAGGTCGTGCACCTTTTGATCGATCTCATTCGTTCTTACCTCGCCGGCCCTTTCTTCATTCGAACGAAGCCCTGTGGCGACGCTGCGCATCACCGCGTCTCGAGCGAAATCGGATAAGCTGCGGGCCCCCGTCAGAGCGCAGCTCGCGCGGAGTTTTTCAAACTCCTCTTCGCTCAATCGAAAATTGACAAGTCGGTTTCTCGGTTTGATTACTGGCATGGTTCATAGGCCCGTCGCTTGGATTCGCAAGCCCCCGTTCCAGCGGGAACTCGCCTGCTTAATTGCACGAGCTGCTCCAAACAACCAGCAAGGCCGCAAAAATCCCGCAAGACCATGAAACAAAAAGAAACATTCACCCGGTTAATGGCGCGGCAAAACCCAATCCCCCAGCCACCCTTTCCGCTTTGGGACCCTCATTGAAACAAACATCCCAGCCGCTGTATCGAGTTGACAGTCGCCTCTCCCACCCCAAAGCCGTCGCCGCCCCCCTCCCGCTCCCTCCGCCTGCGCTATAATGAGGTTGTACTTTGGACAGGAGCAAGTGGGCGCAAGCCCACTTTTTTATTCTCAAGACATGGCGTCGATCACGAAACAGGCCGTCCAGGCGAAGGTTGCTGAAATCGCCGGCCGCGTTGGTGCGTCTGAAGGTATCGAGATAGTGGAAGTGGAAATCCTGGGAGGCGGGAACAGTCGAGTGGTTCGCATCTACATTGATAAACCTGCCGGCGTCTCGCACGCCGATTGCGAACTTGTCTCCCAGCAGGTCGGAACCATTCTCGACGTCGAGGATACCATCCCGGGCGGAAGGTACACGCTTGAGGTCTCCTCTCCCGGCGTCGAACGCAAGTTGAAGTCAATACAAGATTTTGAGCGATTCGCCGGCAAGAAGGTCAAGGTCTTGCTGCGTTCGCCGGTCGAAAATCAGCGCAAATGGGAGGGAACGCTCTCAGACGTTTCCGGGGGCTTGATCAGCATCGAGCCTTCCCCGGGCAAACTCATCCAGTTCGCCCTCGATCAGGTGGAAAAAGCCAACCTGAAATTCGAGTGGTAACCTCCCGCTCCCGCGAAAATTCCTAAGAGGGACCAGAAAAGAAGGAGTCACGGTTTGGATACGATCTTTCAGTCTATCGAGCTGTTGAGCAAGGAAAAGGGCATCGATCCGCAAATCGTCTTTGACGCGGTGAAGGACGCCATGCTG
>JADLBD010000165.1 GCA_020847975.1 Bryobacterales bacterium | reverse complement strand
GCTTCGTAGCCCTCGTCCTCGAGGACCCCCTTCAGGGATTGCCGGATCCCGGGCTCGACATCGACAACGAGAATGCGATGCCGCTTCATGCCTCGACACCGGCGTAATCCGCTTCCACGCCCGCCGCCACCGGGATCTCCACGATAAATTGCGCCCCCACGGGGACATTGTCTTCCACGCGAATGTGCGCTTGATGCTCGGAAAGAATGTGATTTACAATCGCCAGTCCTAAACCCGTGCCGCGCCCCTTGGTGGAAAAGGTGGGTAGGAACAGCCGTTCTCTGTCTTCCGGTGAAACGCCGCAACCCGTGTCCGCGATAATCAGTTCCACCGCTTCCGGCGTGCCGGTCCGCGTGACAATGGAAAGCCGGCGCACGTGCGAGTCGTGCATCGCCTCCGCGGCGTTGTCCACCAGGTTCACCACCGCGCGCCGGAACTGCTCGCGGTCGATATTCACCGCCGGAAGATGCGGCTCCAATTCCTTGCGCAGCTCAATTCCATCCAGCCGCCCGTGGAAAACCGCCAGCGCCGCCTCCACCACCTCGTTCAAATCCCCGGGAGCCGGCTGCGCGCTCGGGAAACGCGCAAACCGCGAGAACTCGTCCACCAATGTCTTCACGGACTCCACTTCGCTCAGGATCGTCTGGCAGCACTCGCGCAGAATCCGGCTCGAATCCGAAGAGATTCCCAACCGGTCCAATTGACGCACCGCGCGCTCCGCGCATAGCGCAATCGGGGTCAGCGGATTCTTGATCTCGTGCGCCACGCGCCGCGCCACCTCGTGCCATGCGGCCGCCTTTTGCGCGCGCAGCAGTTCGCTGGTATCCTCAATCACTACCACAAAGCCCGAATTCCCTTCCTCCTCGAGCGCCGCCACCGTAACCGCAAGATGCATCGTCGTCCTTCCCCTGCGGAAGTCAAGCTGCCGCGACGCCACGCCCGTACGCCGCGCCCGTTTCATCAGGTAGCGGATCTCCTTGGCCTCTTCGCACGGCAGCAAATGATCCACCGCCGTCAGCTTTTCCGGCTTGAGCGTGGGGAAAATGTTGCTCAACGCCTGGTTGTAGCGCTGGATGGCGCCGTCCGGAGCAAGAGAGATGACGCCGGTGGGAATACTCTCGAGTATCGCTTCCGTAAAACGGCGCCGCCGTTCCAACTCCCTGCTGTTCGCGTCCAGATCGTGCGTCATCTGGTTGAACGCCCGCACCAGCACTCCGAGTTCGTCGAGCGCGTTCCCCTTGATGCGATACGCCAGATTTCCCTTGCGCACCTCTTCCGCCGCCTCCAGCAGCGCCGAGATCGGGTCGCTGATCTGCCGCGCCATGAACCGCGCAATCCACGTCGCCACGAACAGAATGAACAGCGTGATCAGAAACAGCAGCAGCAGATACAGGTTCCGCACCTGCTTCTGCTCCTTCGCCAGAAGATCGTATTCCGCCACCTGCTGCGCAATCTCCTTCTGTTTGGCCGCGAAATCGACAGGCATCAACAGACGCACCGCAACCTGCGCGTCCGCGCCGAACGGAGCCCGCCCTTCCACGGACCGCGCCGTCGCCTGCCTCGTCTTGCCGCACAAAAATGTCCGCTGCCCGTCCGCGCTCTCGGTCCAGGCCTGTTCCACGTTCTGCTCGGCGCAGAACTTCTCCAGTTCGGGTCCCGGCTGCTCATGCGCATCGGTCAGCATCCGCGCCAGCACCTTCGCCCGCAACTGCGCCTCGTGGTCCATCGCCACGCCCACTTCAATCAGCGACCACCGGATGTTCTGCCCCGGCCTGCTGAACCACCTCGCAATGTTGAAGTTCAAGACCGAAACGCTGAACAACACCAGAAACAGCACCGGCATGAAGCTCAAAGCCAGCGCCCCGAAGACCAGCCGCGTCTTGATCCGCGAGCCTTCCCGGTTCCGCTGCCGCTCCACATACAGCTTCAACGCCGTCTTGAACAGTATGAAGCCGATAGTCACCGTCAACAGGAAGACCAGTGTCGATACCGCCCAGAACACGTACGTCTGGGTGGCCGTGGTGGGGTCAAAATCGCCAAAGCTGAAGCTGCTCTGCCAGATGACCAGCGTCACCAGAATGGCCCGCAGCACGAGCCCCGTGCCGAAGAAAATGCGCTTCCTCATCGGGTTTGCGGACCTACCCTCCGATTATGCCATGCTGCGGCGCTCCGTCAGTCCGGCATTTCAGGGGGCGAATCCTTCCCCCTCGGTCCTATTCACTTCTCCCCTTACGCCTTCTTTCAGCCGGTTACTAACGTGGCCGGCGTGGCGTGCTCGGCGCTGTCTACGTGCAGGAAGGCGATGTGGTGCGCCGTTCACCACGACCACGCGCGCTCCCCGCATCAGCAGGGCGTCGATTGCGAGGAAGAAGGTCTAACCGGTGGCCCCGCGGACAAAGTAGACCGCCGGCTGGAAGTGCTGGTGGAATCATCGGAGGACACGCCAGCACTCCCCATTGGCTTACGGGTTACGGTTCGCTTCGAAGGACTCTGATTTCGCGGCTAGGCGCGCTTCCTGCGAATTGCGCCCAAAACGATAAGACCCAAGCCCAGGGCGCCCATCGTCATTGTCGCCGGTTCAGGAACTATCGTATCGAGCGTAAAAGTGGCCGAATACGGATTGTCTGCAACGACACCGTTATTGGAAAGGGTAGACAGGATCGTCTGAAACGGAACGGAAAATGGGGTGGTGAACGTTCCCGTACCGGCTGTCACTTCTCCGGTATTCGTGTCGAGAGCCTGCACCAAAACCCCGAAAGACGCCGTCGAACTGGTCGCTGTGCCGTTGAGGAGGTTGAAGGGGGAACCGCCCGGAACAACCGGAGTGCAGGTTTGGCCCGCCGCCGGTGGATCGCCGCACTGCGCCGACGAGAAGACACCCGGTTGAATGAACGTCAACGTGAGTTGCATATTCGGGAGCCCTGTCAGGATCACAAAGTTGGCCAGACTGAGAGGCACGCCCACCGGTTCCATTGTAGAATCAAGGTCCTTGATTGTGCCGGTATTGGGCACAATACTCGCGAAACTGCCGCTTCCCGATGCAACTGTGAAAGCCCCGGTTCCACCCAGTAACGGCAGAAAATCGATCGTTGTCAAACCTACAGTAGCGGATCCGTTTATGTTCAGATTGCCGAGGATCGCAGCATTCGCCGCGATTGTGGACGAAAACGCAATACTCAGGAGAACCGCTCCCCTGAGGCCCAGGCGCAAGGTGTTGGTCATTCACTGCCTCCGAACGAGAGAAACATGAGGGCAAGCGCCCTCATGGAGCATAGGTCAAGACTAACACCCCTTGACTAAGGCGTCAACCTTAAATCTAGTACTATCTTGTTCGGAATACTAAGGAACAGCCTATACCTACGACTTAACCCGCCCTGCTGTAACGCCCCGGCGACAGCACCCCTCCGGGATCCAGCACCCTTTTCAGCCTCTCCCCCAGCCCGTCGAAACCCGCACCCCGGATCGGCTGGTTCCCCAACCGGTACGGCGGGTATCCTGCTTCCGTTAGCCTGCGGCCAAGTTCGTCATAACACCGCATCGCCCGGTCGTCTTCACCTGCCTCCCCACGGTCGTAGCAGATCGACACCACACAAGCCACGGCCCGCTCAGTCACCAGGGACAACGAAATCATCGGCTCGAACCCATGCCGCAGCAACACTTCCGAGGCGATCCCGCTGGCCTGTTCAACGTGGCGCCCCTCGAGCGGCGCCACAGGCGAGTACCACAACAGCCCGCAGCCGTCGCGATCCGGATCGGGCTGTGCCGGCGCCGGACCGCGCTTGCGCCAGTACACGCTGCCGAGCGTCTCATCCGAGGGAACCCCCTTCATGAGGCCCAAAACGGGCCGGGCCAGTTCCAGAGTCCGGCTCAGATCCCAGCCCGTGAGCCACTGATACGGCTTGGCGAAGCGTGCGGCCAGATGTAAGGTATCCTCGTCAAGGAACTGCAACCGTCCCACCTTGCCTTCGAGCGCTTTGCGCACCAGGCGCCTTCCTTCCGCCACCTGGGCCTTTGTTCCGTACAGGGCTCCCGAACCGTTCCAGCGTCCGAATTGCAGTTGCCGGCGGAACCGTGCCATGACATCCTCCGGCAAGGGCGTCTTTCCTCCTGCTTCTTCCCACGGATATTGCCGGATGCCCGCAAGAACTTTGTAATCGTTGCCGACATGAACGGTACTTCGCAGCGTACCGTTCAGCCGCAGGGGACGTAACGCATCCATCAGCGGGCCGAGCCCGTGCCGTTCCTCGCAGCGAAAGAAAAATGCCTGAAAATACTCCGGCGCCGGCATGAGCCACACGGTCATCCGGGTGACGATCCCGAGATTGGACTGCGTGAACAAACCATCCACGCTCGGCCCCAATCCCCAGCGGTAAACCGCGGCGGCATGCGCGCCTTCCCATCCCGCAAACCCCGTCCGCGCCACTTCTCCGTCCGGCAGCACCACTTCCAGCCCGCAGCAGTGCGCAAAATGATCGCCGTAGGGCGTGTGTCCAAAGCCTCGCTCCACCGTGTTGCCAATCAGGCTGCAATCCGGGCTCGCGCCCGTCGCATCCATCCACAACTTCGACCCGTTTTCCTTCAGGAACGTGAACAACTGCCGCTGCGTGACGCCAGGTTCCACCGTGACATAAGCCAGGTTTTCGTCAAAGGAAACAATGCGGTTCAGCCGGTGCAATTCCACCAGCACACAGCCATCCGCCGCCGGAACCCGAGATCCATAGCCCCAGTTCCTCCCCGTGCTCACCGTGTACACCGGAACCCGGAACCGGTTTGCGATGCGCAGAATCTCCTGAACCTCCACACGGCTGCCCGGACGCAGAATCACAGGAATCGATTGCCGGGTGAAAAAGGTAGCCGATTCCGCCGCCCGCCGTTGCGATTCCTCGCGGATGACATGCCGGGAACCCAACACCGCTTCCCAGGCGGCAATTGCCTGCCCCAGCCGCTCTCCGGCAATCCGCGCGCCCTCTGATGCCGAAAGCGAGCAGGCCGTCTCCATCGGATGCCTCAGGCCGCGTGCCGGTTGGCGAGGGGAGCCTTCGTTTCGCGGACCACGCCTTCGTGGAACCGGATGAAGGACACTCCCGCGCAAACCACGGGCAGCGCCGCCAGATGTGCGCGAATCTTCTCCTTCAAAGGCGCGTATTTCGGATTCAACTGCCGCGAATCAAACTGGAGAAGTTCCATGTCGCAGCGATAGCCCGGATCGAAGTACGAAGGCAGTTCCACGTCGCCGAGACACAGCCGCCTCGCGCCGATCCGCCGCAGGATGGCCGCCGAACAGTTTCTTCTGGTCACGGTCCCGAACCCCAAACAGCCGCCCAGCAGGTCTCCCAGGGCGTATCCGGTAAGCGCAATGCGAAGCGCTTCGGCGGTATGGCGCACCTCTTCGGCTACCGCCCAGCCGCCCACCTCCGCGCAGGAAAGATTGTCGATTGTCGATTGTTGCAGCAGGCTTTCCACCGCCCCCCGGCACGCGCTGCCCCACTCCAGGCTTTGCGCCAGCGGCGACTTGCTCAGCATCATCTGCTCGTACCGCACTGTCGCGGGGTACGCCAGATGCCGGTAGCATCCACGCACTTTCCCGAAATCATTCAGGGAGATAATGTGCCAGCTCATGGAGTCGGCGGCTACTACGTGTCTGCCGTCCGCCGTGAGCTGAGAGGCCCCGATGGCGCCGTCCCTCAGATACACCTCACCACGCAACCGTTGGAGATCGGACAACAGAACTTCATGCAGATCGCCGTTGTGAATCACATTGCGAAAACCGAACTTGTCCGCGTCATTGTAGGACGGAGCAAGCAGTAGCATTTTGTGATGGTCGCTTACCGAAGAATGACTCGAGTACAACATCGTTTCCTTGTGCCGCCGAGGCTGGAATCAAAGCCGCTGAATAGTACATCCAACGCTTTGGATCTAGCGAATCGCAGCGAATCTTGCTATGTGGAAACGATCGGCTGACGCGAAATATACCTTTATACTCGCGGGGAGTACCGGCCCGCCTATGCTGTGTATCCGCCATCCACGATCAGATTCTGCCCCGTGACGTAGGCCGATGCTTGTGAGGCGAGATACACCACAGCCCCTTTGATGTCGTCGTGATGGGCCATGCGCCGCAATAGTACTCTCCGCGAATAGTTCTCACGAAACACCTGCGGCGTGGCTGCTGTCTCGAAGCCGCCGGGGCTGATGGCGTTCACCCGCACGTTGTACGGCCCCGCCATTGCCGCCAGGTACCGCGTCAATCCGATCAGCCCGTGCTTGTGGAAGTGGTAATCGGGAGGCGTCGTCATCGCCGTGCCCTCGTAGTTGCGAAAGTCCGGAGCCACCACGCTCTGAATGGATCCGATGTTGATGATCGAACCGCGGCGGCGCACCATCATGTGCTCCAGGAACGCGCGGCTGATGGCAAACAGCCCCGTGGCATTCACCTCCATCGACTCGCGCCAGGCTTCGAGCGGCTGATCATACCGCCGCATCGGCCTCGCCACCGAATTGTTGATCAGCACGTCAATCGCCGGATGCCGCGCGCGCAGCGCGAGAATCGACTCCTCGCTCGCCTGGTCATATTGGTCCGCCGCCGCCTGCAAGCCGCGCGCAACCAGCGCATTCGCCGTTTCCTTGCAGTGCGCCAGATTCCTCGACGCAATGATCACATGCGCCCCCGCCTCCGCCAGCGCTTCGGAAATCGGCGTTCCGAAGATCCCGGACCCGCCCGTTACCAGCGCCGTCTTCCCGCTCAAATCGAACAACTCGCGCAAGTGCATGCCGTCATTTTCTCTCAACCCTCCAGCGGGTTGCGCGCGAACACAAACTCCTCCACCGGACGCCCGCCGATCAGGTGCTCCTGGATGATGCGCTCGGCCACCTCGGGACTCACCGAGTGGTACCACACTCCTTCCGGGTACACCAGCGCAATCGGCCCCTGTTGGCACACACGCAAACAGTTCGCCTTTGTGCGGTAGACAATCCCCTCGCCCTGCGTCAACCCAAGCTCCGTAAGCCGCTTCTTCACGTAATCCCACGTGGCGAGCCCGTCTTCCTTCGTGCAGCAAGCCGGCTTGGTCTGGTCGGCGCAGAGAAACAAGTGACGCCGGATTTTCCCGATCCCCAGTTTCTTCGCTACCAGTTCGAGTTGTTCCATCTCCGCTCCCTAGAAACTCAACCGCAGAGCCACCTGCGCCTGCCGCGGTGGCTTTGCGGAAAAAATATGGCCGAACGTTGACGGCTCGTCGGCGTAACGCTCGGGCAGATCGAAATTCGTCCGGTTCGTGAGGTTGAACGCCTGCGCCTCGATCGTCGCCTGCACCCGCTCCGTCAGCCGGAACCGCCGCGCCAGCGCCGCGTCGAACGTCACATAGGCGGGGCCGCGCACAATGTTCCGCCCGGCGTTGCCGAACGTATACTTCGGCGCAACCACCAGCGCCGATGTGTTGAACCACCGGTCCGGCGTCCGGTTGTCGAGATGCGGATTCCCCACTGCATTCGGACGGTCCGATCCGAAATTCCCGCCCGTATTCCCCGTATTCGAATTATCGAACCGCAACAAAGGCGTGAACGGCTGCCCGCCTTGCAGCACGGTGATGCCGCGGAACTCCAGTTTGTAGGGCAGATCCACCACGAATGACGCTGTCGCCCGGTGCGGGATGTCGTAGCTCGACACAGCCCGCTCGGCGTGGAAATTCTCACTGTCCTGCGGAAAGTTCTTGTCCGGCTTCGTGCTCAGAAACGCCGACGTGTCGTCGATCGACTTTGACCACGTATACGCCGCCAGCAGGGAAAAGCGCTTCGAAAACCGCCGGTCGAGAGACGCCTGAAGAGAATGGTAGTTCGAATTTCCCGACCCCTCGATATAGATAATCCCGCTGTACTCGGGGTGCGGCCGCCGCGGAGCCAGATCGCCGGGCCCCGGCCGCGCCTGGTTCAAATCCCGCGACCGGATGAGGTGCGCCCCCGCCGATCCCACGTACCCCACGCTCACCGTGGTGGCATTGCCCACCTGATGCTGTACGTGGAAGCTCCAGTGCTGTATGTAGGCCGTCGTCAAGTCGCTGTTCAGTGTGCTCGGCGAGACGGGAGAGATTCCCCCAGTAGCCGGAAACGGATTATCCAGCGTGATCAACTGCGTTGCCGTGGGAAAAAACGCACGCAGCGTGAAGAACGGCGGGTTGAAATACTGCGACGAGACCTGCACCAGCATGCCGCTGTCGTAATACAACCCATACCCGCCGCGGATCACCGTCCGCGGCCGCACGCTCCACGCAAAGCCCGCGCGCGGCGCGAAGTTGTTCCGGTCCGGATAAATTCCGGACCGCGTTACACCTTGCGTGCCCACCCTCAGAATCCGCGCGGTCGAAGGGGCATAGATGGACATGCGGTCATAGGGATCCGTCGCCGGAGTGTTGTACTCATAGCGCAACCCCAGCGTCAGATTGAACTGCGGCGTCAGCTTCAGTTCATCCTGGAAGTACCCGTTATAGGACGTGGTGCGCAGCGTCTGCGTGTTATCGAGTTTTGCCTGGAGCGCGAAGGTGGGAATCCCCAGCAGCAGGTCGCTGATCCCGCTCCCCGACACTGCGCCCGACAAGGAGAGCGACCCGCGCGCCAGCAGATCGACGTTCCCGTTGGCCCGGTTGTTGCGCGCCTCGAAACCCGCCTTGAACGCGTGCCGCCCGCGGATCCAGGACAGGTCGTCCTGCAACTGGTATGTCGTGGTGTAGCGCAGCAGCGGCAGCGGCGTGGCGTCGCCCACCGCCGAATATCCCTGAATGTTGAAGAACGGATAACCGTAGTCCCGTGTGTCGATAGCTCCCAGCCACGGCACATTCCATTCGGAGGCGATATTGCGCTGGTAGTTTTGCGGCAGCGCGCTCCGCGTCGAGCGGTTCACTCCGGCGCGGAAGCTGTTTACCAGGTTCGCCCCCACAGGCTGAAGATATTGGACCATCGCATTGTGCCCCGTGTTGCCCACGAAGTCGCCGTAGCCCGGGACATCCGTCGTTTCTTCGGCGTACGGCTCAAACAGGTTCTGCCTGCCATACAGATAACGCACCGTCACAATCCCGCCCCCGCGCACGTACTGATCCACGCGCCCTCCGCCCTGGCCGAAATTGTTCGAGAGCACCGGTTGCGCCAGGTAGTTTCCCGCCGTCCCCTCGCGATTCGGCATGGGGAACAGTCCCAGCACCAGCTTCGACACGCGGTTGATCCTCGTCTCGGGAATGATGTTGCCGGGAAAGGGGCGGCGCGTGAACGGATCGATCACTGGAGAGGACCGCGCGCTCAAGTTGCCCGTACGCTCCGCGGCCGTGGGCACCGTCGCCAGCCGCGCCAGCCCGCTCCGCTCGCGCAATGCATCGATATTCAGAAAGAAAAAGGTCCTGTCTGTTCGTAAAGGTCCGGAAAATGTGCCCCCGAACTGGTTTCTAATATATTTGTTCGCCGTCCCGGCGTCAAAATAATTCGGCGCATCGAGCACGCGGTTTCGCAGATATTCATAGCCCAACCCGTGAAACTGGTTGCTTCCCCCGCGCGTGATGACGTTCACCTGCGCGCCGCCGCTGCGCCCGTACTCCGCCGAATAGCTCCCCGCTGTAATCTTGAACTCGGCAATGGTATCCACGGACGGCTCCAGCACGTAGCGGTTCGTGTACAGATCGTTGTTGTCCATGCCGTCGAGCAGGAAGTTGTTGAACTCTTCCCTGCCGCCGTTCACGTGCGTGGCGAACGTACCCCGCGAGGATAGCTCCGAATCCTGCACCGGAGGCGCCGCCCCCGGCGTCAGCAGGGCCAACTGCAGGAATCCGCGCCGGTTCAGCGGCAGCGCCTCGATACGGCTGCTTTGCAGGATGGCGCCGGAGTCCGAAGCCTCCACCTGCAGGCGCGCGGAAGGCACGTCGATGGACACCGTATCCGTACCCAGCGCCAGCGTGAAATCGAGCCGCCGCACCGAATCCACTTCAACCGCCACCCGCTCCCGCACATCCGTCCGGAAGGCATCCTTTTGCGCGCCCACCTGGTAGATCCCTACCGGCAGTTGCGAAACCCGGTAGGACCCGTCGGCGCCCGAGCGCGCCGCGCGTGTCACCCCGTGTAGCGCGTCCTTCACCTCGATCCTCGCATCCTGGATGACAGCGCCGCTTGGATCGAACACAAAGCCCGTCAGCCCTCCGCCTGTGAGTTGCGCATGAAGCGGCAGGGCAATCAGCAAAATAAGAAAACACCGCATGAATCGTTAAATTTCCTGAGAAGCTCGTAAAATGGTTTCTTGAACTGATAATTCGAAATCGTAAGAATACTCGGGCTCCGCTGCCTGCGCCGTGGCGGCTCCCGCCAGAAATACGCGGCGGTTCATACGGCAGCCGGCTCCTTTCTCGAAACACGCGGCAAAGTAAATCCGGAATAGGGTAGAACACCCACGCGCGCGTTCTTCCCCGCCTTCTCGAGCAGTCCATCCAGATGCCGTTGATGATTCTCCGGGCGGACGGGTTGAAAGTGACAGCGGCGCACGAATTCCTCATCGAGCGCCGAAACGAGGTGCACATCGTACATGCGCCCCAGCCGCGCAATCCACCACGCTTTGTGCCCGCCCACTTCGAACTTCTCCTTCAACGCCCGCTCCATCTCCCCGTCATTCGCATAGCGCGCGATGTACTCCTCGAAGGAAGCATGCCCGGCCCCGCACCGGCATTCCGCATAAAACAGAATCGTGCCGCCTTGTTTTAACGCCTGTGACGCGTTCTCCAGCCCCTTGTGCGCCTGGCGCAAATCAATGTCCAGCGGATACCCGCCCGCGGACGCCGCCAGCAGATCGTACGGCTCATCGAGATCGGCGCGCAGCATCTCATCCACCACGGCGCACCCGGCGCGATGCGCCACATCGAAATCTCCGGCCACGGCCTTCACCAGCCGCCCCTCCGGACTCATCACGACGTTCAGCAGAAAATCCGGCGCCGCCATCCGCGCCGCCTCGAGCAGATCCTCATGCGCCGGGTTCCCCTCGAGCACGCCGGAACGGCACCGCGGATCGAAAATCATCCGGTGATTGAACGTCGTGGTTCGCGCCCCGGCCACCCCGGGCACAAGGCTCTTGCGCCCTCCGCTATAGCCCGCGATCAGGTGATAAATGATCTCCCCCGTCAGGATCACCCGGTCCGCTTCATGCACCGCGCGATTGATTTCCACTGTGTTTCCGAACGACGTCCGGCCGATCGGTATCAGGTTCGCCTCGTCGTAGGCGTCATGATCCACAGACCGCAGGCGCCCGTGCAACTCCTCACCCAGGATCCGCCGCCGTTCCCCCTCCGTCTGCGGCCGGTGAATGCCGAGAGCGAACACAATCAGGATGTCGCTATCCGGAATTCCCGCCGCGTTCAGCTCTTCCACAATCGCCGGCAGCATCAGGTCCGAACGGGTGAGCCGCGTGATGTCGTTCACCACCAGCGCCACGCGTTCCCCCTTGCGCACGATTTTGCCCAGCGGCCCCGCGCCAATCGGGTTCCGCAACGCCTCGCGCACCGCAGCCTGCTCATCCTCGACAGGCGCCAATTCACGGTGACGGATCAGATCACCGCGCGTCTTCACCGGGAGTTCGGTTTCCCCATACGGCAGCGCGAACATCTTTTCATCTTCTCACTACCCGCTCCCCGGGCGGAATCTATAATGCCCGTAGAGCTTGAGCCTGAAGGATGCAGAGCATATCCTGCGGGATAAGCTCAGACCCGCCCGCCGCCGGTGAGCTGCCCCTACAACCTCGGCTTGGGAGGCTTCACTGCGGCCCAGGGCAGAGCCCCCTTGCGCCGCACCGCGCGCCGGTACACCTTGTCCCTCGTCGTTACGTACAGCGTCTGCATGTCCGCGCCGCCGAACGCCACGTTCGAAGGATCCGCGCTCTGCGGCTTGTTCAAGATGCCCACCACGCGCCCGATCGGATCCGCAATCTGGATGCCCAGTTTCGTCGCAATGTACAAGTATCCCTCGGTATCCACCGCAAACCCATCCGCCCCGCTCCGCAGCGGCCCCGACTCGACTTCATCGGGAATCTCCAACCGGTGGAACGGCATGCCGTCGGCAAGTGAGCCATCCGCCTGAACGCGGAACGACCACACCCACCGGCCTGCCGTGTCCGCCACCATCAGGAAAGCCTGGTCCGGCGACAACCGCACGCCGTTGGGAAAGGCGATCCCCTCATGCGCCACACGCTTCTGCCCGCGCGCGTCGACGAACCACACTCGATGATGCGCCGGATCGGTGAAGTAAATCTCTCCGCGTGCATTCACCGCGAGGTCGTTCGACTCCACCCCCTCCGCAATCACCGACTCTTTTCCGTCCATCGAATACGCCACAATCCGTTTCCGCCCGTTCTGGCAGGCGTACAGGCGCCCATCCGGACCGAACATCAGCCCGTTGGCTCCGCCGGTGTCCTCCTTGAAAACAGTAACCCTGTTCTCCAGGTCAATCTTATGAATCCTGTTGTTTGGAATATCGCTGAAGTACACGTTCCCCTTCGCGTCCACTGCCGGGCCTTCGGTGAATTTGTACCCCTCGCTCACCAACTCCCAATCGCGATCCGGGTAGACGACGTTGTTCGTGAGGAAGTGCCGCACGCCATCCTTCGGCTTCGCAATCGGCTTCTCCCAATCACGCCACAGCCACCGCAGCGCTTCCGGCAGAATCGCCGCCCCGTGCTTGCTGTTGTGCGCCTCCGTCCCGATGACCAGCTTGTAATCGTAACCGGCGTGTTGCAGCGCAAGCCCCAGTTCGTAATTGCTGTACACATTGACGTCCTGCAGCCCATCCTGCAGGAACACCCGCAACGGCTTGGTCTCCAACTTCCGCACCAGCGACGGATAGATATGATCGCCGCGCAGATTCGTGAACCCGCCAATGAAGCTCAACACACGATGGAACCCGTTCGGATAACTCCACGCCGCATTGAACGACGCATTGCCTCCGGAACTCGATCCTGAAATTGCCCGGTCATCCGGATTCGTCGAAAGGTTGTACGACTTCGCCACTTCCGGCAGAATCTCCTCGAACACGAACCGTGGGAACCGGTCCCCCACCGCATCGTATTCGTAGCTGCGGTTGTACCGCGCCTGCGTCTCCGCGCCCTCGCCCGGCACAATACCGGGATTGACGAACACCGCGATGATCACCGGCAGTTCGCCCTTGTGGATCAGGTTGTCGAACACGACCGTTGTGCGATAGCTCCCCTTTTCGTTGACGAACGAGCCCCCATCCTGAAACACCATCACCCGCGCCGGCCGGTCCCCCTTGTACTGCGCCGGGACGTACACCCAGTAATCCCGCACCGTCCCCGGGTAGATCTTGCTGTTGTTCCATTCGTAGTGCGTGACCTTCCCTTGCGGCACACCTTCATGCCGCATGGAATCCGGCCCCAGTACGTACTCCTCCGCCCAAGCTCCGGCAGCCGCCAGGAGCAACCCAGCCACAAATATCCTCGGAATCATTCCTGAGATTATATCCGGCGCGGTGAGCCTCTCTTCGTGCTGTGCAAACCGCCGGCCGATGGTGGCATTAGCGAAAGAACTCGATCTCCTGTGAAGTTGCGACGATCGCCGCCATCCCGACTGGCACAATCGCCGCCCCCGCAGGGACAATGTCCAGTATGGAGATAGGATTTCTGCTCGGCGCCGGGGTCTCTATGTATTGCAGCGCGCCCTCAACAAAGTGCCTCACCAATTTGGTGCTCGCAGGCGAGAACGGCGCTGGTGAGAAAGTGCTTTGGAACACGAATGATGAGTCGTTTTCTTCGGTGGAGTGTTATCCTTTCTCCAAACGCGAGCCTGTCGAACAGATCAGGATTTCCTTGTCTTCCTGAATTCCCACACGAAAAATTTCTTCCAGAGTTATTGCCACGCGGCCAATTACGAGGAACTCTACTACCTGGCGGCGCAACTGGCAGATGTCGACGGAGAATACGAGAATCCGGCCATTTTGCCCTTCTTGGAAGATGCCCGCAAGCGGCTGACAAGCCCATTGCATAATAACCTTTTCCGGGAGACGACAAAGTACATCAGACACGTCGTTTGCGATGCTCTATTCAAACTCAAGCCGAAGCCAGATCATCTACGCTCCGTAATCCAGGCCAGCAAAGACGAGTCGGTTTCAAGGCTGGAGATTTTCACCCTCAACCACGACGTCCTGATTGAAGACTCGCTTCGTGCCGCGAATGTCAGGTTTGCGGACGGGTTCGTTCAGGTCCCCGGCAAGAACTACCAGTGTTGGAAATACCAAGCCTTTAAAGATAGTCAAGAGAAGGTTCGTCTTTCGAAGCTCCACGGATCGATTGACTGGTATCACACACGTGAAGAAGATCGGGGGCCCTCGACTGTGATTACCTCAACGGACTTTGATGCGGTGCCGGGATTTCCAGGCAATCCCGCAGTGCTCATTGGAACGTTCAACAAGATGCTGGAGTATACGATGGGAATCTACGCGGATCTGTTTTGCGCTTTCCGCTCCGCGCTACCAACCCTTGATAGGCTCGTGATCAGCGGCTATTCGTTCAGCGGCAAAGGGGTCAACGCGAGTATCGCCGAGTGGACACGGCAGAATAAGAACCTGAAACTTTTGATCATCGCCCCTGACGTTCATGACTACCCCCGCACGGCGCGCGGTTCAATCCAACGGCTCTTGAGGGATTGTGAGGCGCAAATCGTCTCGGAACCGAAGAAATTCGAAGCCCTTACTTGGGAGGAAATCCGCAACTTGTGCGACTGACCTAATCCTTCGCCCCCAACATCCGGTTCAAACTGAACGCCGCGCCGATCAAGGCCAGGTGCGTGAACGCCTGCGGAAAGTTTCCCAGCGCCTCGCCTCTCGGTCCGATCTCCTCCGCATAGAAACCCAGGTGATTCGCGTAGGTCAGCATCTTCTCGAAGGTGAACCGCGCCTCATCTACCCGGCCCGCGCGCGCCAGCGCCTCCACCAGCCAGAAGGTGCGGATGCTGAAAGTCCCCTCGCCCCATCCAACCCGTCCGGCATACCGCCGCCGATCTTATAGCGGTGCACCAGGCTGTCCGACACCAGATCCTCCAGCGTGCGGTCAATGGTCCCGAGCATCCGCGGATCCAACGGATGCGTCGATGGCGTCGCCCAAACGTTAAACGCCGCGGGCTTCCGCGTCGATCCTCCAGCCCTTGGAACGCCACCCGCTGCTCAGGCTACCCCAGCCACTCGATCCCATCCACCGTATCGCCGTCATTCCGCGGGCCCGCCAGGTACGCGCTGAGCTTCGGCGCCGCCTCCAGCGCCTCCACGCGCACCACCAGTTCATTCAACCCCGGTCGCAATTCCACTGCCTGCTGAAACTGGCCGTGCCGGTAGCGCGTTCTCACCTCTTCCGACATCACCAGCCTCCCGTTGAGGTGCGCGGCAAAACGCCCGCTCGCGCCAATCCAGAGGAACGCTTTCCTGTATCCCTGCGAGCGGATGCGCGTGGCCGCGCCGAAACGGCTTCCGGGCATCACGGGCTTCCCGCTCCAGCGGTCGAATGGCAGCGTGTCGGTTGCGCTCTCCCACGGCTTCCAACTCTCGACAGGGGCACTGGGTTGATCCGTCACCCTCCACAGCCGGTTCCCGCGCCCGTACCAGGATTTGGGCTTCGCCCACCGCCGCCGCAACGCGCCCGGATCGCCGCCGTTCACATCCACCAGCGACAAATCGCGGGTCCCCATCTCCCGCTTCGCCGCCATGTGCAAGTACTCGATGTCCCACGGATTGAATCCCAATAGGTGCGCCGCCAGCGAATCAATCGCCACCGGGTCTTCGCCGGCCATCACCAGGTTGCTCCGCACCAACTGATCCTCCACCCCGCAGTTATGCTCCTGGTATTGCAATCCGCGGAGCCCGTCCACCACCGCGTAATCCGGCGGATGAAACGACGCGAGGTCCACAATGAACGGATCAATCCGGTTATCCACCGAGTGTTCCGAATGCAGCCGCGTATTGCTGAAGCCCCCCGCCACCGCATAGGCTTCCCTCGGAGCAGTGCCCACGTAGTTCTTTAAACAACAGGTGATCCCGCTCTGCATGTGGCACTTCATCACCGGCACAGTGATGAGAAAGTCGCAGTTGAGGATCGTGTTGGTGACGTAATAGTCGGGCCTCGCTCCGAACGCCCCAACACCATTGGCAGCCTTGGGGACTTCCACACGCCGGAGCTTTCCGCCGTCCCGCACCCCGTCATAGCTGAGATCCACATAATCAAATGCGCGCCCGGAAAACTGCTTCCGGAATTCGCCGAGCATGTCCCCGAAGGACCCACCCAACCCCGGGAACTCTTCCGTGCCCCAATCGAATGTCATCGCATCGCGGCGCACTCCGTCCTGGTAGACAATGTTGTCCTTGGCCGGGTCGGTGAGCCGGCGGTAACTGCCGCCTTCGGCCAGCGTAATCCGGCCGGCTTTCGAAAACCGGGCGACGTACTCGAAGACAGCCCGCATCACGCGGAAATCCGTAATATCGCCGGTGCGATACGACTCGCGGCCGCGCAGGCCCACAATGTTCGGCTTGATCACCACCCAGGAGCCGGGCCGGATCTTTTTCTCCAGGCTCCCGGCGCGTGGAGCGCCCAGCCGGATCGCCGTCCACACCATGTCGCGCACGCGTTCATAATCGAGCGGATCGTCCAGGGAACTCGGACGCTGCAGCCGGTTGTACGTGGCCGGGATCAAGCCGATGCGCGTCCGCGCCGAAGCGCCGAACGTGGATGGAGGCGCAAACGCGGCTCCCGCGGCGGCGAGCATCATTTGCCTGCGGCCAATGGAGTTCATAGACAATATATACACCGCTTTCAACGAAACCGGATCTACAATCGAAGACGGAAGAAGCAAGATGCACAGACGCGATCTATTATTGATCCCATGGCGGGCGCAGACTGCTCTCGGGCAGCCCCAGGCATCGCAGACCCGCCCGCCCGGGAACAAGCCCCGCGAGTGGATGACCGCCGCCGCCAGCCGCGACACAGTCCCGCGCATCGGCCTGATTCCCTCAACATTCACCGGAGGTGTCGAGAGCGACGGCCGAAGGATCCGCCCGCTGGCCCGGCCTGCGCCTCTGACGCAGCCTTTGTCCGCGGACCAGATCGACGATATGCTTCAACTCGCCGTCGAACTCGGCGGGGGCCGGCGGGGCGGTCTGGCAACTGTCATCGGCCGCGATGACTGGGTCCTCATCAAAATCAGCATCCGCAACTGTCCGGGCGGCAGTCAGCCGTTTCATCCCGGTTCGGTCACCGATCCCCGGCTGGTGGCAGGCGTGCTTGGCTACCTTGCCGCCAGCGGCCTCGGACGCCGCTTCACCATCGCTGAAGGCGCGCCGTGCCGCCCCGCCGGCACTGCATCGCTTTGGGATACCACATGGGACAACCAGTTTGACGGCCTCAGCTACCGGTCTCTTGTCGAAGCCCTCTCCCGGAAGCATCCCCAATTACGCTTCGAACTGCTGGACCTGAATGATGCTCCGTCACTGCGGATGCCCGTGGAAGGGCGCGTCCTGGCAAGCCGGAACCCGGAGGGGATGTATTTCATCCCTCGCGTGCTCCGGGAATGCGATAAGGTCATCTCCATTGCCCCGCTCGCCACGATGGGCGGCAGCGGAGTTGCCCTGTCCTTCCTCAACTATCTTGGGTTCGCGCCCGCTGCCCACTACGGCTATCCCAGGAACGGGCTCTCCGCGCTCGGGGAGCCGGGCGAGGTAGCGCTGGATCTTTTCTCTTTCCACCCGGCCGGCTACGCGATTGCCGGAGGCTCTTTCGCCGCCGAATCCGATCCATCCACACCCGGCGCCACGCGCATGCGCCGCCATAATGTAATCATCGCCGGCACGAGCGCGCTTGCGGTAGATACCGTGGGCGCGGCCGTGATGGGCTTCGAGCCGGACGCCATCCGCCATCTCGAACTCGCCGTCCGGCGCGGCTATGGAACCGATGACGCCTATTCCATCTGGACGCGCGGCGTCGAAATTGATGACGTAAAGGCCGCGTTTCAGAAACCTGGCACGGCAGCGTGATGTTCAACCGCAAAGATCGCGCCAACGATAGCCGGCGCTTCCTCCTCTGCGTTCGGCAAAGCGAAGAACTCCTTGCAGGCTTCCGGGGCCGGCGATTCGCGTGCCGCATGCCACACGGAGCATCAGCCTTCCCTCAGGACGCCTCGGAACTTCCCACCGGCAGGATGCCGCACGGATCGAGGGGTGTCCTGGATGCTCTTCCGCGCGGCGGAGCAGGGAATCCACCGATTGCGGAATGAGGCCGCCGGCCACTCCTATCCGCCGCAATCTGACTACGCAACAAGTTCATTGACTCCGCCTCCTGTGTGGATGCAAAATGAGGATAGTTAGGTCAAGAATTAGTAAGTCTCTTGGCTTTCGCGTGATGTCGCCGTATTTTGGTCTGTAGCTTGATCCGTCTCTCAGCGGCTCACTAGGAATCACCGAAGTCAGAGAGGAGGCGTGCTGGGTCCCTCCACCTCGTATAGAGAGGAGGTAAACCGGTGCGGATTTTCTTCTTTCGTGAAGAGACCTTCCCGCTATTCGAATCTTCTCTCCATTCCTCCAATCTCTTTTCCCTCCCGGCAGGCGTCCTGATCTTCCTTTCTGACGCTACGGGTAAACCCCGAACCTCCCCGCCACCCGGCGCCCTACGCCCACCCGCGTTCGATGCCGCGGCTCCATCCCCTTCTGGATCGCAACCGTGACCCATCGTTTCCTTGGACAAAGTGGACTCTTACTTCTCTGGATAGCGGGCGCCGTCCCTATTGCGCAGGCTGCCGAAACGCAGAAGCCGCTACCCGGCTCCGAGCCTTGCGCGGGCTGTCACGACCCCGGCCGCCGCGCCGGGCGCCGGGAACCGGGGATGCCGCCGAATTTCGACGCGGCCGCCCTGCGCGCCTCGCCGCACGCCGGACAGGAGTGCACGGCCTGTCACGCCGACCTCGCCAAGAAGGAACTCCCTCACGAGGACAAGCTCCAAAAGGTGGATTGCGGCGGATGCCACCCGGACCAGCAGACGCAATACGAGGCCAGCCTGCACGGACGCGCAGCCTCACGCGGTGACCGCTTTGCTCCGGGCTGCAAATCCTGTCACGGGACCCACAACGTATTGCGCCCATCGGCGCCGGGTTCGCCCACCTCCACCATGGAGATCCCCAAACTCTGCGGCGGCTGTCACCGCGAGGGCACGCCCGTCAGCCTGACTCGCAGCATTCCGCAGACGAACATTCTCGGCAATTACACGGACAGCATCCACGGTGAAGGGCTCTTCAAGCGCGGATTGACCGTCACCGCCGTTTGCACCAGTTGCCACACTTCCCACTTCGTCCTGCCCCACACGGACCCGCGTTCATCCATCGCCAAGAACAACATTTCGCACACCTGCACCAGGTGCCACGCGCAGATCGAAACGGTGCATCGAAAAGTAATCCGCGGCGAGTTGTGGGAGAAGGAACCGCACCTCATTCCGGCCTGCGTCGATTGCCATGAGCCGCACAAGGTCCGCCGCGTCTACTACCCGCTCGGCATGAGTGACCGCGATTGCCAGCGCTGCCACAGCGACCCCGGCATGAAGACCACCGCGCAAGCTAAAGGAAACCCCATGCTCGCGGTGGACCAGAACGAACTGGCCCGCTCGCGTCATGCCCGCGTGGCCTGCGTGCAGTGCCACACCGGCGGCACGCCTTCGGCCCAGCGCCCTTGCGTCTCGATGACGCAGAAAGTGGATTGCTCCATCTGCCACGCCGACCCCGTCGCCCAGTTCCGCGAAAGCACGCACGGCCGCCTGCTGGCGCAGGGCAGCCCCGATGCTCCCACCTGCCGCGACTGCCATAGCCCGCATGGAACGCTGGGGAAGAACGACTCTTCTTCTCCCACCTATGCCCGAAATATTCCCGCGCTGTGCGGCAACTGCCACCGCACCGGCTCGAAGGCCGCCTTGCGCTACAAGGGCAAGCAGGATCACGTGCTCGAGCACTACGCCGATAGCATCCACGGCAAGGGACTCCTGCAAAGCGGACTCACCGTCACTGCCGATTGCGTCGACTGCCACACGGCGCACCACGAACTGCCCGCCAGCGATCCCCGCTCGAGCGTGAACCGCAAGAACGTCGCCTCCACCTGCTCACAGTGCCACCGCGGCATCTTCGAGATGTTCGACACCAGCGTGCACAGCCCGAATGTCACGAAAACCAGCAAGCAGCTACCCGAGTGCGTCGATTGCCACTCCGCGCACAGCATCCAGCGCACGGACCTCTCCAACTTCCGGCTCCACATCATGGACCAGTGCGGCCGCTGCCATAAGCAGATTGCCGAAAGCTATTTCGACACGTTCCATGGCAAGGTATCCACGCTCGGCTATCTGAAGACCGCCAAGTGTTACGACTGCCACGGCGCGCACGATATCCTCCCGGTGAACAACCCCCGCTCGCACCTGAGCCGGGTGAATATCGTCAACACGTGCGCCAAATGCCACCCCGGCTCCCATCGCCAGTTTGCCGGCTATCTCACGCACGCTACCCACCACGATCCGGAAAAATACCCGTTCCTGTTCTACACGTTCTGGGGAATGACGGGCTTGTTGGTGGGCACGATGGTCATTTCCGGGGCGCACACCGCGCTGTGGCTGCGGCGTTCCCTCGAGTTCCGCCCGGTCAAGAACGGCCACGAGGAAAAAGGACAATATGTGCGCCGGTTCCGGACCTTCGACCGCAACCTGCACCTGATGGTCGTCTCGAGCTTCCTCGGTTTGGCCATCACCGGAATGGCCCTCAAATTCTCCTACGCGCCATGGGCTAAGGTGCTGGCGCGCCTCCTCGGGGGATTCGAGAGCGCAGGCATGATTCACCGCCTGTGCGCCATTGTGACGTTTACTTACTTCGGGCTCCACCTCTTCGACCTGGCCCGTAAACGAAAAGCCTCCGGCAAGAACTGGCGCGAGTTCATCTTCGGACCGGAAAGCATGATGTTCAATGGCCGCGACTGGCATGAGTTCATCGCCTCCATGAAATGGTTCGCTCACCGCGGCGAGCGTCCGCAATACGGCCGTTGGACGTATTGGGAGAAGTTTGACTACTTCGCCGTCTTCTGGGGCGTAGCCGTCATCGGCGGCACCGGATTGCTGCTTTGGTTCCCCGAGATTTTCACCCGCGTTCTCCCGGGCTGGATGGTGAATGTCGCCACCACCATCCACAGCGATGAAGCACTGCTCGCCATCAGCTTCATCTTCGTGGTGCATTTCTTCAATACCCACTTCCGGCCGGAAAAATTCCCGATGGACACGGTGATCTTCACCACCGGCGTTCCCCTCGAGGAGTTCAAGCAGGACCGTCCACGGGAATATCAGCAACTGGTGGAAAGCGGACAGTTGGATAGCTACCTGATGCCGGAGCCGCAACCCATGCAGTTGAGAGCCTGGAAACGGTTCGGCTTCACCGCGCTTACCATCGGCCTGATTCTGATCGCGCTGATTATCTATGCCATGATCTTCTCCTACCGGTAAGGCCGATCCGGGGCCCGGTTGCTCGGGAGGCTGAACGATGATGGCCCCGCCGGCTTCCCCGCTTTGTGTAAGCTCTGCGAGAACCCGGATACGTCTCGCCGGTCTGAAGCGAAGCCTCGTCAGCCTTTTTCGGCAGACGAATTCTTATGGTCGCCGCGGTACCGGCCCGGCGGCCGACCGAACTCCCGCTTGAACGCCCGGTTGAACGCCGCCTCCGATTCGTAGCCGACCCCGGCGGCGATGTCCGCCACGCCCCGCGGCGTACTTTCGAGTGATCGCGCGGCCAGTTGCAGCCTCCAACGGGTCAGGTACGCCATGGGCGGCTCGGATAAATATTGGGTGAAGCGCTTCACCAGGGCCGACCGCGAAATACCCACCTCCGCCGCGAGGTCCGCGATGGTCCATGGATGGGCGACACGGCTGTGAAGCAATCCGAGGCTTTTTCCCACGATAGGGTCGCGCACTCCCCCGAACCATCCTGTCTGCTCTTTGGGCAAACCGGCTATATAGCGCCGCAGTGTATCCACAAACAACGCCTCCGAGAGCTTGGCAAGCATTGCCTCGCTGCCCACTCGTCCCGAGGCTGCTTCTTCCACCAGGTGAAGTATAGAGGTTTCGAGCCACTGCCCTGACCGGTCCGTCCGTATGTTCACCTTGAAAACAGGGGGCAATCCGGTCAGGATCGGCTTGCTGAGGAACGGATCGCACGCCATGTAGCCACAAACGAAGCGCGTCATCTCACCGCCGCCTCCGGCCCGCAAAGGAGTCAAGTCACGCGCTTTGATCTTGCCGGTGATCCCGTAGGAAGGAAACGGAGGCGTTGTTTCTTTGCCGCTGCTCATGAAGTGCACGTTCCCCTGGGGAAAGACGACCACGTCTCCCGCTTCGAGTTCGAGAAACGGCCCATCCGCTAATTGCACCAGCGCCCCGCCCTCAATCACGAGATGGTAAGCCATCACGTGAGCCGCTCCCGGAGCCACCATCGCCGCAAGTACGTTCGATGTAGGCGCAGCATAACCCCAGGGAGCGGAAAACTCCGCGCTGAAGAACAAAGCGCCGTTTAGTTTGACTCCGCTCAGAACCTCGGAGAATGCATCCATGCGGCCCCCTGGACGGTCTGCAATGTTCTATGCTCTCCGGGCAAAGCGATTCCATCCCCTGAGCCGTTCGGGCAATTCGACGCGACGCTCGGGCATGGTGATTTCCCAGACTGCACTGCACAATTGTAATCCTGACGGGGGCCTCTCACAATCCGGCCATCTGGGAGCCGGAGACAGCAAGTAAATCGAATTTCCCCGTGAGGACAGCTTGAAAGTCGAGGAAAAGAGGAGCTATCTATGAACCCAAACAAGGCGTTATGGGAAAAAGGAGACTTTACACGGATTGCCGCGTACATGCGTCAATCGGGAGAAGCGGTGGTGAAATCCCTCGGGATCACGAGCCCGCTGCGGGCCTTGGATCTCGGCTGCGGAGACGGCACGACAGCGGTTCCCCTTGCCCATCAAGGGGCTGAAGTGACTGGAATTGATATTGCCGGAAACCTTGTGGCCGCGGGGAGGAAACGTGCGGCTGAGGCAGGCCTGCATCAACTCAGGTTTCAGGAGGGTGACGCATGCAACCTGGAAGGTGTTGAAGACCATTCGTTTGACTTGACTCTCTCGGTATTCGGAGCCATGTTCGCCCCCAAGCCCTTCGACGTGGCGAAGGAGATGGTTCGGGTTACGAAGCCTGGGGGCCGCATTGTGATGGGCAACTGGATTCCCAACGATCCCACCTTCGTGTCCCGGTTGCTGAGCATCAGTTCATCGTTCCAACCTCCGCCGCCGGAGGGCTTCGTCAGTCCGATGACGTGGGGGGTGGATTCTCACATCACGGAACGCTTTGCAAGCGCCGGGGTCCCTAAGGAGAAAATCTCCATAGCCAGGGACACCTACCACTTCCACTCATCCGGCAGTCCGGCGCGCTTCATCGATTCTTTTCGTCGATTCTATGGGCCCACCATGAATGCTTACGAGGCGGCTGAAAAGAGCGGGAGATCAGAGGAACTGCACAACCAGCTTTTGGAACTGGCCGAAGCGCACAACGAGAGCGGCAATGGCGGGACGTCGATACCGGCGGCCTTCGTCCGAGTGACGGTTCATGTTTAAGAAATTCAAGGAAAACGAGGAAGCAAATATGAATCACAGATCAGAAGCCCTCGCCGCGCGTCTCGAGGCAGGCGCGGCGGCATTAGCAGCCTTTGCCCAGACGCTGTCCGACGCGGAGTGGCGGATGCCGCTTCCCAAGGATGGCCGGAAAATCGGCGTGGTGGTGCATCATGTTGCCAGCGTGTACCCCATTGAAATCCAACTCGCGGGTTTACTCGCTGCCGGCCAGCCCATCAGCGGTGTCACTTGGGATGTCATCAATGCCATGAACCACGACCACGCGAAAGCGAATGACGGCGTCACGAAGGAAGCCGCGCTCGCATTGCTGGCAACCAACAGCGCCACCGCCGCCGCGGCAATTCGAGCTCTCAGCGATGAAGAATTGGACCGCGCGGCGCCGGTGTCGCTCAACAGTGAAGCTCCGCTTACCTGCCAGTTCCTGCTCGAGGATCATGCGGTGCGGCACAGTTACCATCACCTCGCCCGGATCAGGACGGCACTCTCCCGTTCCTAACACCCGCTCAGGTCGAGCGGACTGCTGATAGTTCGGGCATAACCACGCGGCGGTACGCGATCCGCTTTCCAGGGAAGGTCTCGGATCGCACTCCCCGCATGGTTCGCTCGAACTTTCCAAACTCCATCAAATGCCATAAAAAGAGGCGTTTATCGATTATTCCACAGCCGGACAGCAGCCCTGCAACCTCGCTCCAAATTGTGTAGTATGTTGCCATCGATTCAAATACGTGGTGGAAGAGGTGTCGCTATGTCTTCGAGGATGTCGCCATACCGTTCCTTGAGTGCACTGCTTCTCTCCCTGGCCGCTACAGCCGGCGGATTGTTCGCTCAGATGCTGTACGTCGCCAACAACGGCAACACAACCATTTCGGCCTACGTCATTGACCAGGAGAACGGCCTGCTCACCGAAGTCCTGCCGCGCGCCTATACTCCGGGACACCCGCTAGCCATCGCCATTCACCCGGGCGGCAAGTTTGTCTACGCGACAAATGGAGGCGATCCGGCCATCGGCGGTCCGAACCTCGCTGCATTCTCCATCGAGCCGAACACCGGAGCATTAGCGCTTCTCAGCAACTTCCCCGTGGCGCCCGGCAGCGGCCCTCAAGCCGTGGCGATCGACCCCGCCGGAAACTTCGTGCTTGTCGCCCACGCGGCGGCAAACAATGTCTCCGTATTCTCCATCGATTCCACCACCGGAGCCGCCACGCCCGTTCCAGGCTCGCCGTTCCCAACTCCACAGGGCCCCAACAGCATTGTGGTTCATCCCAATGGCAAGTTCGCCTACGTCTCCGCGGCCGGCGCGGGTCGAATCGCCGCATTCAAACTCGCCTCCGACGGTACGCTGGCCCCACTCGACGGATCGCCCTTCGCCGCCAGGAACAATCTCTTCGCCATGGCCATGGACTCCGCGGGCAAGTTCCTGTTTGCCACCGAACGGCAGGACAGCGCCGTGTTGGTCTATTCCGTCAACCCCGATACCGGCGCAATAACGCAAGTGGGCTCGCCCTTCCCCGCCGGGCCGGGCATCACGGGAGTCGCCGTGGATCCTGCAGGCAAACGGCTTTTTGCGTCCACCGCCGGCAACGGAGCGGTGAGCGTTTTCAATATCGGCCCTACCGGAGAATTGTCAGGCAGGCAGACCTTCGGCGCTATCCTCGGAGCGTTTGCCCCGTTCCTGGACCCCTCAGGCAAGTTCCTCTATGTTTCCGGACCGCCGGCGAACGCCGTTGCCGGACTTGCCGTGGACTCCGCCACCGGCGCACTGAGCCCGCTTCCCCAACAGTTCTTCCCCGCCGGCCTTCTTCCGCAGCGCGGCGCCACTGTCCTGCTATCGCCTCCCGTCATTCCACCCATCAGCGCGGACGCCGTTTACAACTTCCACAGCCACGCACCCCACGGGATGCCGAACAGCGGCATCGCTCAGGGCTCCAGAATCGGAATATCGGGAACCAACATCGGCCCGGCAATCGGCGTGAATAGCGATTTTCCCCTCACAACCGGGCTTGGCGGTGTCTCCGTTCAGATTCAATCGGGTGACGTCACCACGACGGCATGGATGGCGCGGGCGTCGCACGACCTTGTGTCCGCCGTCATCCCATCCACCGCGCCCCCCGGCGACGCCACCGTGACGGTTACATATAAAGGCCGCACTACAGCGCCCCTCCCGATCACCATCGTTCGGACGTCGGTAGGACTTCGCACCCGGAATGCTCAGGGCGGCGGACCCGCCGTCGCCTGGAGCGTGCCCCCGGATACCGTCCTTCGCCCCGATCCCGCTCTTGTGCAAAACGCCATCAGCCTGAACCAGTCCGTAAAACCTGGGCAAATCGTGATTCTCCAGGCCACGGGTCTGGGACCGGTAACCGCCGATGAAACAACGGATTTCTTCCAGGAACTGGATGTCCCCGCGGATGTAATCGCCGGCAATAAACCCGTCGCCGCGCTCTACAAGCTTCGCGTCGCTGAAGGCGGTGACTACATCGCGTTCAAGCTCCCAGACGATGTTCCGCAAGGCTGTTATGTGCCGGTGGCAGTCCGGGCAGGAGGGGTGATCAGCAATGTGGCCACCATTTCTGTCTCTTCTGCCGGCGGTTCCTGCTCTGACCCCACCGGCCTTTCCGCCTCCGATCTCGATGCGGCTCAGAAAGCAGGGGGCATCCGCATGGGGACCATCGTACTCAACCACCTCGACCTCGGCCCCCTTGGCATGGATGATGAGGCGAATGGAATCTTCGTCCGAGCCGATATCAACGGCTTGCTGGGCGCGTCCTCGCCGGGGAACAACGGGGCAGGGATACGATCGTCCTTCGTAACCCCGGCGCCGGGGACTTGCAGCGTTCTGCGCGGATCCCCCACCAGATCCGGTGACCCCTTTGATACGCCGTCCGATGCAACGCCCTACCAGTACCTCAACGCAGGGACTGTTCTCAACTTGAATGGCCCGCCGGGAAATCAGCAGCTTCAAGCTCCCGACTACCACTACGGAACGGACACCAACACCATCACGCCCGGTGACTATACGGCCGACAACGGCGACGGGACACAAGCCGTTGGAGCATTCAAAGCCGCCCTGACCTTGCCGCCCATGCTCACATGGTCCTACAAAGACGATCTGGCGTCTCCCGACCGCACCCAGGACCTCACCGTCACCTGGAGCGGCGGCAATCCCGACAAAGAGTTCGCCCTCATTGCCGGACTCTCCGCTAACCAGCAGGTGACGGGAGGCTTCCTCTGCGCGGAGAAGGTTTCCGCCGGCAAATTCACCATACCTGCATGGGTCCTCTCGAGCCTTCCCAAGACGGACACGTTCCCTCTCGGTGATCAGTCGATTCCCGGCGGGTTGCTTGGTGTCGGCACAGCCTCCTTCACCGATGCCGGCCGCTTCACGGCGCCGGGGTTGGACTTCGGGGTGTTCACCTACGAACAGGCCACGATTCACTTGGCTTCCTACCAGTGAACGCCACCAAGAGCTCGCACAGGGCCCGCCGGCCCGCCAGTACACGAAGACACTCGATAATCCGCCGGCCGGCGAGGCTCCGTTGTGCGAGCAAGTTCCTCAAGAAACACATTTATCGATTGTCCCCTTGACATCGCGCGCCGCGCGTCATAGAGTTGTTAAAACTCACTTCAGGGAGGAACTTATGAAGGCAGTCCAGTTCATTATTATTCTTCTTCTCTCTTTCCATGCTGCGTTCGCCCAGGATTTCCGGGCCAAGCTGCAAGGCGTAGTCACAGATTCCACCGACGCCGCCATCGTTGGAGCCAAGGTAACCATCCGCAATAGCGGCACTGGCGCCACCGTCATCCGGACCACCGGAGACAACGGAGCCTACCTCTTCGATAACGTCGAGCCGGGCACCTATGTCGTCACCGCGGAACTCGCCGGCTTTTCCACGCAGGCGCAGGAGGGCGTGCTCGTCCAGACGCGCGCCGACGTCACGGTGAATTTCCAGTTGAAACCCGGCGCCGTTGTCGAAACCATCAATGTCTCCGCCCAGGCGGTATCTCTACAATTCAACACGTCCACCCGCGAGTTGACCATCGACCGTAAGATGCTCATGGATCTGCCGGTCAAGGCGCGCAACCCGTTCACCCTGGCCCTGCTCGACCCCGCCGTCGTCAGCCGCTACACCGCCGAAAAAAATCCTTTCTTTATGTGGTCTTCATCACAAATGGATGTCGGCGGAAACACGTCCACCAAGAACGATCTGCTGCTTGACGGAGCGCCCCTGCAAATCGGCCCAAAAGGCTCCTACGCGCCGCCGATGGACGCCGTCCAGGAATTTTCCATCCAGCAGAACTCGGTGGATGCCGAATTCGGCCACTCTGCCGGCGGCACAATGTCCGTTTCCATGAAATCGGGAACCAATGAAATTCATGGCACCGCCTACTATTTCGGTAGAAATCCTTCCCTCAATGCCGTCGTCAATCCCATCACCCGCACCCGCAATTTCGTCCGTAATCATATCTGGGGCGGCACTGTCGGCGGACCTGTCAAGAAGAACAAACTGTTCACTTTCGTCACCTACGAAGGCTGGCGCACGAAGGAACCGCGCGATGCCATCCGCACCATGCCCACCGACCTCGAGCGCACCGGCGATTATTCGAAGTCGCTCACCCGAACCGGCACTCTGCGTACCATCTTCGATCCGGTCACCACTGTCCTCAACGTGGCCACCAACACCGCCACTCGCCAGCCCTTCGGCGGCAACATTATCCCCTCGAGCAGAATCGACCCCACTTCCAAGCGCATCATGCAGGACATCTGGGGACCGAACAACGCCGGCGACGACTTGAGCGGATCAAACAACTTCAAGGCTTCCTACCCCTGGCCGATGAAGAACGCTAATTTTTCCGACAAGACGGACTGGATGATCACTGACAAGCTGAAGGTGTTCGGACGTTACTCCCAATTCCGCACCACCCTCGACCAGGGCAACTACACCCCCAACAATTCGCGAGCCATGCCGAACGACAACGGCGGCATCATGAACTCCCGTAACATCGCCGGCGACGCCGTCTACACCATGTCTCCGCAAACCGTCCTGAATTTCCGCGCCAGCTACGCGATGCTCGAGGACGACTACTCGGCGCCCGAATACGCCGTCGGTGAAAAGGGCCTGGCCCAGTTCTGGCCCAACAACCCCTGGTACAGCCCCTACGTCAAAGACATGCCGTTGGTCTACTACCCGAACGTCATCGTCAACGGCCAAACGTCCTCGAGTTTCGGCAAAGGAAGCTACTGGTACCAGCATCCGCATCATTATTCCGTCAGCGGCAAGGCTTCCCACCAGCGCGGATCCCACTACTTCAAAGTAGGCGCGGAGTACCGGTATCACGTCGGAATCGGAATCTTCCCGAACCTCATGAATTGGAACTTCTATCCCACCTCGACTGCGAACACCTACTTGTCGCCGAACACCGCTCTCTCGGGAGACGCCTACGCGTCGTTCCTTCTGGGCGTCATCGACAATAACTCGGTGGCCCGTGGATATCCGTTCCAGACTATGCGCGCGCCTTTTATTGGCACCTTCATTCATGACGACTGGAAAGTCAGCCGCCGCCTGACGATCAACATCGGCTTGCGTCACGAATGGGAATCCGGCCCTTACGATGACCACGACATCTACTCGCGCTATCTCGACTTGAGCGTTCCCAACCCCGCCATCCAGAAGGCTCCGCCGGTGATCCCCTCTGACCTGCTTGCCCTCTCCACTCCCAAATACAACGGAGCCTGGGTCTTCACCGACAGCAACAACCGTAAAGCCTGGACCACCCCGAAGCACATTTTCCTCCCCAGGCTTGGCATGGCGTTCCGCGTGAACGACAAGACGGCGTTGAACATTGGCTTCGCTCGCTACGTCGTGCCCGTGGTTGCGGGCAATGTCGTCGGCGGGGCCAATACCCTGGCTGCCTGCACCTGGTGCACGGGGTTCAGCCAGATCTCCAACCCGCTCCCCAACGTCGAAGGCCGCCCGCAGGCCTACCTGTCGAATCCTTTCCCCGCCGATTCGAACCCTCTCCAATTGCCCATCGGCAAGACACTGGGGGCCTTCACCAATGTAGGAAACCCCGCCAACTGGCCCACCCAGGACTATCATCCCCAGGTCAACGACCGCATCAACTTCACGATCATGCGGGAGATTCCCGGCCAGTTCAAGGTGGACGCCACATGGTTCATGAATTTCGGCCGCTACGTGCCGCACGATGTGCCCATGAACATGTCGGACCCCAACCTTGGTTACACCTACAAAGCCCAACTCTCGCAGAACATTCCGAATCCATTCTTCAACTACCTTACCCGTGATGTCTTCCCCGGAGATCTGCGCAATCAGGCTACGGTAAGCAGGGGCAGGCTCCTCCTTCCCTATCCCCAGTACAGTACCCTCACCATGAACAACGTCGGCGACTGGCGTTCCCGCTATCAGGCGCTCCAGTTGCGCGTGCAGCGCACCTACTCCGCCGGAGCCAGCATCCTGTTTGCCTACAACTACAATCAGGAGAGAAACGAAGCCTACTTCAACGACCTCCAGACCTACGTCAACCAGGTCTTCTGGCTCGGCTCGAACAACGCGCGGCACCGCGCCACCGTCGCCGGCGTCTATGACTTGCCGGTCGGCAAGGGCCGCAAGGTCGGCTCCGCCATGCATCCCGTACTGAACGGGATCATCGGCGGGTGGCAGATGAGCGGCATCTACACCTACCGCTCCGGCGAGTTCCTCCGTTTCCCGCAGGCCGACGTGGTGGGTAATCCGGAGATCAGCAACCCCGGCCCCGCCCTGTGGTTCAACGCGGACGCGTTCAAGGTGCCCACCCCCTTCACGCCGCGCACCAATCCGTACCAGTACAGCAATATCACCGGCCCCATCTTCTGGAACCTCGACGGGACCGTTTCGAAGGTTTTCCCCATCAAGGAACGCTACAAACTCGAATTCCGCTTCGAGGCCTACAACCTGACGAACTCCCTCATGTGGGCCAACCCGGTCCTTTCAGTGGGGAACTCTCTGTTTGGACGCTCCACGGCGCAGGCCACCACCAACCGCGGACGCGAGATGCAGTATACGCTGCGCTTGCAGTTCTGATTACTCTGATACAATTGCGCGAAGGCCGGGTCCGAATCTGGACTCGGCCTTCGCCGTCTCTCGCCCGCCAACCCCACGTGGCTATACTGATTTCATGTCCAGCGATGCTGTAAATACGGGTAGTCTCGTCAAAGAGGAGGAGGCCCGGCCTTCCAATTTCATACGTGACATCATCCTGAAAGACAATGAAACCGGGAAGTTTGGCGGGAAAGTGCGCACCCGGTTTCCACCCGAGCCGAACGGCTATCTGCATATCGGCCATGCCAAGTCCATCTGTCTCAATTTCGGGCTGGCCATCGAGTTCGGCGGAGAATGCAATCTCCGCTTCGATGACACGAATCCCTGCAAGGAAGAGACGGAATACGTCGAGTCGATCATCGAGGACGTCCGCTGGCTCGGATTCGATTGGGGCGACCGCCTCTTCTACGCCTCCGATTATTTCGACCAGCTCTATGAATGGGCCGTTCAGCTGATCAGGCAAGGCAATGCCTACGTCTGCGACCTCACCGCCGAACAGGTCCGCGAATACCGCGGCACGCCCACGGAACCCGGCAAGGAAAGCCCCTATCGCAACCGCTCCGTCGAAGAGAACCTTTCCCTGTTCGAGCGCATGCGCGCCGGCGAGTTCCCCGACGGCTCCCGCACCCTTCGCTCCAAGATCGACATGGCCTCGCCCAACTTCAACCTGCGCGACCCCGTCATGTACCGCATCCTCCATGCCGAGCACCACCGTACCGGAGCCAAGTGGAACATCTACCCGATGTACGACTTCACCCACGGTGAGAGCGATTCCATCGAGGGCATCACCCATTCCATCTGCACCCTCGAGTTCGAAGATCACCGCCCGCTCTACGATTGGTATCTGGACCAATTGGGAATTCACCATCCGCAACAGATCGAGTTTGACCGCCTCAACCTCACCAACACCGTCCTCAGCAAACGCAAGCTGCTCATGCTGGTCGAGAAGGGTCATGTCGCCGGATGGGATGATCCTCGCATGCCCACGCTGTCCGGCCTGCGCCGCCGCGGTTATAATCCGGAAGCCATCCGCCTCTTCTGCAGCCGCATCGGCGTATCGAAAACCAACGGTATCGTCGAGTACTCCCTCCTCGAGCATTGCCTTCGGGAAGACCTGAACGTGCGGTCCCCGCGCGTGATGGCCGTCCTCGATCCCATCCGCGTCGTCATCGAAAACTACCCGGAAGATCAGGTCGAGGAGATGGATGCCGTAAACAATCCCGAGGACGCCTCCATGGGAAGCCGCAAGGCGCCCTTCTCCAGAGTCCTCTATATCGAGCGCGAAGACTTCAGGGAAGATCCGCCGAAGCAATACTACCGTCTGGCCCCCGGGCGCGAAGTCCGCTTGCGGTATGCCTACCTGGTCACCTGCACCGGAGTGGTGAAGGACCCCTCTACCGGCGAGATTGTCGAAATCCGCTGCCAGTATGATCCCGCCACCCGCGGCGGCAATGCGCCCGATGGACGCAAAGTGAAATCCACCATCCATTGGGTCTCCGCCGCCCACGCCCTCGACTGCGAAGCGCGGCTCTACGACAACCTCTTCCTTCCCGAAGATTCCGCCGGTCAGGGCGAAAGTGAGGACTTCACCGCGCGTCTCAATCCAAACTCGCTCGAGGTGCGCGCCGCCAGGATCGAACCCAGCGTCCGCGGCGCCGCGCCCGGCAGCCGCTTCCAATTCGAACGTCTCGGCTACTTCTGCGTGGATAAGGACTCGACGCCCGAGAAGCTCATTTTCAACCGCACCGTCGGTCTGCGGGATACCTGGGCGAAAATCGAGAAATCTCAGAAGCGGTCTTAACCTTAACCTTAACCTTAACGCACCCCTTTGGCCAGCAACTCCGCCGTCTCCCGCAGCCTCTGCGCCGATTCCGCTTGCCCCAGGGCATAAATGGACTCGAACAGCGGCGGCGTCACCTTTTGCCCGGTGACCGCGATTCGTATCACCGTGAACACCGGCCCTGTCGCCAGACCGGATTCTTCCGCCAGCTTCCGCAATGCGGCTTCCGCGGAGGCGGCATCGAACACCGGAATCGCAGCCAGCGCCTCCGCCCCGCGCGCACAGATGTCACGCGCCCTCTCCGCATCCATGCCTTTCTTCAACATGGCGCTCCAATCCCGTTCGATCGCTTCCTTGAACAGGAACTCCACCAGCGGAACGGCATCCGGCAACAACTCCAGCCGCTGCTGGATGTGCGGCGTAATCCGCATCAGCTTCACGTCATCCACCCGCAAACCCGCCGCAACCAGGAATGGCCGCAATCGCGCCTCCAAATCCTCCGCCGGCAACTTCCGGATATAGACGCCGTTCATCCACTTCAGCTTGTCGTAGGAGAACACCCCGCCCGCATTGTTCACACGGTCCAGGGAAAACCTGCGCGTCAGCTCTTCGAGCGTGAAGATCTCCTCCTGTTCCCCTTCCCCCGGCGACCAGCCGATCAGCGCCATGAAGTTCAATATCGCTTCCGGCAAATAGCCGGCTTCCCGAAAGGACCGCAGAAACGTGGCGCCATGACGCTTGGATAGCTTCTTGCCGTCCGTCCCCAGCACGGGCGGCAGATGGGCGAAAACGGGCGCTTCCCATCCGAGCGCTTCAAACAGCAGCAGATGCAGCGGCGCAGTCGAAAGCCATTCATCGGCGCGCAGCACATGCGAGATGCTCATATCGTGATCGTCCACCACGGTCGCCAGGTGATAGGTGGGAAACCCGTCGCTCTTGAGCAATACCGGATCCCGCAGGATGATTTGCTCCCAGCGCACCTCGCCTTTCACCGCGTCCGCCAGCACAACCGCCCGGTCCTCGGGAATCCGGAAGCGAACCACGTGCGGAACCCCGGCCGGCACGTTCCTGTCGCGGCAGTAGCCGGAGTAGCCGACCGGCTCCCGCCGCGCGGTTTGCTCCTCCCGCTCCTTCTCGAGCCGCTCCGGCGTGCAATCGCAGCGGTAGGCATACCCGAGCCGGATCAACTCCCCGGAGGTTTCCTGATATCGCGCCACCCGCTGGCTCTGAATGTAGGGCTTCAACGGACCTCCGATTCCGAACCCGCCCTTGTACCCCTCGTCCGCCAGGGCGATCTCCTCATCCGATGGCCCCTCGTCGAAATGCAGGCCCACCCAACTCAAATCCTCGATCAAAGCCTGGATCGCGCCGGGCACCAACCTCTGCCGGTCCGTGTCGTCGATCCTCAAGATGGCCTTACCCTCATGCCGGTGGGCGAATAGAATCTCGAAAAGCGCCGTCCGGACGCCGCCGATATGGAGCCACCCAGTCGGACTGGGGGCAAACCTCGTACGAACTTCTTGCATCCTCTCCATTATCAGGGCTGGGCGGCGTCCGATGCCGTCCCTTGCCGGGATGCGCGCCGGTTAGAACGGGCTGGCCGCCTTCTTGGCCTCGGATATCAGTCTCTCCGCCATCACCGCGCCGTCCGACCCTTCTCCGTACACCGGCGCCCCGTACGTTGTGTCCCCTTCAGGAACATCAGTGGATAGCCAAGGTTATGAGCTTCATCCGGAAGCCTGCGGAGATGTTGACGAAATCCGAGGCTACATTGCGGCAGACAAACGCGCTGATCTGACTGACCGTCCACTCCGCTTCATTCGTGTCCGTGATTACGTGATCGCCTACGCGCCCGATGAAAAGCCGCTCTGGGTGATTGCCGTCATGCACGGCCACCGAAGTCCGCGCGTCATGGCTGCGATCTTGCGGGGCAGGGAAGAGCAGCCGTCGAGCTTCTAAGTAGTCGCATACGGATATACCCGGGTCACCGTCGAGAGTACTGCCGCAGAGCAAGGCCAGGCTAGAAGCCAATCATGCCAGCCGGAGCGGAAGCGAGGTAGCTTTACCGCGTGAGCGCATTGCCATCCGCGATGCCTGCGTTCTCGTTCAAGCTAGGCCTTCAAGTGAAAGTAGCAGTGAATGTGGGGCACGCCGCGGAAGTACCAGACCATGTCCGGGCCCTCAATTTGCCATGTGTCCCAGACCTTGTCGGAACCGATGTCGTACTTCCCGCCATACCATGAGACCTGGAGTTGATTGACGATGTGCTTCTTGCGGATGGTCTCGATGGTAGCGTGGACATCGTCCTCGCGGAACATGGCCATCATGCCGCGCATCGTTTCGAGGAGCAATTTCTTTTGGTCGGCACTCAGTTCGGAGCAGGGTAAGCCGCGTTTGGCGGACTCAATCTTGATGACGGCATCGGGCTCTTCCCCGCGAGGCTCGACGGAAACCAACCCCATTGCCTGCTGACGGCCATCGAGAGCGTCCACAAACCAGTTGAAAAGCTTGCCCTGATACCAGTAAGGATTGCCGGGGTGATCTTTAGTCTCGTTGAAATTCTCTTTGCCATTCTTGACCGGGTGTGGGTAGTGTCCATAAAAGATTGGGGCGCCCCCAAATCCCTTGCCCTTGTCGAAATGCCCGTTGCAACGCCGGGTGACGTGGTGCCCGGTGAAGATGAACTCGAAGTCCTCATCTTCGGGCGTACCGAAGAAACCGGCGGAAGGAGCGTTCTTCGCATCGCCGTATTGGTCAATCAAGACCTGATTGTTGACGGCATCCCGAAGCTCAGGACTGTGCATGGAGTCGAAGATTTTCCGGATCAGTTCCTGTTGCTCAGGAGTAAAGCTGTTGGGGATGCGGTGCTCGGGATGGATGTACCACCAATTACTGATGTACTGACGTTTAGGGTGATCCACCGGCAAACAGAGGTTCTGCTTTTGAGATTCCGCGAGACTCTTGTAGAGCTGCACCGGCAAGGAATCGCTCTTGCCTTTTGCAGCGGCAACCTGCACAAGGGGGTTGTCCGACGATGTGATTGCCAATAGGCCGGCAGACGCACTGGCGGCCTGAATCCAACTGCGCCGAGTCAGTTTGCTCATAGTTCCCCTCTTCGGTGGCAAGAACAACGTATCCAGATCTTACATCGTGTCCTGCCAGCCAGGATTTCCAAATTCTTGGTTTCCCAGGTGCGCTCAGTATATACCATCCGAATCGGGTGCAGGATCATGGGCCCTACGCGCGCCTCGATCCAAGCTCGCGCATCCCAGCGGTGTACCTCCGTGAGATACAATTCGGAAATCAGGGTTACGACGGGGAACGTAAGAAAACTCCGCGCACGCCCCGTAAGTTCCGATCCCGAGGGGAGTCTCAAGATGAAAAGATTCAATACGTTACAGGTTGCAGCCTGTTGGCTTGCAATGCTAATTGTCCTGCTGGCGGCTTCAGCCGGCATGGCGCAGATCATCTCCAGTTCGATTGTCGGCCAGGTAAGCGATCCCAGCGGCGCGGGCGTGCCGGAAGCGCAAATCACAGTAACGAACGAAGGCACGGGCATAAGTGTAAAAGCGAAAGCTGACGCCTCCGGAACTTACTCGGTGACGAATCTGCAACCCGGTGTGTACACCGTAAGCGTATCGCGCGAAGGTTTCCAGAGCAGCCGCACCACCGGCGTACAGGTGCTCGCCTCCCAGTCGGTTCGCGTGAACGCGGAACTGCGGGTTGGCGAAGTGCAGCAGAGCGTCACGGTGAGCGGAGAAGCCTCGCTTGTTAAGACCGAAAGCCCCACCATCGGCGGAACCATCTCGCCGCGGCAGATGGCGGAACTCCCCCTGGCGCTCCAGTCCATCGACGCGTTGATGGCCCTCGTGCCCGGCGCACAGGTTTCGGGCTCCAGCCCCCAGACAGGTGGCGCCACCCACTGGGGCTCGTTCAACTTCACCATCAACGGCACGCAGGCCAATGACTTCGGCAATGGAGCCGGAGCTTATTCCTATGGCATGGGTATGGTCAGTCTCCCGCCCGTCCAGTCGATGCAGGAATTCAAGGTCGAGGCTTACAACACGAATGCCGAGTACCGGCAACTGGGCACCATCACCATGGTGACCAAGTCCGGCTCCAACAGTATTCACGGCGACGCCTATGAGTTGAACCAGAACAAGTCGCTGAATGCCAATACGTTCGTCAACAACGCCAACAACAGGCCGCGCTCGCCCTTTGTCCGCAACCAGTTCGGAGTAAACATAGGCGGGCCGATCAAGAAGAACAAGGCGTTTTTCTTCTTCGACTACGCCGGCTTGCGGAATCGCACCTACACTTCGCCGCAGCTTACCATTCCCGGCATGGCCATGCGGGACGGCGATTTTGGCGCACTGTGCTCCAGTTACGGTTCGAGCGGAGAGTGCGCCGACCCGAAGGGAACCCAGTTATACAACCCGTGGACAGGCAACCCCTTCCCGTTCAACAAAATTCCGTCGAACATGATCACTTCGCAAGCGCAGGCGTTGAACAAATTTCTCCCCGCGCCCACACAGGCGGTGAACAATGCGGGGGTCCCGGGCGCGGGCGTGAACTTCTTCGGCTTGAACGCCGCGGCGCAGTCGATGAACTCGATGGATCTGCGCATCGACTATAACATCTCCAGTAAGGACCAACTTTACGGTGTATATACGCGCAACATCGGTGATCCATTCGGAGTACAGCAGAACTACCCGTCCACCTACGGCCAGGCTTCAAACTTCGGCTACAAGACGTTCGGCTATAGCCTGGTCGAGACCCACACCTTCAGCCCCACGCTCCTGAACGATTTCCGCTTCGCCTGGTTCGATCACCCCAACATCCGTACCGGGATGAACCTCGATTTCGATCCCACCAAGCTGTTTCCCCAATTGACGCCAAGCCCCAACCGCGGACTGCCGACAATGAACATCGCCGGCTACACCGGCATGTTTTACGACTACGGCAAGGGTTATTATTCGCATGCCTTCGACATGGAATGGACCGACAACATCACCTGGGTGAAGGGCAAGCACACTTTCAAGTTCGGCGCCCAGACCACCACGTATAAGAGCTACGGACCGAACCCCAACGCCCCCCTGGGTACGTTCAGCTTCAACGGCCAATGGACCGGGAATAAGGGATGGCCGAATCAGCCTACCTCCCAAGGCAATGCCTACGCGGACTTCCTCCTGGGCGCGGTGAACCAGTCGGTGACGGGTCTCGCCGGCGTATTCTCAGGCGTGTATTGGAACTGGGACACGGAAGCCTATGCACAGGACACCTGGCAGGCCCGCAAGAATCTGACCATCTACTACGGCGTCCGCTACATGTACCAGACGCCCTGGAACTGGCAGAACGGTTACTCCACCTATTGGGACCCTGCTACGAACCGCTTGGCGCTGCCGCAGGATTCAGACAAGGCCGTCTTCCCTCCCGTGGGAGCGTCCCTGGCAATGTTTAACGCCTACAACTTCACCACCACCCAGGCGCTGGGAATTCCCTCCCGCTACATGATCGGAGACAAGAATAACTGGGGACCCCGGATCGGGTTTGCCTACCGCCCGTTCAACGATTCGAAGACGGTATTCCGCGGCGGCTACGGCGTCTACTACAACTTCAATCCCGCTTATGTCGGCTCGCGCGATGACATTTTGAGCCCCCCGTGGGTGGGCGGTCTGGGAGGCTTCGCGGGCTCGAACTACGTTACGCAACTTCCCGGTAAGCCGGCCGCTCCGTTTGTCCCCGACATTACCTTCGCCAACCCGTTCCCGGCGTCGTTGCAACTGGTTGCCGGAGCATCCCCCAACCCCACCATTTACGCCATGCAGCGGGATTTCAAGAACGCCGCCATCCAACAGTGGAACGCCACCCTGGAGCATCAATTCAATTCCGATTGGGCGGTTCGCGCCACCTATGCCGGCAGCCAGTCGCACCACCTCCAGTGGTTCTTCGGTGACATCAACGTTCCGCGCACCCAAACGCCGAATGTGACCATTCAGAATCAGCGCCCCTATCAGCCATGGGCGGGCATCCTGGCGACGCGCAGCGGCGCCTCTCAGAATTTCGGCCAGCTACAGTTAGGAGTGACCAGGCGTTTCAGCAAGGGACTCCTGTTCCAACTGGAGTACGCCTGGACGCGCAGCCTGGACAACCTGGAAGCTGTCGGCGCGCCGCAGAATCCGAATTTCCCCGGGTTGGACTATGGCAACAGCTCCGGCATCCGCCGGCACAGCCTCGTCTTCAACTACATGTATGAATTGCCGTTCGGGCGCGGCAGGCAGTTTCTCAGCGGAATCAACAAGGTTGCCGACGCGGTGATCGGCGGGTGGCAGGTTTCGGGAATCACCACCTACGTGACCGGACCTCCGTTCTCGGTCAGCTTCGGAGTTCCCTCCAACTATGTGGGCTGGTGGGGCGGACGCGCCGATCGCGTCGCTGGTTCGGATGCCTACTCGGGACAAGGCAGTGGGCATGACATCATCAGTGGCGTCCCGTGGTTCAACCCCAGCGCCTTCGCGCCGCCTACACCGTGGACCTGGGGCAACTCGGCACGCAATTCGCTGTTCGCGCCTGGTTCTGCGAACTGGGACATCAGCTTCGCGAAGAACTTCCCTATCCGCGACCGCTACCGGCTCCAGTTGAGAACCGATCTCTTCGACGCCTTCAATCACTTCAATCTCGGCGGGCCGACCAGTTCCATCGCGGACACGCGCGACGGCGGCTTACCGAACGTGAACAGCGGCAAGATCCTGGGCGGCAGCGGCAGCCGGGTCATCCAGGTGGGAGCACGCGTGTTCTTTTAGTAGCGCGTGTTCCTCACCGCTTCTTGGGGGGCGGCGCCTGTACGTATGACGACTCCTTGGGTTGTTCATTCGCAAACTGGTCGTCGTCCTTCATCTCCTTCTTGAGCCGGTACAGTTCCTGCTTCAACATCGCCACCGTCTTCCGCGCCTTGGGATCGTTATAGATGTTGTGCATCTCATGCGGGTCGGCTACCAGGTCGTAGCACTCCCACTGGTCCTTCTTCCAGAAGTAAATCAGTTTGTGCGTGGCGGTGCGAATTCCATAATGAGCCCGCGTGTTGTGGTCCCCGGGATCGTGGTAGTAGCGGTAATACATCGCGCTGCGCCAATCCCGCGGAGTTTTCCCTTCCCAGATCGGGAGGAAGCTGCGTCCCTGCATGTCCTTCGGCGCCGGCTGGCCGGCCAGATCCAGGAACGTCGGAGCAAAATCGCAGTTGATCCCAATCGCGGACGAAGTGCTGCCCGGCCGGATCACGCCCGGCCAGCGAACCAGGAACGGCATCCGCAGGGCCTCCTCGTACATGAAGCGCTTGTCGTATAGTCCATGCTCGCCCAGAAAGAAGCCTTGATCACTCGTGTACATCACAACCGTGTTGTCCCGGAACCCGTTCGAATCCAGCCAATCCAGCAGACGGCCTACGTTGTCATCCACGCTCTGCACGCAGGCCAGGTAATCCTGCATGTACCGCTGGTATTTCCAGTCCTCCAGTTCCTTGCCCCGTAACGTCTTCTTGACCCCGTCAATCTCCGTTTCCACTTCCGTGGGCTTCACGCCCAACCACTGATTCAGTTCCGCGCCGGAAAGTCCGGCCGGCGGTTTGAGCTTCAGGTCGCGCCGCGTCAGGTCGCGGAAAACCGACTGTCGCTGCTCGCGAAGCGCATCGGTCCTGCCCGAGTAGTCGTCCCGCAGATTGGCCGGCTCCGGGATGTGCTTGTGCTCGAACATCTTCCTGTGCTTCTCGTCGGGTGTCCATTCCCGGTGTGGCGCCTTGTGATGCGACATCATGAAAAACGGCTTGTCTTTCGGACGGTTCTTCAATGCTTCGATGGTGATGTCCGTGATCACGTCCGTGGCGTAGCCTTTGTACGTCTCCGAGCCATCCTTGTCATAGAAGGTCGGGTTGTTGTAGACACCCTGTCCGGGAAGGATGTTCCAATAATCGAACCCGGTAGGGTCGCTTCCCAGGTGCCATTTCCCGATCATCGCAGTATAGTAGCCGGCCTTCTGAAGCATCTTCGCTACCGTTGGCTGCGAGCCGTCAAAGCGGTTGAAAACCGGCACTCCGTTCAGATGACTGTACTTGCCCGTGAGAATGGTGGCGCGGCTCGGCGTGCAGATCGAATTCGTCGCAAACACCCGGTCCATTCGCATGCCTTCACTGGCGATCCGGTCGAGGTTCGGGGTCCGGTTCACTTTGCTGCCGTAGCAACTGATCGCCTGCGAAGCATGATCGTCCGTCATGATGAACAGGATGTTCGGCCTTTTCGCTCCGGCCGCGGATCCGAAGGCGAGCCCGGAAAGCGGCCCGCAGGTTAACGAGGAGAGCGCAAGCATCCTCCGCCGGGAGATGGATTCCATAACGCCTCTCATCATACACACTTCAGCAATGCACACGTCCGCCGGCCGTGCGGAGCGTTGCTCAGTGGCTCATCGCGTACATGATGTAGTTCACCGCGATCCGGATTCCCAGCCCCGAAAACCTCTCCGGATAGTTCGGATCATCCGCCCACTCCCAGGAATCGCCCAGATCCATGTTGTGACAGATGGCCACCATCAGCCGCCCGCGGTCGTCATAGATGCCGCGCCAATGCGGCTCGACGCCGTCGTATTCGTAGATGCGCCCTGTGTAGAGATACTGCGCCCCGGGCACCTGGAAGCGCTTATCCAGGTCATACAGAACATGAAAGATCGGGTCGCTGTTGGGGATGTCGACAATGGGCCGGTCGGGAAAGACGCGGCGCATACTGTTCACGAAGATCTCCCACTCCCAGGTGCCGTGAAAATCGTCGCACATGAAGAAGCCGCCGCGCAGCAGATAGTCGCGCATCTTCGCGGCTTGCTGATCGGTGAGGTTCCAATGGCCCACTTCCACGCCGTATAGAAACGGCCAATTGTACACATCGTCACCGTCGTCGAGGTTCACCGGCTGCTCCACGGATCGCGCGTGAATCCGCGTCAGCCGGCGCAGCGCCTGCACGATGTGCCGGTCCGACCGCGGATAGTCCGTGGTCCAGTCCGAGACGCCCTCGCGCCAGTCTCCCCCGAAGCGCCCGCGCCGCCCGCCGCCCATCGGCGGATACATCAGGCGGGCAAATACCCACTCCGTTTTCTCCGCATAGTCTCTCGGTAGCGGGAATGCCTCATACTCCCAGCCGGGATATTCACGGAATGGTTTTTGGAGCGCTTGTGCCGCGGTAAACAGCGTGACAAGAACACCTGCGGAGAGAAGAACTGGTTTCAAGCGCATGGGTCAGTGCCCTGGCGGCTACCTATGCAAAGGCTAGCACGACTAACGCGCTCTCGCCTGAAGCGGCTTTTTCAGTTCTTCCTCGAGAATCGGCTTCAGTTGCGCCGGGTCCATCGCCCCGCGGTACTGGCGTCCGTTGATGAAAAACGTGGGCGTGCCCTGCACTCCGGCGCTCACGCCCTCCTGAATATCCTTGCGCACTTGCGCCTTGTACTTGCCGCTGTTGAGGCCGGCATTGAACTTCGCCAGGTCGAGCCCCAACTCCATGGCCCAGGTCCCAAGCTTTGCGCGCGATATCTCGCGCGGGGCGGCGAACATCTTGTCGTGCAGTTCCCAGAACTTGCCCTGTGCGTGCGCCGCCAGCGCGGCTTCCGCCGCAATCTCCGCCTGCGAATGGTCTTCGAGCGGGAACTGCTTGTACACCAGGCGCGCGTCTTTGGGGAACATGTTCAGCAGCGTGTACACGTTCTTCGCCGCGATACGGCAGTAGGGGCATTGGAAATCGGAGAACTCGACAATCGTGATCCGCGCGTTGGCGGGGCCGCGCGATGGCGCACCCTCGAGCGACAGCTTCACTGGCTCGCCGAACAGATTCGCTCGCCGCGCGCGCGCCAGTTCCGAATCCTTGAGCGCCGCCCGGATCTGCGCCTCCGTCTTGCCCGCCTTCAGTTGCTGCACCGCGATGGATGCCAGTGCCCGGCTGTCGCCGCAGGGTGGATCCTTCACCCGGCATTCGGCTATCCGCATACCGCAGTTGCAGGTGCAGCCTTCCTCGCGCAGGATCTTCAACAGCGACGCCTTTTGCGGCGCGCTCAGCCCCGATGTATCGAGCGCGGGCAGATCGGTAACCTTCTGCCAGTCCTGTGGGGGAGGCGCCTGCGCGCGAAGGAGACATCCGGCCAGCAGAAACACGCCGGCACGCAGCAAGAGGTTCATCCACACCATTATCCCCTATTGCGGTAGGTTCAACATATATGAACAATCTTCCACGGAACACGCGCAAGACGGAACCCGCCTGCGCCGCGAAACACTGCGATGTTTCCTCGGCATTGCGGACGCGGGACGTGCCCTTTGCGCTTCTGACACGGCGCACTGCTCTTCCGCTTCTCGCCGCCCCGGCGCTAGCCGCCGGGCGTCCCCAGGGACTCGTCATCGACACCCACATTCATCTGTTCGACCCGAACCGCTTTCCCTACCACCCCAACGCCGTCTACAAACCGCCGCCGGCGACCCTCGAGGCCTACGCCCGCCTCGTCGCGGAAGCCAAACTCGACCACACTATCATCGTGCACCCCGAGCCCTACCAGGACGACCACCGCTACCTCGAATACTGCTTCGCCCACGAGCCGTCCCCCGGCTACTTCAAAGGAACCTGCCTGTTCGACCCCATTGACCCGCGCACGCCGGCGCGCATGATGGAACTGACCCAGCGCAATCGGAAACGTATCGTTGCTTTGCGAATCCACATCAACCGCTCCCCGAAGGATCCACCCACGACATCCGGAGCCATTCGCGACCGCGACCTGCGCCATCCGCAAATGAAGAAGACCTGGGAGGCGGCGCACGACCTCGGATTGGGAATCCAGATGCATTTCATTCCCTACTGGGCCCGCCAGATCGGCGAAGTCGTGAAGCAGTTTCCCGATACGCCGGTAATCCTCGACCACCTCGCCCGCTCGGGACAGGGCACGCAGGCGGAATATCAGGAAGTGTTGAAGCTCGCCAAAGCGGGCCGGGTCTACATGAAATTTTCCGCGGTGCGCTACTCCTCGAAGCAAGCGTTTCCCTACAGGGACGTCCAGCCGCTCGTACGGCGCACCTTCGACGCTTTCGGCCCGGACCGCATGATCTGGGGCGGGCTCGGAGCCAACATGGACGAGTTCCGCAAGGCGGTACAGGTCTTCGACGAGATGTTCGCCTTCGCTTCGGAAGGGGACCGCGCCAAGATCCGCGGCTTGACGGCGGCGAAGCTGTTTTCCTTCTGATCCTTTTGCCCCGGTGCTCTCGCGTATCCGGTCAGGAGCGCGAAAAAGCAAAATGAAGGTTCAAACAGCTCTTTTCTTACTTCTATGGGGCGGACTGGCGAGGGGCGGCGAAACGCCGAAGGAACTGATCGGCGACTGGAAGATGAGCCAGGGCACGGGCTCATCCTACCGCGACGCGCGCACGGGATCCCACAGCGCGCCGAACATCAACAACTACGTGTATCGCATCGAGCCGAACGGCGGCTACCAGCATGCGGCGATGCTGTCTTCCTCGCTGTACAACTGCACGATGCAGATCCTCGGTTTCGAGATCGGGGCGCTGACGGTAGAAGGATCGAAATTGACCTTCGAAGACCAGGGCGCCACGATCACGAGCAAGGACAGTTGCCGCAAAGAATGGAACTACCAGAAGCAGGGCCGGCTCAGCAAGTAAACGTTCACGTGGCGCGTCGAGCGTGACAGCCAAGGCTCCACGGTACTGATCCTGCGCTGGCCGGACGGCAAACAGGACCGCTACTACAAGCAGACTGCGGGCCAGTAGCGACTACAGCACCTTGCTGAGGACTCCGCCGTCGACGACGAGTGTGGTCCCGGTGATATAGCTTCCGGCGTCGCTGGCCAGCAGCAGAGCGGGACCGATGATCTCCTCCGGATTCCCCCAGCGTCCGAGCACGGTGCGTTCGGTGAACTCTTCTTTCTGCGCGTCGGTGAGGATCTTCAACGGCAGGTCCGTGAGGAAAGGACCGGGAGAGATGCAGTTCACGGTGATGTTGTACGGCCCCAGATCGATGGCGTTGGCGCGCGCCATGCCGATGAGCGCGGCTTTGGTGGCGCAATAGACGCTGCGGCCCTGCTTCCCTCCCAGCCCGAGCACGGAGGAGATGTGGATGATGCGCCCCCAGCGCCGCTCCTTCATCTGGGGGACGACAGCGCGGGTGAGACGCATGCAGCTCGAGAGGTTCAACTCGACGATGCGGTCCCAGTCTTCATCAAGCACGGCGTCGATCAATTGAGGGACGTTGGAGCCGGCGTTGTTGACGAGGATGTCGACGCGTCCGAGGCGTTCGGTGGTTTCCCTGGCGAGGCGGTCCACCTGGTCGCGCTGATTCATGTCGGTGACCATCCACTCCACCTGGGCCGGGAGCCCCTCGGCGACATGCGCGGCGGCGCTGCGCAATTCATCCTCGCTGCGGCTGGCGAGCATTACGTTCGCGCCCGCTTCGGCAAAGCCCCGCGCCATGGCCTTGCCCAAGCCTCTTCCGCCGCCGGTGACGAGCGCGACGCGCCCATAGAGATCGAATCTGTTTTTCATTGTCAGAACCGCGTCGATTTTACCAGGAAGCGGCGGTAGAGGTCCGCGGCTGCTTCGCGGAGGGAAGGGCCGGGGGGCAGCGTCTCGGCGGCGAACCATTCGCTCGAGTCCGCTTCGCTCGACCAGGCGAGCATGGCAGCGCCGCGGAGGCTCGCTTCGGTGTCTTTCATCACGAGGATGGGGCGCTGGAGGATGGCGGCGCGCAATTGGTTCCAGAAGGCGTTGCGCGCAGCGCCGCCGGCGAGGACGACTTGGGAGACTTCGCGGCCCTGTTCGGCGGTTTCGATGACGAGGCGCTCGTGGAGAGCGACGCCCTGAAGCACGGCGTGGACCATATCGGCGGCGGTGTGTTCGGCGCGAAGGCCCTCGAAAGCGGCGGTGAGGGTGTGGTCCCAATAGGGGGCACGCTCGCCCTGCAAGTAGGGGCGGAAGAGGATGGGGCTGAGCGAAGCGCGGGAGGGCAGCAGCGCCAGGGTTTCTTCGACGGTCTTACCGAGAATGGCGGCGATCCAGGTGAGGCAACTGCCTCCTGCTTGGGTGGGGCCGTAGTGGAGGCTGAGAGACGGCACTTCCATGACCTCGGGCGGGACGTGGAAGAGGCCGGGCGGGGCTTCGGCGCCGTGGCGGCTGACTCCGATGATCTCGGAGGTGCCGGTGAGGACGAAGCCGCGATTGTCAGTGTGCATGGCTCCGGTGGCGAGGACGGCGGCCATGGCGTCCGACCAGCCAACGGTGACGGGAATGCCCTCGCAGTCGCCGATGACGGCGCGCATCGGGAGCACGGGCGGGCAGATGGACTCCTGCTTACCGAGAGCCGCCATCCAATCCGGGTGCATCTCGCCGGAGTGGAGATGGGCGATGCCTTTGGCGCACCAGCGGTCCGTGGCCATGCGGCCGGTCATCGCCGAGGCGACATAATCCTTGGGCTGCATCACCCAGCGGGCGGCCTGCCAGAGGGCGGGGATGTTCTGTTTGACCCAGAGGAGCTTGGCGGGAGTGGAGGCGGCGCTGACGGGAAGGTCCATCCCGAACCAAGCCTGGCGGGTGGCGGGAGGGACGGAGGCGAGCCAGGCGGCTTGTTCGGCGGCGCGGCTGTCCTGCCAAATGATGGCCGGTCCGGCGGCGCGGCCGGATGCGTCGACGAAGACGAGAGTGGGGGTTTGGGTGCTGAAGCCGATGGCGCGGATGGCGTGGCGATGGGAGCAGAGGCGGCGGCGGACTTCGGCGGCGGCGCGGACGTAGTCCTCCGGGTCCTGCTCGATGAAGTGAGGCGCCGGGTTGTGGAGGGGGTACTCGACGGCTTCGGTTGCGAGACGCTCGCCGTGCTGTGAGTAGAGGGCGCCTTTGCAGGAGCCGGTGCCGAGGTCGAGAACAAGAACACAATCCGCTGGTTGGGCCACTCGAGACAGGATCGCAGATCCTGGAGCGGTTGGACTGGTATCCTGTCGTTCGATAGGATATTCAACATGTTTTCCCGCAGTCTCCATGGACTCCTCCTGTGCACCCTCAGCCTGACCGCAGCGGACTGGCTCACCTTCGGCGGTGATCCGTCGCGCAGCGGCTGGCAGAAAGATGAAGAAACGCTCAACGCCTCGAACGTGAAAGGCCTGAAGCTGGAATGGCAGCTCAAGCTGGACAATCCGCCGAAGGAGATGTACTCGCTTACCGTGCCGGTGAGCATGAACTCGGTGATCACGCCGAAGGGGTTCAAGGAACTGCTGTTCATCGCCGGTACCTCCGACGTGCTGTACGCGGTTGACGCGGACACCGGAAAGATTTTCTGGCAGAAGAAATTCACCATCGTGGGCGAAGGCAAGCAGAAGCCGCACTGGCTGTGCCCGGTGGCGCTGAATGCAACGCCGGTGATCGACAAGAGATCGAGAACGGTGCACGTGGTGACGAGCGACGGCTACCTGCATTCTCTGAACGTGGTGAACGGCGAGGACAAGGCTCCGCCGAAGGCATTCGTGCCGCCGTTTTCGAAGCCGTACAGCCTGAACCTCTACGAGGGCGTGCTGTACGCGGCGACGGGTCAGGGCTGCGGGGGAGCGAAGAATGGCGTGTTCGCGATGGACCTGAATCAGCCGGACCGTCCAGTGACGGAGTTCCGCTCGACGACGACGGGCGGAGCGGGGATCTGGGGGCGCGCCGGAGTGGCGATCGGGAACGGGCGCATCTACGCGGAGACGGGCGATGGCCCGTACGACGTGGCGGCGGGCAAGTTCGCGGATACGTTTCTGGCGCTGGATGCGAAGACGATGAAGCTGGCCGATTACTACACGCCGGCCAACCGCGCCTGGATTACGAAGAAGGACCTGGACATGGGGTGCATCAGCCCGGTGTTCTTCAAGTACAAGAAGTGGGACCTGCTGGCGGGCGGCGGCAAGGAGGGGGCGCTGTTCCTGCTGGACGCCAATTCGCTCGGCGGGGCGGATCATCGGACGCCTCTGTACCGCAGCGCGCTGATTACGAACGAAGACGTGGACTTCGCGGGGCGCGGATTTTGGGGCTCGATTTCGACGTATGAGGACAAGGACGGCGAGCGCTGGCTGTATCTGCCGGCGTACGGGCCGCCGGCGAGCACGGCTCCGAAATTCGAGCATTCGTACGGCGAGACGCCGAACGGCAGCGTGATGGCGTTCAAGGTGGAGGAGAAGGACGGCAAGCCGATGCCGGTGGCGGCGTGGAACTCAGTGGACATGAAGATGCCGGAGCCGGTGGTGATCGCCAACGGCGTGGTATTCGCGCTGTCGAACGGCGAGTACGTGCGGCAGGTGGACGAGAGCGGACGCATTCTGACCTCCGATGAACGTATTGCGAAGAAGACGCACGCAACGCTGTACGCGCTGGATGCGAAGACGGGCAAAGTGCTCTATTCGAGCGACGACCAATTAAAGAGCTGGGTGCACTTCAGCGGGCTGTCACTGGCGAACGGGCGGGTGTACGTGGTGACGCACGATTCGACGGTGCATGCATTCAGCCTTGGGCAGCAGTAACCGCGGGGACTTCCTCCGCGGTTTCGCCAGCGGTGAAGTAGACACAATCGGGGTGATGGAAGACGAGTGCGGAGACGCTGGCCTCGGGCTCCATCATGAAGCCTTCGGTGAGGATGACGCCGATTTCTTCGGGGTGGAGGAGATGGAATAGGCCGGCCTGGTCCTCGAGATTGGGGCAGGCGGGGTAACCGAAGGAGTAGCGCTTGCCGCGATAGCGGGAGGTGAAGCGCTCGTGCATTGTCAGCGTGGGGGCGTCAGGGAAGCCCCAATCCTCGCGCAGGCGGCGGTGGAGGTATTCGGCGGTGGCTTCGGCGGTTTCGATGGCGAGCGCCTGGAGGGCGTGGGAGTAGAAATACTCGCCCGCGTCCTTGGCTTCTTCGTAACGCTTGCGAATGCCTTCGCCGGCGGTGACGACGAACAGGGCGATGTGGTCGCGGGCGGATTCGGTGGGGTCGAGGACATAGTCGCTGAGGCAGAGGCCGTCCGATTTGGGCTGGCGTCCGAATTTGAAGGTGTGGATGGGGCTTTCGCCGCCTGGGGCGAAGAGGCGGGCGGAGTTGCCCGCGCGGTCGACTTCAAAGAACTGCCAGACGGCGCGAACCTGCATGAATTCGGCGGCCTGTTTTTTGACCTGCTCGACCTGGTGAAAGAGGTCGAGGGCTTTGGTGTCGCGTTCGTGGAGGTTCTTTTCGAAGTTGCCCTTGTAGCCGAGGTGTTTTCCGTACAACATGAACGGGTTGATGTAGCTCCAGATTTCGGCGAGGTTGTGGAAGGCGCGGACGCGGCGGTCTTTGTAAGGGACGGCGGGGATGGGGATGTCCGTATGGACTTTGGGGCTGCGCTGTTCGGAGTAAGGGACGGCGGGGGTTTGGGGGGAGGGAATGTCGATGCCGCCGGCGGCGGCGGTGTGGGCGCGGAGAGCGGCCTCGCGAGTGGCGGGGTCCATGATCTCATTCATGAGGCGAAGTCCGGTCATGGCGTCCTTGGCGTAGAAGGTAGCGGCAGTGTAGGCCGGGGCGATGCGGGTGCGGGTGAATTTGTCAGAGAGCGCGGCTCCGCCGACGAGGAGGGGGACATGGATGCCTGCATCGTGAAGATCGGAGCCGGTGACGACCATCTGCTGGGCGCTTTTGACGAGCAAGCCGGAGAGGCCGATGGCGTCGGGTTTGTGGTCCTGGAAGGCGCGGATGAGGTCTTCGGGGGGGACCTTGATGCCGAGGTTGACGACGGTGTAGCCGTTGTTCGAAAGGATGATTTCGACGAGGTTTTTGCCGATGTCGTGGACGTCGCCCTTGACGGTGGCGAGGATGATCTTGCCGCGGGCGGCGGTGTCGGCTTTCTGCATGAACTGCTCGAGGTGGCCGACGGCGGCTTTCATCGCTTCGGCGGATTGCAGCACTTCGGCGACGATCAATTCATTGTTGTTGAAGAGGCGGCCGACCTCGGTCATGCCGGCCATGAGGGGACCGTTGATGATATCGAGCGGAGCGGCGGGTTCGGCGAGTTTGCGGTTGAGGTCGTCGATGAGGCCGTCCTTGGAGCCTTCGATGATGTAGTTGGCGAGGCGCTCATCGAGGGGGAGGTCAGCGGCTTTCGTTTTGGTTTTGGCGGAAGCGCCGCGGAAGTGTTCGGTGATGGCGGCGATGTGGAACTGGTTGATGGCGATCTTCTGCTCGCGGGACTGCTCGCGCCAGTCTTCGGGTGAGGTCCTGATGAGATCGGCGTCCTTGTGGCCGTCGGGGACGGATTCGGGAGGGGTGTTGAAGAGGAGGCGCTCGGCGAGACGGCGCTCATCGAGGGGGATGGAGGCGAAGCGCTCGAGCTTTTCGGCGTTGACGATGGCGAGATCGAGCCCGGCCTTGGTGCAGTAGTAGAGGAAGACGGAGTTGACGACTTCACGGGCGGAGGCGGGGAGGCCGAAGCTGATGTTGGAGATGCCGAGGACGGTCTTGACGTAGGGGATGTTCTCTTTGATGAGGCGGACGGCTTCGATGGTTTCGACGGCTCCGCCGATGTAGTTTTCATCGCCGGTGGCGCAGGGGAAGACGAGCGGATCCATGATGACGTCTTCGGCGGGGATGCCGTATTTTTCGGTGAGGAGGGAGACGGAGCGCCGGGCGATGGCGAGTTTGCGCTCCCGGGTGAAGGCCTGGGCCTGGACGGGGTCCTCGTCAATTGTGCCGCAGACGAGGGCCGCGCCATAGGAACGCGCGATGGGGCAGAGGCGCTCGAATTTTTCCTCGCCGTCTTCGAGGTTGACGGAGTTGATGATGCTCTTGCCCTGGCAGTAGGTGAGGGAAAGCTCGACGGCTTTGGGGTCGGTGGTGTCGATCATCACCGGGGCTTTGATTTTGCGGATGAGCTGATCGTAAAAGAACGGGATGTCCTTGATCTCGTCGCGGTCAGAGGTTTGGAGGCAGACATCGACAATGTGCGCGCCGTTGCGGACCTGGCGGCGGGCGATTTCGGTGGCTTCTTCCCACTTTTCGGCGGCGATCAAGTTTTTGAAGGCGCGGGAGCCGATGACGTTGGTGCGCTCTCCGACGATGAGAGGGCGGTTGGAATCCTCGGCTTCGACGAGTTCGATGCCGGAATACCAGGCGCGGTGTGCAGGCGGCTTGACGGGGCGGGGGCTCTTGCCGGCGACCATTTGGGCGAGCTTTGCGATGTGCGCAGGGGTGGTGCCGCAGCATCCGCCGACCATGTTGAGCCAGCCGTGATCGACGAAGCGCTCGAGCTGGGCGGCGAGAGTTTGCGGGGTTTCGCTGTACTTGCCTTCGACATCGGGGAGGCCCGCATTGGGATAGCAGGAGATGCGGGTGGAGGACATGGCGTCGAGGGTGCGGATGTGGTCCGTCATGAATTCGGGACCGGTGGCGCAGTTGAGGCCGACGGAGAGGAGGTCGGCGTGGGAGACGGAGGAGTAGAGGGCGTCGACGGTCTGGCCGGCGAGCATGGTGCCGTTCAATTCGATGGTGCCGGAGACCATGGCGGGGATGCGGATGCCGAGTTCGCGGCCAAGCTGATTGACGCCAAGGAGCGCGGCTTTGATGTTGCGAGTATCCTGGGCTGTCTCGATCAAGAGGATGTCTGCGCCGCCCTCCCAGAGGCCTTTGGCCTGGGTGTAGAAGCCGTCGCGGAGTTGGGAGAAGGTGACGCCGACGGTGACAGTGATGGCCTTGGTGGTGGGTCCCATGGAGCCGGCGACGAAGCGGGGGCGCTGGGAGGAGAACTCATCGGCAACCTGGCGGGCGAGGCGGGCGGCGGTGAAGTTGACCTCGTAGCAGCGGGCTTCGAGGCCGAATTCGGCGAGAGTGACGGGATGGCCGCCGAAGGAGTTGGTTTCGACGATGTCAGCGCCGGCTTCGAAGTAGGCGCGGTGGATGGCGGCGATCCATTCGGGGTGAGTGAAGAGGAGATTTTCGGAGCAGTTTTCAAAACGGGGGCCGCCCCAGTCATCGACGGTGGGGTTGCGCTGCTGGAGCATGGTGCCCATTGCGCCGTCGAGGACGAGGATGCGCGAGGCGAGGGCGTCGTATAGGGCGTGGATGCGAGATGAGCGAGAATCCATGAATTTACTTATTTTCCCATGGGCGGGCGGGCAGGGACCACGAGCGATATCAGCCGCGGATGAACGCCGGTGGACGCGGATGGGGAACAAGGCAGTTCAAACTCCTTTGGCATAGAGATTGGCGCGCCACCAGGCGAGGGCGGTGGCGAAGACGAAGGTCATCGTGCTGCGAATCGCGGGGGAGATGTGGTGGCGGCCGTTTGGGAGCGGCCGGCGGCGGAGGTTGCGGAGTTCCTCGATGAGCGCGTCGGAGAGCAGGAGTTGACCGTTGCGAATGGCGAGTTCGAGGGCGGAGAGCAACTGGATTACGCCACCTGGAAGAGACGATACACTGAAGCCATGGCCAGGAAGGCGAGTGTGGTTATTGAAAAGGACGAGCACGGTTTCTACGCGTGGTGCCCGGAGTTGAAGGGTTGCCAGTCACAGGGGAATACGCTGGAAGAGACCTTAGCCAACATCAAAGAGGCGATTGAACTTTACCTGGAAACATTGCCACCGGACGAGAGGGATGTTCTCCTGAGCCAGGAGATTCTGACCACAGCGGTCGAGGTGAATGCCTAAGCTACCGCGCTGGACTGCAATGGAAGCAGAGCGCGCACTGCTTCGTTCCGGTTTCGAACTGGTGCGGTCCAAAGGCAGCCATCGCATTTACGGCAAGGGCACACAGAGGGTGACTGTGCCATTCCACAGCGGCGAAGTTCTGCATCCTAAGGCGCTGTTAAGAAATAACATTTCCAGTATAGAATGTTTTGAGGTATCCTGTGGTCATGGATGCCTTGGCAGGAGTTCGCCGCCGCTACACGGCCTTGAAGAGAGTCCTGGACGAGAAATCAAGGCGTCTT
>JADLBD010000164.1 GCA_020847975.1 Bryobacterales bacterium | reverse complement strand
TTTGCGGTCCCCAGAGCGCCGGCCTGCTGTTCGGGCGCAAGGATCTCATCGAAGCGGCCCGTCTCAACACCTCACCCTACAGCGATTCCATCGGCCGCGGCTGCAAGGTCAACAAGGAAGAGATCCTCGGGATGCTGGTAGCGCTCGAACTCTACCTGAAGCGCGACCACGAAGCCGACCGTAAGGAGGGCGATCGCAGGGTGAAGTACATCGCCGACACCATCCGCGCCATCCCCACCGTCCGCTCCGAAGTTCAAGTGCCGCCCATCGCCAACCACGTTCCCCATCTCCACGTGAATTGGGATCAGAGCAAGATCTCCGTCCCTGATGTGGTGAAAAAACTCCGCGAAGGCGAACCCTCGATCGAGGTGGTCCCCGGCTCCCGCGTGGAACTCATCATCAATCCCTGGATGACCCAGCCCGGCGAAGCCGAAGTCGTCGCCAGGCGGTTGCGCGAAATCCTCAAGGCTGCTCTGGCCTAGCGCTGCGCTCAAGGCGCCATGGCGCACGGCCGGCGCTCAGAAGATAAATTTCAACTGATAGCGAATCACCCGTCCGCCGCCGTCCAGTATCCCCAGGTTCAGGAACTGCCCGGCGGCGGAACTGGTTACGTTGCTCGACGGTGTGCTGCTTGCCGGCGAAAAGGGACTGACACTCCCCAGCCCGCGCTGCGGATGGTTCCAGATGTTGTAAAACTCCGTGCGGAACTCCGCATGGAAACGTTCCGTGATGTTCACCTTCTTGAACAGGTTCATGTCCCAGTTGCTCGTGGGAGCCGACCGGAACGTGTTGCGCGCCAGGTTCCCCGTCGGCGCCGGCGTGGACGAGGCGTTCGGCGGCAGCCCGATATACTGTGCCGTTGCCGGATCAATCGCCGGCTGGGCCGGAAGATCCGGATTCACGTAGCCTGTGGAACTCTTCGAAGACGGCACGGCGCGCACTCCCGGCTGGCCGTTCGGGTTGAAGTTCGGGCGATCACTCGCGCCATCGATGCCGTCAGCATCCACTCCGTTGTTGACATTCACCGGGACGCCGGTTTCAAACGTCGTGATCCCCGAAACGCTCCACCCGCCGGCCACCCGGCCAAGGATGCCCTTCTGTTCTTTCATCCACGGCAGGTCGTAGCCGTACACGATCACCGCGCGATGCGTGCGGTCGAACAGGGAGATCCCCCGTTCCGCGGGAAGTCCGCCGAAGATCGTCGGCACCGCCGACGTCGCCGCCGCGTTGCTGTAGGAAAAGATTTCGCTTCCATAATCCAGCAGTTTGGACCACGTATACCCGAAGTTCCCGAAAAATCCATGCGCTGTCCGCTTGCTCAGGTTTACTTGCAGGGAGTTGTAAATGGACGAGCCGTTGTTGGTCCGGATCGCCCGCGATCCGGAGAGCGGATCATAGCGCGTTCCCAGCCGGCTCGAAGGGATTGGCGCCGTCGTGGTGGGCAAAATCCTCATCGAAGCGGGCACCACTGGGTTGAATTGCTCAGTAGCGAATAGTTTCGTGCCCTTCGATCCCACATAGGAAACATCCAGCACGGTGGTTGGCGTAAACTCTCGCTGAATGCCGAATGACCAGCGTTCATAGTAAGGGTTCACCAGCGTCTTCCAAATCGTGTTCTGCCCGTCAAGCGCGCTGAATGGCCGCGGCGTCGTAGGCAGCGTAGCCGAAAGGTTCGCCGTTCCGCGCGGATCTGCCGCGCTCACTGTCGACACCACCTGTGTCACCACCACGTTCGGCGTCGAGGTCGCCGCGTTCGAGGCAATGTTGTTGAAGAATGAGTCATACCCCATCTGGAAGCCTGTCCGGATCACTGTTTTCCGGTTCCCCAGCAACCTCCCCAATAGGCCCTTCTCCGAGGCGGGGCTCCAGGCCAGTCCGAAGGCAGGCGAGAAATTATTCTTGTCCCCCTGCACCTTGTTCGGCAGTGAGAACGGCCCGGTGAATGTAACCGGGTCGATGTTGAAAATCCCCTCGTATCCCGGCGTTCGCAGCGAATTCATCGGTAGCCCGAAGTACTCGTACCGGATCCCGAGCGTAAGCGTCAGCGACGGCCGGATGCGCCACCGGTCCTGTGCGAAGTAGGCCTGCCGGAACAGATTCGGGTAGTAGGCCGGATTGCCGAAATCGCGCTGTACCGACCCGCTCGAACCTCCGAAATCGTCCACGAAATTCGCGAATCCCGTGTACCCCGCGCTTGCCGCATAGGCGAGCCTCCCGCGCTCGACGATGGGCGCGTACTGCCGTGAACGCTGCAACAGCAGTTCCGCCCCGGTGCGGAAGGAATGGCTTCCCCTGATCCACGACAGCGTGTCCTGCAACCCGTAGTTGTTGGCGATCCTCCCTTGCGGCAGGTTCGTCTGCACGCCCATGTATCCACCGATGGACCGGCCCACGGTGGAAGCCGTCAGTCCGGCGATCGAGTACAGCGGCAGCGTTGGCGCCAGCGGGTCTGGAGCGTCGTTGGGAAAGGATAATCCAATGCGGTTATACGGCAGCCGCAGTTCGTTCGTCATCGCCGGCGAAATCACCCGCGTCCAGGAGGCGAGTACGTTCTGATACCGGTTCTGCTGCGAGGTGATGAAACTCGGGAAGTTGAGCGCGGCTACCGGATTGACGTTGTCGTCGTAGAGATACCGGCCGCTGATCTGGTTCTTCTCCGACAACGCGTAGTCGATACGTGTAGTGGTCTGCCGGTCCCGAAGCGTCTGCGGATAGCTGGTGATCGCCAATCCGAACTCGACGTCCGGCCTGCCATTACCCAGCGCCACCGGAAACTTGTTCGCCTCCCCGCTCAACCCCGCCGTCACGCTGTTCAGCAGGTCCACCCGCGGATTTGTCCCCTTGGGAAAAACCGCGTTCAGCGTAGCCCTTCCGACTGCGCTTGGAGCTACGACGTCGCTCGATCCGCTCGAGCGCTGCCGCTGCTCCTGAAAACTCTGGAAGAAGAACAACTTGTTCTTCACCACCGGCCCGCCCACGGTTCCGCCCCACCACTGCTCCGTGCCCGGAAGCGGCTTCCCTCGCTCCTTTACGGCCGGGTCCAGCGATTGCAGCAGAGTGGTGGCATCATCGTTGGTCACATCCAGCAGGAACGAAGCCGACCCATGAAAGTCATTCGTGCCGCTCTTGGTGATCACGTTCACTACGGCGCCCCCGGCGCGCCCATATTCCGAGTCGAAATTCGACGTTTGCACCGACACTTCCTGCACCGCGTCGGGATTTGTGATCTGGAACCCTTGTCCAGCGACCGAAATGTCGTTGTTTTCCGTGCCATCGATGAGAAAGTTGTTCGACCGCCCGCGCGCTCCGTTCACAGAAAACGTTCCCACCCCGGGAGCGGACCGGTTGCTGCTCACCCCGGGCGCCGTCAGCGCCAATGCGGCCGGGTTCCGCAGCGATACCGGCAGTTGCGTGATCTGCGCCGATCCCACATTGGCTCCCCGCACCGGCGCTTCCACCTGGAGTTGAACCGATTCCGCCACCACCTGAACTACGTTCTTCTGCTCCCCCACTTCCAGCCGCGCGTCCACCGTACGCACCTGGTTCGCCACAACCTGGAACGGAGCCGTCTTCAGTTGCCGGAATCCGCTCGCCGTGACAATCACTTCATAACTGCCCAGGTCCACCGCATCGAAGCGGTAATAGCCGGATTCGTTGGAGATGGTTTCGCGTTTGACGCCTGTCGTAACCGATTGCAGTTCCACTTTGGCTCCGTTGATAACCGCCGCGGATGGATCAGACACCAGTCCGTTCACCGTACCGCGGCTCGACTGGCCGTAGGACGCGGTCGAAAAAACAAGCCCAAGAAAAATAAGGGCGAAATGAGACACGCGAGACATATTCAGACCTCAATACTCAATACAATCGAAAAAACCTTAGCACGCCGGGTGCCGAAACTCAAAAATCCTGCAAGTGTAACAAAAGTAAAGTTCGTTGCGTTCGCGTTGGAGTTTACATCTACCGCTTTGCATAGCCTCGCGCCCACTCCGCTCCCGAACTCCACTGCTTCGCTAAACCTTCCTCCCCTTTCCTCCGATAGGGTATTGTGACCGGAGCCGCCTCCCCAATGAAGTTCATCAGCCCGGCTAATCAGGACTATCGAATCCTCGGCCTCGATGCCATCGCATCTCCGGTGGGTAACCCTGCCGGCCTCAATCCCGCAGCCTTCACTATCGACCGCACGCTGTGGGAATCCGGGCGCTCGCCCACCATTCTCGTCGTCGACAATTCCGACGTCTCCCGCAGACTGCTGAAAGCCATGCTCCGCACCGAGCCTTACCGCATTGTCGAAGCCGGACGCGCCTCGGAAGCCGTCATCGAGATCGAGAGCCAGCCCATTGACCTCATCATCCTCGATCTGATGCTTCCGGAAACCAACGGCGTGGATTTCTGCCGCTGGCTCAAGTCGAATCGTAAGACACAGTTTGTTCCGGTCCTTATCATCACCAGTGTGCAGGGCGTAGAGAACGAAATCATGGGGCTGTCGGCCGGAGCGGATGAGTTCCTTCTCAAGCCGCTCTCCCCCGCATTGGTACGAACGCGCATCCAGTCCCTGTTACGCCACAAGGCCGCCGTCGATTCTCTCGAGGAGGCCGAAACCATCCTCTTTGCCCTCGCCCAGGCTGTCGAACAGCGCGACAAGAACACCGGAGACCATTGCCAGCGCATAGCAACTTACAGCGTCGCCCTCGGCATGGCCCTCGGGGTCTCGAAACCCGAACTGGTGGCTCTCTACCGCGGCGGTTACCTTCATGACATCGGCAAGATCGCAGTTCCGGACCATATCCTGTTCAAACGCGGCCAACTCTCCGAAGAGGAGTGGGTCATCATGCGCTCCCATACCACGAAAGGGGAAGAGATCTGCCGCCCCATGAAAAGCCTTGGGACCGTGTTGCCGATCATCCGCAACCACCACGAACGCTGGGACGGCACCGGATATCCCGATTGCCTGTGCGGCGAGCAGATCCCCCTTCTCGCCCGCATTCTCCAGATCGCCGATGTCTACGACGCCCTCACCAGCGAACGCTCCTATAAGCGCGCTTTTCCCCATGCCGAGGCAATGCAGATGATCCAGGAAGAGGCCGCCCGCGGATGGCGCGATCCGGCCCTGGTTGCCCTGTTCGAGGAACTCTGCACCCGCGCCAGCGTCGCCAAGCCGAGCCTGCCTCCGCCTCCCGAGTGGCCCGACGCCTCTCCCATGCAAATCTCCCTGCACAACATGAGCCGCGCCCTCCTTCAGGAAAAAGGCTGACGCGAGTCGCTCAGGACATCGCCTCCAGTACAAAGTGGCGCCGCCTCTCCCTCTCGGGATCAGCGCGCTGGTTTATAGTTGTAGCTGATGTTGAACAGCATTCATCTCAAAGGTGTTGGGCCGGCTCCCGAATTGCGGGCTGACTTCGCTCCAAGGATGAATTTCCTCACCGGTGATAACGGCCTTGGAAAGAGTTTTCTGTTAGATGTCGCCTGGTGGGTGCTTACGCGCACATGGGCACGCGGGATCATGGCGGTTCCCCATTCCTCGGACGCGGAAATTACTTACAGGTATACGAAAACCACTCCCGGCTTCTTCGAGGGAAAGAATGAATTTTCCCGCAAGGACTACCTCTGGAAGGTCGCTCCCGGCCGGCCTGCAATTCCAGGCATCGTCATTTACGCTGGCGTGGATGGGAGTTTCTCCGCTTGGGATCCCGCCCGGAACTACTGGAAAGATTCTAAAGAAGTTGGCGGCGATAGGCCAAAGGCGTTCAACTTTTCGCCGGAGGAAGTATGGCGTGGCGCCATTGCAGCGAATGGGACTCGATATTGCAATGGCTTGATCCATGATTGGGTTTCCTGGCAGAAGGGCCGCGAATCGCCATTCGATGAACTCTCCAAGGTTCTGGAGGTCCTGTCGCCATCCTCGATCGAGAAGTTGCTGCCTGGAAAGCCGGTCCACATCGGGCCGATCGATGAAACCGAATATCCAACACTGCTCATGCCCTACGGCGACGATGTCCCATTGGTCTACGCCTCCGCGGGGATGCGCCGGATTGCCGCCCTTGCATATTTGCTGGTTTGGACTTGGCACGGCCACCTTAGAGCTTCACGACAGCTTGGCGTTAATCCCGCGAGGGAAATCATCTTTCTCATCGACGAGGTCGAATGTCACCTCCATCCGCAGTGGCAGCGGCGCATCATTCCCGCCCTGTTGAACGTAATGCAAGCCCTGACCTCGAACAGTGGAATCCCCGTGCAGATTATCGCCACCACGCACTCGCCGCTCGTTCTTGCCTCCGTCGAGCCGGAGTTCGACGAAGACCGCGACGCCGTCTTTCATCTCTCCATGCAACTCAGGGAAGTCAGACTGGAGCCAGTTCATTGGGCCAAGCAAGGAGATGTCAGTAACTGGCTGGTCTCGGAGGTCTTTCGGTTGCAGCAGGCCCGATCACTCGACGCAGAGCGCGCGATTGAAGCTGCCGAGGCCTGGATGCGTGGTGATACCTCTGTGCTTCCCGCTGGTCTTGATACGGGGGAGTCCATAGATCGGGAATTGCGCCGTGTGCTGGCCGGGCATGACGATTTCTGGCCGCGATGGGTCGTCTCTCGGGAGCATGCCAGTCAATGACCCCGGTGGACCTGACGCTTCTGTCTGAGCCGGCGGTTTTTGACGCGAGATGCAGAAAGCCGGGTCAAGCCTGGCTCGCTCAGCACCCGGAGGCCAAACGCCCAAAGGACTACTGGAGCCCGTTCAAGCCGAATCTTGCGGACGGCTTCCGAAACCTCTGCGCCTATACCGCCATGTATGAACCCATCGGTACTGTGGATCACTTCAAGAGCCTTAGCCTTCACCCGGATCTGGCGTACGAATGGTCCAACTACCGCTATGCATCCGCATGGGTAAATAGCTGCAAATCACGCGCCGGGAACATCCTCGACCCGCTCATTGTGGAGGAAGGTTGGTTCGAAATCCTTCTCCCTTCCTTGCAGCTTGTCCTCACCGGGAAGGCGCCGGAGGAGCATCGCATCCTGGCGGAGGAGACAGTCCGCCGCCTCCGCCTGAGAGACGACGAACGTGTTATCCGGCAGCGCAGAGAGTGGTACAGAATGTACCAGGACGGAGAACTCTCCTTCGATGGACTCTCGAAGAAAGCACCCCTCATCGCCCAGGCCGTCTCCAGGGCCCGTGCTATCATCCCTAGCAGCGACGATGTTCACGCGAATTAGCACGCTCCCCCTGCTTTTGCTTGCTCTGACTTCCGGACCCGCCCTCCTCCCCGCGCAGGACGAAGGCATCCCCTGGCTCGACAACTACAAAGCCGCCCTCCAGGAGGCCAAGCTAACTCACAAGCCCATCTTCCTCGAGTTCCGCTGCGAGGCTTGAATCGCCGGACGTGTTTTTGACGCACAGGTTGTGCTGTCACCGAAAGACTCACCCCGCGGAAAACTGATGAGCCAATACGTCTGCGTGCGCATCCCGCGCATGGACGACGTCGACATCGGTCTGTTCGATTACGACCGCTACAACACCCTCTATTTCTTCATCCTCAACGCGGACGAGCAGATTTACCTGCGCTATGGCGGACGCGACGGAGCCTCCCAGGACACCTTTCTCAGCCTTGACAGCCTCGAACTGGCGTTGAGGAAAGGTCTCGAACTCCATCAGCAATACATCGAGGGAAAACTCGCACGGACCCCGCGCCCGAAGCCCATGTCCCCGCGGGATTTTCCGCTCCTCGTCGAGCGCACATACGCGCAGAGCAACTGCGTCGAATGCCACCTCATCGGTGACTTCCAGAATGTTCACCGCGAAAAGGACGGCGCCCTCGACAAGATCACCCACATGTACCGCTCCCCTGATCTGCGCACCATCGGCATCTACCTCGACATCCCGAAGGGGCTGGTGGTGAAGGAGACAAAAGGCCCCGCCGCCGAGGCCGGTATGAAGCCGGGTGACCGCATCACCGCTCTCAACGGAACTACAGTCTGGACCTTCGGCGACCTCCAATACGCCTACGACAAGATCAACCGCCGCGCACGGAGGGTCGACCTCACGGTGAACCGCGACGGAGCAACCCTCCCCCTCGCCGTTTCGCTTCCCGAGCGCTGGTGGTGGACCGATATCCGCTTCCGCCAACTCACAGTCGATCCCCGCACCTACTTCGACTCGCGCCCGCTCACCGATTCCGAAAAGCGCGACAATGGACTCGAGAAAGACGGCTTCGCCAGCATGGTCACCCACGTCGACAACTTCGCCCAGATGATGAAAAGCCACGACCTGCACACCGGCGACATCATCTACGCCGTCGACGGAACCCAGCGCGATCCCGATGCCAACACCGCCGAGCTGTACATCAAGCTCCGCAAGAGGGCGGGGGATTCCGTCACTCTCGGCGTTCTCCGTGACGGCAAAAGCCTCGAGATGCCCCTCAAAACCTACCGCATGAGCTTTCGAAAATGAACAGACTTCTGGCCGTCGCATTAGTTCTTGTGCCGGCCGCCACCTGCGCCGCTGAGTGGACTCAGCCCGTCGAGGTCCACCACGACGACAAACGCTGTCTGTCCTATCGTGCCCGCTGGAGCGGTGATTATGTCGTGGTGGAAGCTGTCATTGAGCCCGGTTGGCACACCTTCGCCATGGATAACAAACAGCGCCAGGCGGAAAAACTCGCCGGCAAACCGTCGCTTGGTATCGAACGCCCCACCGGGATCAAGTTGACGGACGGCCTCGAAGCCGCCGGAGGCTGGCTTCAGACCGAGCCCAAAGATTTTTCCAAACCGGACATTCGCTGGTACACATGGGGCTTCGACACCCGCGCCCTCTTCGCCGCCAAGGTCAAACAGCGCGCCGCCGGCGGCATCGCCATCCGCGGCCAGGCCTGCACCGAATCCATCTGCAAGAACATCGATGTCTCCATCGCCCTGCCCGCGCCTGCGAATGGCTCCGGCGAGGTGGATCTCAAAGCTCTGGTCCCCGTCCGCCAGTGACCCTTTCGACCGAAGTTCAGGAACTTCGGTTTAGGCCGGGTGCCGCCGCACCTTGACCCCCGCCTCCGCGAATAGAACCTCCACCATGCCAAAATGCTCGTTGTAGTAATCGCTGGAGTATTGCGCCATCCGCTCCTGCGAAACAATCACTTCCTTGATCCCCGCCTGTACAATCGCCCGCGCGCAATCCATGCAGGGCATGATCTCCACGTACAGCGTGCACCCCTCGAGCGGCGTCCCGCACCGCGCCGCGTTGCAGATCGCGTTCCGCTCGGCGTGCTCGATCCATAAATACTTCGCCGGGCGCACCTTGCGCTCCGGCACGTCGTCCCGAATGCCGCGCGGAAAGCTGTTGTAGCCCGTCGTTCGGATCTCGTGCGCAGGACCGACAATCACGCATCCAAGCTGTGTGTTGGGATCTTTGCTGCGTGCCGCCACTACCTTGCAGATCTCCAGGTAGTAGTCGTCCCAGTTGGGGATATCGCTCATGGAGAGTCATGTTACCAGATCCTCTCCGGGGAACACCGGTGTACGGCTACTGCACAAAATGCGAGAACCCCCGCAAAGCGCCATGGCTTTGCGGGGGTTCGTGATAGCCGTTCGGAATGAAGAACCTCGGCTAAACAGGCCTGGGTTCACATCTCCTCGCGCAGAGGCGGCCGGTCCACGGGAACATAGGCCTCGCCACTGAACGAAACCAGCTACGTTAGGAACGGTCGACTCAGCAGTCGGCCACCTCGCGCGTGGAATATCTACTACCAGTACTCATATATTTGAACTGGAC